>NZ_JAABLQ010000001.1:3000000-3311761 GCF_009915765.1 Pannonibacter sp. XCT-53
GCGATGCGCGTTCCGGGCGGGAGGCTTGCCTCCAGCACTTCGCCGGCCAGCGCCGGAGCGGGCGGAGACACGATCCGGCGCTGATAGCCGCTGTCCGGATCGGTCCACAGGGACTGGGAGGATCGCGACACGAGCGCTGCGACCTCGTCCTCGACCAGCTGCATCAACCGGGACAGGGTGAGGCCATGAGCCGTGCAGAGGCGGGAGAGGACCTGTGCGGTCGGGCTGACCTCGGCATTCTCGAGCCGGGACAGGGTGGCGCGGCTGACGCCACTCTGGCGGGCCAGCTCGTCGAGCGACCAGCCACGGTCCTGGCGGAGCTGGCGCAGACGTTGGGCGATCTGGTGGTCGAGAGCCGTCTCGGACGATGCCTTGTTTTCCATATCCGAGAATAAATCCCAGATATGGAAAAACGTCAAGCGGCAAACACGGGCTGCTCAAGCTTCAGGGGATGCACCTCGGCGCCCTCGCAGGAGAGCACGTAGAGCCGGTCGGGCTCCACGGGACGCCAGCGGGCGCAGGCCCCTTCCAGCGGCTCGGAGGCAAAGGCGCGGCCGCCGTGGTCGAGGCATTCCGACAGGTAGAGTGTCGGGGCCTGGGCGTCATCGGCGAAACGGAAGGCAAAGATCCGGGTCCCCTCGGTAAAGACGCAGGTGAGACGGATCGGCTTCTCGCCCGTGGTGCGGCGACGGGCGATGTCGATGACCTGGGACAGGGTGCGGTGCAGGGCAGCCTGCGGATCCACATCGAGCCCGTTGGTCAGCATGAGGAGGAAGAACAGCTCGCTGTCGGTCGTGCCCTTGCGACAGGCGTAGTAGTCCTCGGACACCAGCATCTCCATCTCGCGGCGGATGCGGCAGAAGTCGCCGATGTTGCCGTTGTGCATGAAGGCCCAGCGGCCGCAGGAGAAGGGATGGCAATTGTCCCGCGACGTGGCGCCCGTCGTGGCGGCGCGGACATGGGCCAAGAACAGCCTTGCCTTCACCAGACGGCAGATGCTCTGCAGGTTGGTGTCCGCCCAGGCCGGCAGGACGTCCTTGAACAGGCCCGGCTCGGTCTGGTGGCCGTACCAGGCAATCCCGAAGCCGTCCCCATTGACGCGAAGCTTGGCCTCCTGCGCGTCGAGGCTCTGCACCAGCAGGGAGTGCTTCGGCTTGGCGATGATGTTTTCGAGCGGGATTTCAGTCCCGAGATAGGCAGCCAGACGGCACATGGAACACTCAGACCTGCGACAGACACTTGCCTCCGGAAGGCTCCAGACGAAAGATCCTTCCAATCCCGGCGAGATTAAGGACAGCGGGATGGGATGGAATCCGGTTTTCACGGCCAATCCCGGATCATACCCGGAAACTGTCCCATCACATCGTTAACGCTTCGATACTTTTCCCAAGCTGCAACGGCCGCCGCGACGCAGTGGACGCGTGAAGGGCCACACCCGGGCGCGCGAACTGCCGGCATTCCGGCCGCGGCCCGGCCACCGCCCCCGTCACCGCCCGGTCATCGCCCGGTCACCGCCTGTCGCGCGGCGGGGCAAGGGTTAACGGGATCTTAACCAATTCGGGCAAGGGTGAACCTGCCCAGATTTGCCCCAGCCGGTGCGCAAGCGGGACGTGGAGCCCTCCCATGCAGCTCTCCATCCAGTCCAAGACGACCACCGCCAGCCTCTTTGCAGCCCAGTCCGGCCCGCTTTCGGGACAGCTGGCGGGCGGGGCGCTGGACGCGGGCGCGACGGGCAAGGGCGCGCTGGACAGGGGCGCACAGGACAGGGGCGCTCTGGACAGGGGCGCTGCGCCGGCAGCACCGGCTGCCAACATCCTCGACCTTGCCGCCAAGAAGGCAGAGGAAGATGCGGTGGTGATCGCGGCGCTGCAGGAGGCGGTCGAGAAGGGCAAGAGCGAGAAGACCGACGAGGACGACGGCTCCGGCAAGCTCGCCACCATCGAGGATTACCTGCAGACGGCCGACAAGATCCGCGGCGCGCTCGGGGAGGACGGGGCCAGCGGCGCCTCGGCGGCCTACGAAAGCGCGACGATCACCGAAACCGTCATCGAGGGCGAGATCGGCGGACAGAAGATCTCCGCGTCCTTCGTCTCCTTCGACCGGGTCTCCTACAACAGCCAGACCGGCCTGACGTCCCGTTCCGCCAGCGCGATGACCGTCGAAGTGAGCGGCAACAGCGTGTCCTCCAGCTATCAGAGCGCGTCCGTGTCCTCGCTTTACGCCGGCACCGACAAGCAGCTCGGCAACCTGATTTCCGGCTTCGCCTGAGGCATTGCCCCGCCTCCGGGTTCACCCGGAGGGACTGCCCCCTTGAGCGCCCCCGCCTGACGGGCTAAATCCGCAGCAACCGGCCGCAACGCGCGCCGGACGGCATCGGCCATCCTCATGCCAGTCCTGGAGAACACTGCGTGGACAAGTTGAAGGCGGAACTCTTGCGCGGGCTCTGGTACGTCGCCTGCCTGGGGTCGGAGATCAAGCCTGGCGCCATGACCGGCCGCAAGCTGATGGGCGACATGGTGCTGATCGGCCGCGACAAGGCGGGCCGGATCTTCGCGCTGCGCGACATCTGTCCGCACCGCGGCATCCCGCTGCGCCACGGCACCTTCGACGGCGAGACGGTGCAGTGCTGCTATCACGGCTGGCGCTTCAACACCGAAGGCGTCTGTGTCGACATCCCCTCCACCCATGAGGATCAGGTGATCGACTATTCCAAGATCACCTGCGGTGCCTATCCGGCGATCGAGCAGCAGGGCCTGGTGTGGATCTATTTCTCCGCCGCCGGCGAACGCCCCGACGAGGGCCGCCAGCCGCGTCCGCCGATGCTGCCAGACTTTGCCGCCGACACGGGTCCGGCCGTGCACATCATGCAGCCCTTCGTCTGTTCCGTGGACCATGCCGCACTCGGCCTGATGGATCCGACCCACGCCGCCTTCGTGCACACCTCATGGTGGTTCAAGAAGAACGCCACGAAGCTGCGCCCGAAGCGCAAGGAATTCGAGCCCTCGGAGCTTGGCTGGGCCATGGTGCGCCACAAGCTGCCGCCGCAGAACATTGCCTACCGGCTGCTGGGCGACGACGTGACCACCGAAATCCGCTATGCCCTGCCCGGCTTGCGCATCGAACACATCAAGGGCTCCCGGCATTCCGTCGTCGGCCTCACCACCATCACCCCGGTGACGGAGGACGAGACCGAGGTCCGGCAGATGTTCTGGGCCAGCATGGGCTGGATCCGGCCGTTCAAGCCGCTGGTGCGGCATCTCATGAACACCTTCCTCGGCCAGGACCGGCGCGTGGTGATCCAGCAGCGCGAGGGACTGGAGTACAATCCGAGGCTGATGCTGATCAACGACGCGGACACGCAGGGCCGCTGGTGGATGCAGCTGAAGCGGGAATGGGCGGATTCGCAGGCTGAGGGTCGCGCGTTCCAGAACCCGGTCCGCGCCCGGGTCCTGCGCTGGATGAGCTGACACGCCAGTCCTGCTCGCGGATCTGGCCTGGCGTGCCGGACCAGCCCCTGCACCATGCCGACGGCGGATCGGGGCGACCGAGCGCCGGGAAGACGCGTTGACGCCCGCCGGCAGCGGTGTAAACAGCGGGGCAGTCCTTGGCCCCGACCGGCAGCGCCTTATGTCTGGGCCGACCGTTCCAACCGGATGCACGAGACCCTTGGCCGATACGCTGACCCACTCCCTTCCCCAGACCGCGACACCGCCGGCGCTTCGACCCGGAACGGTGATCCTGGTGGATGCGCTGACGCGGAAGCGGGCGCTGCTGTTCACGCGGCCACGGCGCAGCCTGGCATGCCGGCACGTCAGGGAGTCGCAGGACTTCCTCGCCAGGCTGGAGGCCGAGCGGGCTGCGGGCGCGCATCTGGCCGGGTTCCTTGCCTATGAGTTCGGCTTTGCCTTCGAGCCGAAGCTGGCGGCAAGCTGGCAGGACACTGGCGAGCCGCTGGCCTGGTTCGGCGTCTATGACGCTCCGCAGATCCTGACGCTGGAGGCGCTGGACGACCTGCTGGGACAGGCCGCCGGTCAGCCCGGCGAGGGGGCAGGCGGACTGGCCAATGACAGGGCCAATGATCTGGCGCATGCCACCATCGACAGCTTCACTTACGACATGGACCGGGCCCGCTATGCGCAGGCTTTCGCAGCCGTGCAGCACCATCTGGCGGTGGGGGACATCTATCAGGCCAACCTGACCATGCGGGCCCGCTTCCGCCACCAGGGCCCGGCGGCGGCGCAGTTTGCGCGGCTGATCCGGCGCCAGCCGGTGGCGCACGGGGCGTTCCTGCAGCTGGAGGACCGGGCGATCCTGTCGCTGTCGCCGGAACTGTTCCTGGAGCGGGAAGGCCAGAGGCTGCGCACCCGGCCGATGAAGGGCACCGCCCCGCGCGGGCGCGACGGCAGCGAGGATGCGGCGATTGCCGCGGCGCTGGCCGGTGACCCGAAGCAGCGGGCCGAGAACGTGATGATCGCCGACCTGATGCGCAACGACCTGTCGCGCGTCTGCAAGCCCGGCTCGGTGAGCGTGCATGACGTGTTCGCGGTCGAGCGCTACAGGAGCCTGCACCAGATGGTGACGGGCGTCGAGGGCGAGCTGGAGGACGGCGTTGGGCTTAGCGAGATCATCGCCAACCTGTTCCCCTGCGGCTCGATCACCGGAGCGCCGAAACTCTCGGCAATGCAGATCATCAAGGCCGAGGAGACCGGGCCGCGCGGGATCTACACGGGCTCCATCGGCCATGTGACGCCTGCGGGCGACTTCCGCTTCAACGTGGCGATCCGCACGCTGGTGCTGCGCGACACCGGACTGGGCGAGGCCGGCGTCGGGTCCGGGGTGGTGTTCGATTCCGGTGCCGCGCCCGAATATGACGAGTGCCTGCTCAAGCTGAAGTTCCTGACCGCCGCCGAGCCACCGGCCTTCGGGCTGATCGAGACGCTCGGCTGGAGCCCGGACGAGGGCTATCTGCTCCTGGAGCGGCATCTCGACCGGCTGGCCGGGTCGGCCGCCTATTTCGGCTTCACCTGCGATCTTGCCGCCGTGGAGGCGGCGCTGCAGGGCGTGGCAGCAGGCTTTGCCGGGCTGACGCGGGTGCGGCTGGAACTGGCCAGCGACGGCAGCCACCAGATCACCCATGCGCCGATGCAGGCCGTTGCCCCGGGCGAGGTCTGGGACGTGTGCCTGGCGGATGTCCGGACCGACGCAAGCGACCGCTTCTACTATCACAAGACCACCAACCGGGAGATCTACGACGGCACGCGCAACCGGATGGTGGCGACGAAGCCGGGTCTTCGGGAAGTGCTGTTCGAGAACACGGACGGGTTCCTCACCGAGGGCAGTTTCACGACGCTGTTCGTGGCCTGGAACGGGCGGCTGCTGACGCCGGCGCTGCGCCACGGGGTGCTGCCGGGCACGCTGCGCGCGGCGCTGCTGGAGAGGCGGATTGCGGCAGAAGCCGACCTGACGCGGGCCGATCTGACGACGGGTGATCCGGTCTATGTCGGCAATTCCGTGCGCGGCCTGATCCGGGTGCGGCTGGTCGATTCCGTTTGACCGGGCCGGCAATTGCGCCTATCGGCGGTGCGTCCGACGCAGACAGGAGCCCCCGGGTGAGCATGTCCACCGATCCGACCCCTTCCCGCAGCAGCGCAACGCCGACCGAGCTGGACGGCAAGCTGGTGGTGGGCTGGAAGGAATGGGTGAGCCTGCCGGATCTCGGCGTGCCGCGGCTCATGGCCAAGTTCGACACCGGTGCGCGCTCCTCGGCGCTGCACGTGCCCCGGGCGCAGGTGATCGAGATCGACGGGCGCGCGCATGTGAACTTCGACCTCGACACGGATGCGCCGGATGCCGGCGGGCTGCTGCGCCACACCGCGCCGCTTCTGGACCTGCGTCGGGTGAAGTCCTCGTCCGGTCACGCCGAGCAGAGGCTGACTATCCACACGACTCTGTCCTTTGCCGGATTACAGTGGCAGATCGAGCTGACACTGACGGATCGCTCGGACATGAAGCTGCCAATGCTTGTGGGCCGCTCGGCAATGCACAGCCGGCTCATCATTGATCCCTCACGAAGCTTCCTCGCCGGACGAAGGGTCAGAAAACCTTCACAAAAATCCCGCTAGCGGACGGATGCGGATTTGGGATATTGGCGCTGCTTCCTCGCTGGAGAGTGACCTGCCATGCGCCTTGCCATGCTTGCCCGAAACCCGGGCCTCTATTCGCACAAGCGCCTGGTGGAGGCGGCCGAGGCACGGGGGCATACGCTCACGATCTACAACACCTTGCGCTGCTACATGGACATCACGTCCCACCGGCCCTCGGTGATCTACAACGGCGAGCGGGTCACCGGCCATGACGCGGTCATTCCGCGCATCGGCGCTTCGGTGACCTATTATGGCCTCGCCGTGCTGCGCCAGTTCGAGATGATGGGTGTCTATCCACTCAATGAATCGGTCGCCATCGGCCGCTCGCGCGACAAGCTGCGCGCACTGCAGATCCTGGCGCGCGAGGGCATCGGCCTACCGGTGACGGCCTTTGCCTACGATCCGAAGCAGGCGGAGGAAGTGATCAAGCTCGTGGGCGGCGCCCCGGCGATCATCAAGCTGGTGGAGGGAACGCAAGGGATCGGTGTGGTGCTCGGCGAGACCATGTCCTCGGCGAAGTCGGTGGTCGAGGCCTTCCGCGGCGCCAACGTGAACATCCTGGTGCAGGAGTACATCAAGGAGGCCGGCTCCTCCGACATCCGCGCGCTGGTGATCGGCGGCAAGGTTGTCGCCTCGATGCGCCGCACGGGCGGCATCGGCGAGTTCCGTTCCAACCTGCATCGGGGCGGCTCGGCCGAGGCCATCAAGATCACCCCGGAGGAGCGTTCGACCGCGATCCGGGCCGCCAAGGCGCTCGGGCTGAACGTGGCCGGCGTCGACATGCTGCGCTCCAACCACGGTCCCGTGGTGATGGAAGTGAACTCCTCGCCCGGCCTCGAAGGCATTGAAAAGGCAACGGGGGTGGACGTTGCCGGGAAAATCATCGAGTTTATCGAGAAGCACGCAAAGGCGGGCCAGACCAAGACCAAGGGCAAGGGCTGAGAGATGACAGACACCGTGCGGCGCGATCCGTTCAAGATCGGGCCCTTCGAGATTGCCGCCGGCGAGCGGCGCACGGTGGACCTGCCCTTCAGCCTGCTGTCGAACCACACGCCGATGACACTGCCGGTGCAGGTGGTGCATGGCAGGAAGCCCGGGCCGGTGCTGTTCATCTCCGGCGTCGTGCATGGTGATGAGGTTCTTGGCGTCGAGATCATTCGCCGCATCCTCAGGAAGCCGCAGCTCGGCCGCCTTGCCGGAACGCTGCTCGCCATTCCGGTGGTCAATGCCTACGGCCTGATCTCGCATTCACGCTATCTGCCGGACCGGCGCGACCTCAACCGCTCGTTCCCCGGCTCCGAGCGCGGGTCGCTGGCGGCCCAGCTGGCAGACCTGTTCCGCAAGGAAATCGTCGCCCGCTCCGATGTCGGCATCGACCTGCACACCGCCGCGCTGCACCGCACCAACCTGCCGCAGCTGCGCGTCGCGCGCTACAGCGGCCGGATGCGTGAGCTTGCCGATGCCTTCGGCGCGCCGCTGGTGATGGAGGCGAACCTGCGCCATGGCTCGCTGCGCGAGACGGCGCTGGCGATGGGCGTGGATGTGCTGCTGTATGAGGCCGGAGAGGCTCTGCGCTTTGACGAAGAGGCGATCCGCGTGGGGGAACGGGGCATCGTCGCGGTCATGCACCGGCTTGGCATGCTGCCCGGACAGGCGCCGAAACCCGTGCTGAAGGCCGGCAAGACGCCGCTCTACTCGCGCAAGTCCTTCTGGATCCGGGCGCCGGAAGGCGGCATCTTCCGGGCCTTGCGCCAGTCGGGACATCACGCCTCGGCCGGCGAGCTGCTGGGGGTTGTTGCAGATCCCTTTGGCGACACGGAATTCGAGCTGCACAGCCCGCATGACGGGCTGATCATCGGTCATTCGCATCTGCCGGTGGTCAACCAGGGCGATGCGCTGTTCCATGTGGCCAAGCTGACGTCCGCTGGCCCGGCGGTCGCCGAAGAGGGCGAGGCGCACGAGCGCGACACCCTGTTCGACGAGGACGAGATCATCTGAGGCCGGATCTCAGCTCCGGCTGGCGCAGATCGCGTAGCGATGCTGGGTCGCGCGCTCCAGCCCCTTCAGGAAGCTGAAATTCGACCGCTGCGCCTTGTGGATCGCCCGCATGTCGGTGTCGACCGTGATCGTGTCGAAGCCGGCTTGTCGCAGGAGTTTCACGACCTCGTCCGCCCGGGCGCCTTGCGAGAAATGCACGCGCGAAAGGATGGACAGATGGGTTTCCATCTGGCCGGGGGCGGGACCGTGCTGCACGGCTGCGTCGCCTGACAGGCGCGCGACAAAGGCCGAGAGCCGCCTGATCAGCCGGGCCGCAAGGCCGGGGTTGACGTGATCGCCGTCCACGATCAGCAGCTTGCCGCCGGGCTTCAGCACACGGTGCCAGTCGCGAAAGGCGGCGAGCGGATCGACGAGTGTCCAGACCAGATGCCGGTTGGTGATGACGTCGTAGCTGGCATCCGGCTCCATGGTGTTTTCCGCGTCGCCCATCAGGAAACGGATCGACCGGCCGCGCGTGCGGGCCTTGCTCCGGGCCAGCTCCAGCATGGGCTCGGCCCAGTCGAGCCCGGTGACCTGAAAGCCCAGGTCATCCAGAAGATGCGAGACAACGGCGGTGCCGCAGGCGAGGTCGAGCGCCTTGCGTCCCTCGCCCTCTCCCAGGTGCCGGCGCAGCAACCTGTGCCAGGCTGCCCGCTCTTCCTCCGAGAAAATTTCATGCCCCGGCTGGCTGTCGAAACTGGCCGCCCGGGCGGACCAGTAGGCCTTTATTTCCTCGCGAAGTCCGTGGTTTGCGCCATGCGCGAGCGTGACCATCTGCCTGGTTTTCCCTGCAAGTGATTGGAAAGACTGGAAACCTTCTAAAAGAAAAAAGTTGACTACGAAAGTCATAAAAAATTAGATCACCCCATTCCTCCCACAGGAGATCGAAAGTGCTGACGTTCAAGAATGTGGCTTTTGCCGCAGCGGTATCGCTCGCCCTGATTGCAGAGACTGCAGTTGCAGGCGAAGTCGTGAAGATCAAGGACATCACGGGACGCGAGGTTGAAGTCGCCGTGCCTGTCGAACGCGTCATCCTCGGCGAAGGACGGCAGATCTACTTTACGGCAGCGCTGGACACCGAAAAGCCGTTCGGCCGCGTGGTCGGCTGGCGCGACGACTTCCGGAAGGCCGATCTCGACGGCTACACCGCCTATCTCGAGAAGTTCCCCGAGATGGCCACGATCCCGACCTTCGGCGGCATGAAGGACGGCACGTTCGACATCGAGCAGGCCGTGGCGCTGAAGCCCGACGTCATCATCATGAACACCGAGGCCAAGTCGGCGACAGAGGAGGCCGGCTATATCGAGAAGCTGGCCAAGGTCGGCATCCCGCTGGTCTACATCGACTTCCGCGAGAAGCCGATGCAGAACACCGACGCCTCGATGCGCATCATCGGCAAGCTGTTCGGCAAGGAAGCCCGCGCCGAGGAGTTCGTCAGCTTCCGTCAGGAGCAGATGGCGACGGTGACCGACCGTCTGGCCAAGGCCGGCGACCTGAAGAAGCCCGTCGTGTTCATGGAACGCGCCGGCGGCTACAGCGACGATTGCTGCATGTCCTTCGGCAACGAGAACTTCGGCAAGATGGTCGACCTGGCTGGCGGCATCAACATGGCGGCCGAGTTCATTCCCGGCACCTTCGGCACGGTCAACCCGGAGCAGATCATCGCCTCCAACCCGGATCAGGTGATCATCACCGGCTCCAACTGGGAACTCTATGTCCCGGGGGGCAAGTGGGTCGGCGTGGGACCGGGCGCTGACGCCGCCAAAGCCAGGGCCAAGCTCGCGGGCCTGACCGAGCGCCCGGCCTTCACCGGCATCAAGGCGGTCAAGGACCAGAACGTCCATGCGATCTGGCACCAGTTCTACAACAGCCCGTACCAGTTCATCGCCGTGCAGCAGATTGCCAAGTGGCTGCATCCGGACCTGTTCCAGGATGTGGACGTGGATGCGACCTTCAAGGAACTGCACACGCGCTTCCTGCCGGTCGAATACCGCCCGGGCTACTTCGTCTCGCTCAAGTGACCCGATCCGGGGCCGGTGGCAACACCGGCCCCGTCGCGCAGGTGGACAACGCAATGACACACGGCATCCCGCGGGCGGCAGTCGCCCTGTTCCTGTTTCCGGCGGCAATCCAGACGAGTGAGGTGCGGTGATGATGGCCGTTGTCGATGCAGCAGATCTGGCCAAGACCCCGGCCGAAACCGGTGACGCCGGCGGCCTGCGCTACCGGGCGCTGACCGCGCGGCGGTTGATCATTCTGGCGCTGATGCTGGTGACGCTGGCCCTCAGCGTCGCCCTCGACATGGGCCTCGGGCCGGCCCGCTACAGCCTTGGCGAGGTGCTGTCGGCGCTGGTCGACCCGGCCGGGGTCTCGGACCAGCTGCGCGTGGTCATCTGGGACATCCGCATGCCCATCGCGCTGATGGCCGTGACGGTGGGGGCGTCGCTGTCGCTGGCCGGTGCGCAGATGCAGACGATCCTTGCCAATCCGCTGGCCAGCCCCTTCACGCTCGGCATTTCGGCGGCAGCCAGTTTCGGCGCGGCGCTGGCACTGGTGGCCGGTGTTGCCGTGTTCCCGCTGGCGCTCGAGCTGATGGTGCCGATCAACGCGTTCCTGATGGCGATGCTGGCCTCGCTGTTCATCTATGCCGTCTCGACGCTGCGCGGGGTGACGGTGGAGACGATCGTGCTGCTCGGCATCGCGCTGGTGTTCACCTTCAACGCGCTTCTGGCGCTGCTGCAGTATCTGGCCTCCGAGCAGGCGCTGGCGGCGGTGGTGTTCTGGACCATGGGCTCGCTGACCAAGGCGACCTGGAGCAAGGTGGCGGTGACCGGCGCCGTGCTCGTCGTCTGCGTGCCGCTGTTCGCGCGTCAGGCCTGGGCGCTGACGGCGCTGCGGCTCGGCGATGACAAGGCCGCCTCCTTCGGCGTCAACGTGAAGCAGCTGCGGCTTGAAACGCTGATGCTCGTCAGCCTGCTGGCGGCGATCCCGGTGTCCTTCGTCGGCACCATCGGCTTCATCGGCCTCGTCGGCCCGCATATCGCGCGAATGCTGCTGGGCGAGGACCAGCGCTTCTTCCTGCCCGGCTCGCTGCTCTGCGGAGCGCTGATGCTGTCGGCCACGTCGGTCCTGTCGAAGATGATCATTCCGGGGGCGATCCTGCCCATCGGCGTGATCACCGCGCTGGTCGGCGTGCCGTTCTTCTTCTCGCTGATCTTCACCAACAGGAGGCGCGCATGGTGAGCCTGACGCTCGAAGCGCTGGGAGCGCGCTACGGCAAGCAAGCCGTCTTCTCCGGCCTGTCCGCCGGACCGCTGTCGGGCGGCACCCTGACGGCGGTGATCGGCCCGAATGCGGCCGGCAAGTCGACCCTGTTCAAGCGCATCGCCGGGCTGATCAAGGGTGAGGGCGTGGTCCACCTGTCGGGGACGGACAGTCTCTCGCATCCGATCTGCTACATGCCGCAGGACACCGGCGCCAATGCGGTGCTGACAGTCTACGAGTCCGTGCTTCTGGCTGCCAAGCAGGGCGGCTCGTGGCGCGTTGCCGATGGCGAGCTGGACGAGATCGACGAGATCCTCACCTCGCTGAAGATCACCGACCTTGCCTTCCGCGACCTCGGGCAGCTATCCGGCGGGCAGCGGCAGCTCGTCGCCATCGCCCAGGCGCTGGTGCGCAAGCCGCGCGTGCTGCTGATGGACGAGCCGACCTCGGCGCTGGACCTGTTCCGCCAGATCGAGGTGCTGCAGTACATGCAGGGCCTTGCCCGTCGGCAGGGCATCGCGGTGCTGATCGCGCTGCATGATCTCAACCACGCCCTGCGCTACTGCGACCAGGCGATGGTGGTGGCCAACGGCCAGCTGGTGGCCAGCGGACCAGTGGGCGAGGTGATCACGGCCGGTCTGCTGCGCGAGGTCTACCGGGTCGACGCACGGATCGAGGCCTGCAGCCATGGCCGGTCGCATGTGATCGTCGATGCGGCGCTCTGATCCGGCACATTGTTAGCCGGGTAAATATCAGCGTAAAAAGAAGCCCCGCTTGGGTCACACGCGGGGCTTCTGCATTCAGGATCAGACCGCTCAGCCGCGCAGGGTGCCGCCGGTGGCCTTTTCGACGGCGGCGACGATCTTCTTTGCCACGGCGTCGATTTCCTCGTCGGTCAGCGTGCGGTCCTTGGGCTGCAGCGTCACGTCGATGGCAAGCGACTTCTTGCCTTCGCCCACGCCCTGCCCTTCGTAGATGTCGAAGAGGTTGACGTCGGCGATCAGCGTCTTCTCGGCGCCACGGGCGGCCTTCAGCAGCTTGTCGGCGCTGAGGTCCTTGTCGACCACGAAGGCGAAGTCGCGGCGGACCGGCATCAGGTCGGCGATGTCGAGCGCGCCCTTGGAGCGGGTCGGCTTGGCCTTCGGCTCGGGGATGGCGTCGAGATAGATCTCGAAGGCCACCAGCGGACCGGCGACGTCCATCAGCCCCAGCGTGCGCGGATGCACCTCGCCGAAGACGGCGAGCGTCTGCTTCGGACCGAGCTTGAAGGCGCCGGAGCGGCCCGGATGGAACCAGCCGGGCGCATCGGTGAAGACCTGCAGCTTGTCGACCGGCGCGCCGGCGGCGGCCAGAACGGCTTCCGCATCGGCCTTGGCATCAAACACGTCAACGCTGCCGGCGGAGCCCGACCAGTGCCGGCCATTGCCGGCGAGCTTGGCGGTGCCGCGGCGGACGCCGGCGACGACCATGCGCTGGCCATCCTCGCGGGCGGTGAGGAACACCTGACCGACCTCGAACAGGGCGACATCGGCATAGCCGCGGTCGGCGTTGCGCTGTGCAGCCGCGATCAGGCCCGGCAGCAGGCTCGGGCGCATCTGCGACATGTCGGCGGAGATCGGGTTAGCGAGCTCCAGCTCGCGCGCGCCGCCGCCGAAGGCTTCCGCATGGGCCTTGGCGATGAAGGACCAGGTGACGGCCTCGTCCATGCCGCGCGCGGCCAGCGTGCGGCGGGCACGGGAGCGGCGGATCTGGCTGGCGGTCAACACCCTGGCCCCGACGGAGCCGGAACGCGGCAGCGGCGTCGGCGCGACGCGGTCGAGACCGGCGATGCGCATGACCTCCTCGGCAAGATCGGCCTTGCCCTCGATGTCCGGACGCCAGCTCGGCGGGGCGACGCGGACGGTCTCACCGCTGCCGGAGATCCAGAAGCCGAGCGACTTGAGGATCAGGTTGATTTCCGGAACCGGCAGGTCGAGGCCGGTGAGGCGCTTCACTTCGCGGTAGGGGAACTCGATGATGCGCGAGGTGTCCGGCACCTGGCCGACGCTGACAACCTCCGACGGCGTGCCGCCGCACAGGTCCAGCACCATCTGGGTCGCCATCTCGAGACCCGGCAGCATGAAGTCCGGATCGACGCCGCGCTCGAAGCGGTAGCGGGCATCGGTGTTGACGCCGAGCTTGCGGCCGGTGCGGGCGATGCCGGTCTCGTCCCAGAGCGCGGATTCGATCAGCACGTCGACGGTGGTCTCGTCGCAGCCGGAATGCTCGCCGCCGAGAATGCCGCCGAGCGACTCCAGCCCCTTGTCATCGGCGATGACGCAGATGCTGTCGTCGACCTGGTAGGTCTTGCCGTTGAGGCCCTCGATCTCCTCGCCGGCGCGGCCGCGGCGGACGACCAGATTGCCGGTCACCTTGGCCGCATCGAAGACGTGCAGCGGGCGGCCCTGGTCGAAGGTCATGTAGTTGGTGATGTCGACCAGCGCGTTGATCGGGCGCAGGCCGATGGCAACCAGACGGTCCTGCAGCCACTTCGGCGACGGGCCGTTCTTGACGCCCCTGACGAGGCGCAGGCCGAAGGCCTTGCACAGGGCCGGAGTGTCGCCGAAGTCGAGGACGACCTTGGTCGGGCACGGGAAGCTGCCCCGGATCTGCAGGTGCTTGCGCTCCTTCAGCTTGCCGAGGCCGGCGGCGGCGAGATCCCGGGCGATGCCGTAGACGGCGGTGCAGTCCGGGCGGTTCGGCGTCAGGCCGATCTCGATCACCGGATCGCCAAGCCCCATGTATTCGGCGAAGGACATGCCGATGGGGGCGTCTTGCGGCAGGTCGATGATGCCGTTGTGCTCGTCCGACAGCTCCAGCTCGCGCTCGGAGCACATCATGCCGAAGCTCTCGACATCGCGGATCTTGCCGACGGAGAGGGTGACGTCGAGGCCGGGGACGTAGTCGCCCGGCTTGCCGAGCACGCCGACGAGGCCGGCGCGGGCGTTGGGCGCGCCACAGACGACCTGCAGCAGCTCACCCGAGCCGGTGTCGACCTTGAGCACGCGCAGGCGGTCAGCGTTCGGGTGCTGTTCGGCCGAGACGACCTTGGCGATCTTGAACGGGGCGAGGCGGGCGGCGCGGTCGGTGACGTCTTCGACTTCCAGACCGATCATGGTCAGGCGCTCGACGATCTGGTCGAGCGTCGCGTCGGTCTCCAGATGCTCCTTGAGCCAGGAAAGCGTGAACTTCATCGTGTCATCTCGTGTCTTTGGCAGCGCGCGGGCCGGGCTGACGGCCCCTGCGCGGCACGCCGGGAGGGATCGATCGGGTCAGGACGACAGGCCGCCGAACAGCGTCGGCAGGTCGAGCGGGCGGAAGCCGTAGTGCTTGATCCAGCGGACATCGGCATCAAAGAAGGCGCGCAGGTCCGGCATGCCGTATTTCAGCATGGCGATGCGGTCGATGCCCATGCCCCAGGCAAAGCCCTGGTACTCGTCCGGATCGAGGCCGCAGTTGCGGATGACGTTGGGATGCACCATGCCGCAGCCGAGGATCTCGAGCCAGTCGTTGCCTTCCCCGAACTTCACCTCGGCGCCCGAACGGTCGCACTGGATGTCCACTTCCATGGACGGCTCCGTGAAGGGGAAGAAGGACGGGCGGAAGCGCATCTTGATGTCCTTGACCTCGAAGAAGGCCTTGCAGAACTCCTCCAGGATCCACTTCAGGTGACCCATGTGGCTGCCCTTGTCGATGACGAGGCCTTCCACCTGATGGAACATCGGCGTGTGGGTCTGGTCGCTGTCGCAGCGATAGGTGCGCCCCGGAATGATGACGCGGATCGGCGGCTGCTGGCTGCGCATGGTGCGGATCTGCACCGGCGAGGTGTGGGTGCGCAGCAGCAGGCGTTCACCGGCTTCGTCCGGATGGAAGAAGAAGGTGTCGTGCATGTCGCGTGCCGGATGGCCGAGCGGGAAGTTCAGCGCGGTGAAGTTCAGCTCGTCGCTTTCGATATCCGGACCTTCGGCGACCGAGAAGCCCATGTCGGCAAAGATCGCGGTCAGCTCGTCGATCACCTGGGCGATCGGATGGATCCGGCCCATTTCGGCAGGCGCGGCGCGCAGCGGCAAGGTGACGTCGACCCGCTCGCTGGCCAGACGCGCCTCGAGCGCGGCTTCCTTGAGCACGTCCTTGCGGGCGGCCAGTTCGTCGGTGACGCGGGTCTTGAGGCCGTTGATCGCGGCGCCCCTCGTCTGGCGCTCTTCCGGGCTCATCGAGCCCAGCGTCTTCAGCATCTCGGAAATGCTGCCCTTCTTGCCAAGGGCGCCGATGCGCACCTCCTCGAGGGCTGCCTCGCTGGTGGCCGCGGCGATGGCGGCCGAAATCTCGGTGTAAAGGCTGTCGATGTCAGACATGAGCTCTTCGGTCGTTGGGCCATGTGCGGGTCCCGGGCAGGCGGATCCGGCAGCAGGCGATCAGGTCGTTGGGTCTTTTAGCAGAATTGCGCGCGCATGCCACAGGAAGGCAGGCGAAGGCGGACGGGAATGTCAGAGGCGCCGAGAGCGTCCTCAGCGGCTAAATCGTCCGCAGGCCGGGCCCTGGGCGGCCGGGTTGCGCAGACGGCGCACGACGAAGCGCTTCGCCCGCATTCCGCTGGCGGCGAGGCTGGTCCCAGTCGTGGCAAGGCCGGTGGTCATGGCGCATCCCGTTGAAGCGAGCGGGAGTATAAGCCGCAATCCTGCAATGACAAGGCGTCCCGCAGGATTTGCTGAGGCCTTCAGAAAAGCCGCACAGCAGAGCTGAAACGCTCTTCCCCGGCGCTGGACACAGGCCTAGTCTGATGGTTCCCAAATCACTTTTCAGGAACACTCCTTCCATGAACATCGATCTGTTGCGCCGGCTGTGCGAGACCCCGGGCGTTCCCGGTCACGAGCACCGGGTGCGGGCGCTCATCGAAACGGAAATCAAGGGCCTGTTCGACGAGGTGACCGTCGACCCGATGGGCTCGCTCCTGTGCCGGCGCGATCCGCGCAAGAAGTCGAAGTCGCCGAAGAAGGTGATGCTGCTCTGCCATATGGACGAGATCGGCTTCCTGGTCTCGCATGTGACGGACAAGGGTTTCGTCCACGTTCATCCGGTCGGCGGGTTTGACCCGCGCAACCTGTTCTCGCGCCGCGTGCTGGTGTCGACGGACAAGGGAGATTTCAAGGCCGTGATGAACCCCGGCGGCCGGCCGATCCACATTTCCTCGCCCGACGAGCGCAAGAAGGTACCGGAGCCGGACGAGTTCGTCATCGACATGGGCCTTGGCGAGAAGGCCAAGGAGATCGTCAAGATCGGCGACATGGTGACCATGGACGAGCCGCTGCTGGAAATGGGCGACACCATCGTCTCCAAGGCGCTCGACAACCGCATCGCCTGCTGGCTCGGCATCGAGGCGATCCGCGCGCTCGGCAAGGCCAAGCATGAGTGCGAGATCCATGTCGCCTTCACGGCGCAGGAGGAAGTGGGCCTGCGCGGTGCCCGCACCGCATCCTACGCGATCAAGCCGGACATCGGCCTTGGCATCGACGTGACGCTGGCCTGCGACACGCCGGGCGTGCCCGAACAGGACCGCACGACGACGCTCGGCGGCGGCTTTGGCCTGCATGTGAAGGACGGCTCGTTCATCGCCGACCGCCAGCTGGTCAGCGAGATCGAGGCGCTCGCCATTGCCGAGAAGATCCCCTACCAGCGCACCATGCTGCGGTCTGGCGGGCAAGATGGCGCGGCGGCCCAGCAGGCGGCGGCCGGGGCCCGGGCGGTCGGCATCGTCGTCGGCACCCGCTACATCCACACGGTGACCGAGATGATCGCCAAGAAGGACCTGGAAGCTGCCCGCGACATCATCGCGGCCTATCTGAAGCAGGTCTGATCGGCGCGCTTACCTCTCCTGTCGTCCGGCGGCCATGCCGCCGTGCAAGGCTCCGGGCATCGCGTCGATTCCCGGAGCCTTGTCATGTCCGCCAGCCTGTCCTGCCTTGACGACGTCAGCCGCGACCGGCTCCGGCTGGGCGATCCGGCGCGGGCCAGCGAGGATGAGCGGCGGAGAGCGCTGGTCCGGCTGATCGGCGCGATGCCGGTGGTGCTGCAGATCCTGGAGACAATCCGCGATCTCCGCCTGCCCGATGCGTGGCTCGTTTCCGGCGGGATCTACCAGAACGCCTGGAACCTGATGACCGGCAAGCCGGTTGGCCATGGCATCAAGGATTATGACGTCACGTATTTCGATGGCGGCGACCTGTCCTACGACGCAGAAGACCGGGTGATCCGGGCCGTTGCTGGCGCGCTGCCGGCGCTGTCCGGGATGATCGAGACGCGCAACCAGGCGCGCGTGCATCTCTGGTATCCCGAGCGCTTCGGCAGTGCCTATCCGAGGCTCACCTGCAGCACGGAAGCGCTGACGCTCTATGCGTCGAAGACGCATGCTGTCGCGGCCCGGATGACAGCAGGGAACAAGATCGAGATCGCCGCGCCGTTTGGCCTTGCCACTCTCTTTGCCATGCGGCTGGTGCCGAACAGGGTGCTCGACACTGCGAAGACCCATGCCGAGAAGAGCGCAAGGCTGAAGCGCCTTTGGCCCGAGCTTCAGGTGATCGGCTGGGACGACGCAGAGGCCTGAGCACGGCCCGCGTTTGCCTGCTGCCACCCGGTCGGGCTCTGGCCGGTGACACGCCGGAATTCGCGGTTGAAGTTGGACTTGGTGCGGAAGCCCGCCTCGAACATTGCTTCGGTGACGCTGGTCCCGGCCGTCAGCGCCCGGCAGGCCAGCTCGACCCGGTAACGGTTGACGAACTGGCTGACGTTCATCTGTTCCACCCGGTTGATGGCGGCGGAGAGCGTCTTGGCCGGAACCGTGAGGCGGCGGGCGAGGCGCGCAAGGGTGAGGTCCGGATCAGCGGCCAGGCGCGAGGTCGTCAGAAGATCGAACGCGCGGCCGACCAGCTGCCGCTCCTCGTCGCTCGGATACGCCGCGTCCGCCTGTTCGACCGCCTCGATTGGGACGTCTTCGCCGGAAGCCTGCGTGTCGGGCTCATCCTGTGCCCGTTCCAGCCCCATCAGTCCGAGGCCCAGCAGCAACAGCGAGGACGTGACGCTGGTGATGCTGCCCTTGAGGTCGCCGGCGAAGAACAGGATATCGGCGACGATCAGCACGTCGCTGGCCGCCGATCCGATCAGCAGGATCGCGAGCAGCCGCCAGGAGCGCAAGGACGGCGCGCTGGATTCCAGCCGGGCCAGCGGCAGGCGGTCCGCCCCGTTCCGCATCGCATGCAGCATCAGCAGGCCGTAGCCAGTGAAGAGCGCCGGCAGGACTGCGTCGAGCGTCAACGGGGCAAAGACGATGCAGAAGAGCACGAAGGCCGGCGCGGCGAGCTGCACCAGCCCGTCCCGTGGCGCCAGCGGGCGCAAGGCGCCCTGCACGAAGGCAAGCCAGGTCAGCGGCGGAATGAGGGATGCCATGAAGGGCTGGAGGAAGCGCAGCTCCACAATCCCGTAATGCTGCACGGCGGCGGCAATCAGCGACTGGACCGCCGAGACGGCGATCAGCAGGCGCAGCCAGCGACTGCCCTCGCCGCTCCAGACAAGACGCAGGAGCAGGCAGGCGAGGATCGCGGCGGCAAAGACGGGGACAGGAAAGCTCGGCATCGGGCAAACCGGGTGTGCGTGGCGACGGCGCGACCGGTTGCGGGGTCCCAGATGCAGGTCCCGGACCGGCCGTTTCCCTGTCTCTACCTCCTTGATCCGGTTCGTGGCGACCTGAATCCGGTTCGAGGTCGCCCCAAACGGCATGGGCCAGTCATCTGGCCTCAGCGATCCCGCTGACACAGGAGACACCTGCATGCCCGTGACATCTCGCAACTTCGCCCGCACCTTCACCCGCCATCTCGTGCAGTCCGTTTGCCTGATCCTCGCCCTGGCAGGGCCGGCCGGGGCAGCCGACAGGCTTGATCCCGGGCACGAGCGGCTGCAGGTCACGGCCGCACACCGGGACGGTCCGCTGATGGCCTCGGTCTGGTATCCGGCAGGCGGCAAGACCTATCGCGGCCTCGTTGGCGACAATCCGGTCTTCGTCGGCAACCCGGTCAACATGGGCGCGCCCTATCCGGCCGGCAAACATCCGCTGGTTCTGCTGTCGCATGGATCGGGCAACAACATCGACGCCATGAGCTGGCTGGCCAACGGGCTGGTGGCGCAGGGCTTCATCGTCGCCGGGGTCAATCACCCGGGCAGCACCAGCGGCGACAGCTCGCCGCGCCGCAGCCTGCGCCACTGGGAGCGCGCCAAGGATGTCAGCGCGCTGCTGACCAGCCTGTTGCAGACCCCGGAGCTTGGTCCGCTCATCGACACGGACAGGATCTCCGTCGTCGGCTTCTCACTGGGCGGGGTGACGGCCTTGGCGCTGGCCGGGGCTGAGACGAGCCAGCAGGCCTTCGTGGACTATTGCGCCGAGCCGGCACCGGGCAAGGTCGATTGCCGCTTCTACGCCAAGGGCCGGACGGACCTGACCGGCGTGCCGCAGGCCGAGTTCGAGCAGTCGCTGACCGATCCGCGCATTTCGCGCAGCGTTGCCGTCGATCCGGCCATGGCGCAGTCCTACAAGGCGGGCAGCCTGAAGGCGATCCGCATTCCCGTCGCCGTCATCAGCCTGGGGGCACCTGGCGAAATCCCGATCGCGGCGGATGTGGGCGCAAGCGGTGGCAGGTTCGCGGAGCTGATCCCCGACTTCAGCCACAGCTACATCGCACCGGCGCACCACTACAGCTTCCTCGCCCTGTGCAAGCCCGGCGCGACGGAGTTGCTGGAAGCCGAAGGGGAAGATGCGATCTGCGCGGATCCGGCCGGATCGGACCGGGCGGTGGTCCATGCCGAAGCGCTCAGCCGGATTGCGGCCTTTCTGATGCTGCCGGCGCCCCGCTGACGCGGCGCCGGTCATGCAGGATGCGGCCCCGCACATGACACCGACCGGCGCAGCAGATGCGCCGGTCGCCGGGTAACCTCTGGCGCGTGGGACGCCCCCGTCGCCAGCCTGCCTGCCGTCAGGCCACGTCGCGGAGGAAGGCGTCGATGCTCTTGCGCATCCGGGCCGCCTCCTGCTCCAGTTCCTCGGCGGTGCCGGCAACGGTGCCGACCGACCCGGTGGTCTGGGCCGCAGCGGCATTCAGGCCACCGATGCTGCTGGCAACCAGCTCGGTTCCGCGCGCCGCCTCGCTGACATTGCGGGAAATCTCGGCTGTTGCGGCCCCCTGCTCCTCGACGGCCGCCGCGATCGCCCCGGTGTAGCGGTTGACGTCCTCCATCGTGTGCGCGATGGCGCCGATGGCCTCGACCGCAGCCTTGGTTTCCGTCTGGATCGCCGCAATCTGGGCACCGATCTCCTCGGTGGCGCGGGAGGTCTGCGTCGCCAGTTCCTTCACCTCTGCCGCCACCACGGCGAAGCCGCGTCCGGCCTCACCCGCACGAGCCGCCTCGATGGTCGCATTGAGCGCCAGAAGGTTGGTCTGCTCCGCAATGGCCTGGATCAGCGTGACGACCTCCCCGATCCGGCTGGCGGCATTTGCAAGGCTGGCCACCTTCGCATTGGAGGTCTGCGCGCCTTCGGTTGCCCGGGCAACGATCTGGGTGGTCTGGGCCACCTGGCGGGCGATCTCGGAAATGGACGACGACAGTTCCTCGGCGGCCGAGGCCACCGTCTGCACGTTTTCCGAAGCCTTGTCGGAGGCCTGAGCTGCGGTGCTGGCCTGACCGGCCGTGCCGGAGGCGAGATTGCCGAGCTGCCCCGCCGCCTGGCGCAAGTTCTGGCTGCGCTGCGCCACGCCGGACAGCAGCGTCTCGATTTCCTTGCGGAACTGGGCGATGCGACCGGAGATCTCGGCCTGACGCGCCTGGTCTTCCCGGGCGCGCTGGTCCATGGCCCCCTGGGCAGCGATGGCGGTAGCCTGGGCCGCCTTGGCCTCGTCCAGCGCCTTGCCCGAGGCGGCAAAGGCCGCCTCGACCTGGGCGGTCAGCCACCACAGCGCCGCGACCTCGCCGACGACGATCACGGCATGGAACAGGACGCGGCCGAAGTTTGCCCCGCCCGGGAACACGGCATAGGGCAGGAAGAAGTTGAGCCCCAGATGGTGCACGGCCACGACCCCGGCATAGGCAACCAGCGCGCGCCAGTCGACCCATCCGGCCAGAAGGGCGAGCATGGCGAAGAAGTACATGTGCGCGTCGGTCTGGAACGAGGTCGCCGGATCGGTGCTCGCAAGGGACGCCACGAACAGCGCCACCAGGCCGGCCAGCGAGATAGCCGAGACGATGCGGGTCTCGACCGCGATGCCGAACTTCATCCACGTGGCCGTGGCCACTGTTCCGAACAGCAAGGCGATGCCGGCCAGAACGACCGTCGACACCGTCTCGTTGGTCCAGGACGTGCCGATGACCAGCAGCACGTTGAACCAGATGACATACATCAGCGCCTTGCCGAAGACTTCCCGAATATCATCGAGCCTGTTCATCGAAGGGGTTCCCTTAACTGCGCAATTGCGTGTTGACCGAAGGCACCAGCGCCAGACAGGCCTCGGCAAACCAGGCGGCTGTCACGATGAAGGCACCGGAGCGGTAGAGCAGATCGATGTCGCCCGCGCGGGAAAGCGGGGTGACCGCCACCTGGCCGCCGGGCGACAGGGCAATCAGGCTGCCGCCGGCCCGGGCGACGACCTCGGCGGCCGGCAGGACCGGCGACGTCGTGAAGACGGCAACCGGCTCCCCGGGACGCGGCAGGACCGCAACGCCGATGACGAGCAGGCAGACAGCCAGGAAATAGCCGGCCAGCAGGACGCGTCCCGCCGTCGACACGCGCTTGCCCTGTCCCGATGTTGAACTCATGATGCGCTGGTCCTGCTCCTCTTCCCGCTAGGGTAAGCGGAGCAGGGTTAACAAGCTCAAAACGGGTATTCGACAGGCCTCCACGGCCTGCAAGCCGGACGGATCGGTTACAGTTACGGCAAGGGCGCAGCCATGCGGGCCAGTCGCGCCTCCCGCTGCCGCAGCCGGCGCCACAGGGCCTTGCGCTCGATCCGCACGGCCTCCGGCGAGGCCAGGGGCACCGCACCATTAGCCCGCTGGGCGCAAAGGCGGCGATACAGCGCATCCACCTTCAGATATCGGGCCAGATCCTCGGCATGGGCCTGCAGCAGATGCGCCGGGGGCGGGTCGACCGGATGTGGTGCCCGGGCAGCGGGCGCGGCCCCCGGTTCGGGCCATTCCGCCACCAGGAGCCCGGCGAGCACGGCCTGTCGCCGCAGGGCCTTGAGCCACTTGCGGCAGATTTCCGGCGAGCGGGCGGCGAAGGCCCGGGCGGCGCGGCGATGGCTCTGGCGACGAGCCCGGGCGAAGGCCTCGGCAGCCCCGACCGCATCGATCAGGCCGGGCGCCAGCGTCACGGCATCCACCTCGCAGCGGCGCAGCAGGGCATCGAGACCCGCCAGCTGGCGGTCATCCTCGGGTGACAGCGGTTCCGCGTCGCCAACAAGGCCGACCAGCGCCAGGCCTGCGCCGTCCGCCAGCAACTTGAGCGCCTTGCTGGCGAGCTTGAGCCGGGCCGCACGCGGCGCATGGGCCGGGCCAAGCCCGTCGCGGCAGACCTTGAGCAGGAGCCGGGCCTGTTGCAGCCGGGGACGCGCCCGTCCGAGGCGGACAGCAAGGGGCAGGCGCTGATCCGCGAGCGCGGCGCGGGCCGTCATGATCGCAAGCAGCAGCTCCACCCGCAGCCGCTCCCCGAAGCTTGGCCGCAGGGGCAGCTGCGAGGCCCGGAGCGGCGGGTCCCAGGGCAGCCCGGCCCCACCGGACCTGAGGGACACCGGGGCGGACGGCAGGCCGCCCGGCGGCAGGCCGGCGGCATGCGGCGACAGGCGGTCGTCTGGGGTCACGTCACGGCCTCGCCGGACGCGCTGCGCGGCCGTGCCGGCACGCCGCAGCCCTTCGTGGTGCAGCTTGCGCCCGGCACCCGGGCCAGATGCTGCTGCTGGTAATCCTCCGCGAGATAGAAACGGGTGTCGATCGCCAGCGTCGTGGTTATGGCGCGCGGATGCCCTGCGGCCTTGAGCGCGGCCGCGTAGTCCGCGCGGGAAGCCTCGGCGACGGCCAGATCCTCGGCATCGGGCAGGAGCAGGAGCGAGCGGAACTGGGTGCCGATGTCGTCGCCCTGGCGCATCCCTTGCGTCGGGTCATGCCCTTCCCAGAAGTGCAAGAGCAGCGCGGCGAGCGGCAGGACGGCCGGATCGTATGTGACGGCCACCACTTCGGCATGGCCGGTGCGGCCGCTGGCCACCTCGGCCCCGGTCGGATTGGGCGTGTGGCCGCCCGCGTAGCCGGCCGCCGTCAGCACGACGCCCGGCAGCGACCAGAAGCGCCGTTCGCCGCCCCAGTAGCACCCCATGCCGAGCAGGACCTGGCGGCAGCCTGCGGGTCGAGGTCCATCCAGCGGCCGGTCGAAGATGGCGTGGCGCACGCCGGGGCGGTATGGGTCGGCCCGGCCGGGCAGCGCCTCGGCCGCGGTCGGCAGCTCGAATTTCTGGGTGAGCAGACGCATGAAGGACATCGGGCGATCCTGTCAGGCAAGCGCGGCGGACACGCGCCGGCGCGTGCCGAGAATGAGAAAGACGACCGCAAGCGGCGGCAGCACCAGCCAGACCGGCCAGCCGAGCAGGGTCTCGATCGCGAGCTCCCACACGGCGGGGCCGAGCGCGGCCTCCACCGAGGCGCGCGCGGCCTGCAGCGAGGCAGCCGACAGCTCCGACCAGACCTGGCGCAGCGGCGTGAAAGCAAAGGCGGTGGCCGCGATCGACTTGCTGCCGTCCACCACGGCCGCCACGACGGCGACGCCGAGAAGGAAATAGCCGAAAAGCCGCAGCAGGCCCCTGAGCAGCGCGAACATCTGCAAGTCTCCCTTCCGGCCGGCCCCGTCATCCGGACGACCGCCTCCTGTCGAGGTTACCCTAGTTGGAGCGCCGCGATGCGACAATGCACAAGCGCGTGGCTGTGCGGCAGCCCGGTTTTCCCAAGACTTTTCAGCCTGCTGCCGGCAGATCCCGCAAGCCGGGAAAAAAACTTTGCCAAGGTTCTTGCACTCCCCCGCCGCCTGAGTATATTCCGCCCACCTCAGGCGGACATCCGCCGCGAGACGGACAGGTGGCCGAGTGGTTGAAGGCGCACGCCTGGAACGCGTGTATACGGGAAACCGTATCGAGGGTTCGAATCCCTCTCTGTCCGCCATCACATTTACTTTTCCCTGAAAATTCAATTACTTACCCTCCCTTTTGTCCAACTCTGGCGAAAGGTTGGACATTTTCCGTTCCTGTTTTGCTCGCCCGATGGCAGCAATGCCGTGATCGGCCAGGCGCGCCTGATCGGCAGCGTCCGTGTAAATCGAAACGGTCCGAAGGTTGGTGTGGCCGGTCACTGACTTGATTATGTCAGCGCTCATTCCGGCCTCGGCCATGCGCCGGGCGGCAGCCTTGCGCAGGCCATGGGCGGAACAGTTGACGAGCCCGGCTTCCCGGCAGCGATCGCGAAACCAATTACCGAATCCTGCGTCTGAAAACGGTGCGCCGAACTCTGTGACGAGGAAGGTCATGTTGTCCCGCGCCGTCGCCTCAAGCTCAGTGAGAAGCGCCGGATGCAGGGACAGCGCCAGTTCCGCGCCGGTCTTGCCCTGCACGACATGCAAGCGACCGTCGCGCACGTGCTGCCAGCCCATCCGCGCCACATCACCGCGCCTTTGCGCCGTGTAGAGCAACAAAGCCAGCGCGAGGCGCGCCTTTGTGCCGGACGGATGGCGCGCCTCGAAGGCCGCGATCTCGGCATCCGTCCAAGAATGAAACCCTGCCGTTTTCTTCGCGTATCCTTTCACGCCGCGCGCGGGGTTTCGGTCGATCCAGCCATTGTCGAGCGCCAGATCGAGCATGATTTTCAGCACCTTGAGAAGATTGTTTGCCGCGTGCGGGCGGTCGGCCATGCCGCCGATGATCGCCTTGACGTGCTCGCGCCGCAGGTCGCGGACGAGGCGGTCACCATGCAGCTTTCGGAAGCGCTCGATGATGCCTCTATACGTCTTTTGCGTGCTGGGCCGCTGGCTGGTGAACTCGACAGACCGATAATATGACACTGCCAGCGCATCGAACGAGCCCGCGCGCGTCCGTCCGCTGCCCACGTTGGCCGTCCATTCCTTGACGCCTGCGAGCGCAGCCGCATAGGCGCGCTCGAACTCGTCGCCGACAGGCGGGAAAGGCAGGTAGCAGGAAAAGCCCCGCTTGCGGAACCGCACCCGGTACTTGCCATGGCGGTCAATAACCAGGGTGCAGTGTTTGGGCAGCGGATTGCGGCGCGTGCGCATGGCAGGATACTGCGTCACCGCAGCACCTCGTCCCATGAGTTGCTGTCCTGGGTCGGACGTTCGGCCGGCGTCTCGCTGGCCTCAACTTCAATTGTTCCGTCCGGGCGCACGGTGATCCGGGCCGATCCATAACCGGCCGCACGCGCCGCCCGGAATAGCCGCGTTGCGTCAGCTTGGGGGATGAGGGCGGCGCGCTTTTTCATGTCAGTTGCTCACGCGGACGAGCACGTCAGCCGTGCCTGCGGCGGCGGCTTTCGTGCAGTGGCCAATCAGGGTGTTGCCGGAGGCGGTGCCGGTCACCTTGCGCTCGGCGGCGGACCAGTAAACCTTCTGGCCTTCGGTCAGCCCGCTGGCTGCAACCTTCGGCAGGCGGAACACGCCCGCCACCTTGACGGCAACAAGCGCGCCGGGGGCAGCGTTCATCGCGGCCACGCCGAAGATGTCGCCGAAGAGGAAGCCCTCGCCGCTGGCGATGCCACCAGCCGGCGCGGTCAAGTCGAGCGTGTCGCCCGGGTGCACATAATTTCGCATGGTCAGTAGCCCTTCGTACATTTTGGAGAGAAGATCCGCGCGCGCGGAGCGGTCAGGGTCGCGAGCCGGTGCTCGATGTCGGCGATAGCGGCGGCAAGTTCGGCGTCCGAACGGTACTCCACTTCCTCACCGTCGACCGCGACCTTGCGGACGCCGCGCGCCCGCAGCGCCCGCAAGGTGTCGAGATGCGCCTGAAGTTCGGCCTGGCTCGTCATGGTCAACCCGGCACATGGTCAAGGCGGGTCCAGCTCCGCCACTCGAGCCACGCAAGGCCGAAGGGGTGGCGGATCTTGAACTGCACGGCGTCGGTGTCAAAGTCGATCCGGCTGTCCGTAAAGGGGGCTTCCTGGCCTTGAAGGAACACGCGGGCCGCGCCGTCCATCTTCGCCGGCGCGACGGCCAGCCAGCTGACGGACGGGTTCGTCAGACGAGGCTCAACAACGATTTGAAGCTTGCCGGCCAGGGGGTTCACGTCCGCCACCGCCGAAGCGGTCACGAAGGCCAGAAGCCGCATCGCGGTCTCTTCGTAATCAGAGTGCACCAGCCAGTGCGTCGGATACTGTCCGATCATCACATTGCCAGCGCCCTTGCGCTTGGCCATGCCGGAGCGCAAGCCCATCATCTGCCCAAGCATGGTGCTTTCCAGCTGGGCGAATTGGGCAATGTTGCCGCGCGATGCGTGAAACACCGGGTTCCCGTCGCGCATCTTCGGCCCCGCGGCACTGGCCTGTTCCAGGAAGGCGACCTGACGGTCGGCGATCTCGGCGGCCATCCGCTTCCCGAGCTGCACGCCATCATTGCCGAGCCGGGCGCCGGCATTGATGGTTAGTTCGTAGCTCTTCGACGTGATGCCGCCGATGATAGCAACGGACACGGTTTCACCGCTCTCGTGAATAAAAGAGTGTCTGTAATGCCCCGACTCCAGCCGGTCGGCGATGGCGAGAGATGTCCAGTCCGCCTGGCCGCGCGTTTCTGGGTTGAAGCTCGTCACCGTGTCCCGGCCAAACAGCGCCGCCACCGGCGAGGCGGCGGCGTCCAGTTCGCGGCGCATCGCGAGATTGAAGGTTGCCCCGGCGATGATCGGGAAGTCGGAAGTCGTTGCCGCGCGGCGGATCACCTCCGCATCGGACAGACCGACGGTGGTGATGCCAGCATTCCGGCAGATTTTCTCGGCCAGCGCCCGCTCGCCCTGGGCGAACACTTCAGCGGCGCGTCCGGTCGGGGTTTCGCCCCGGTTCACCGTGTCGAAAAACTCGACGACGGCCGCGCGCAAGACGCCCGGATTGTCGAAAGTCTCGTCGTTGTGGCCGCTGCGCACGGTGCGCAGGGTCGGCGCGGCACGCTCGACCGCAGCCAGCGCCAGGCGCATCTTCTCGGCGTCCGGCGCATCGCTGTCTCGCAGCGCCTCGCGCACATCATCCGGCACGCCGGCGGCGCGGCACACTGTATCGAACGCGGCCGGCGTCATGCGGGTTTCTGTTTCAACTTCGGGGGGCATGTTTTCACTCCTGATTTGCGACAAGGGATCGGCCGGGGTAACGACAAAAGAGCCTTCAATCAGCCGCCCGGCGACGGCCTTGCGGATTTTCCTTCCGCTTGCGGGATCGGTGAGGGTCAGCCACTTCGACACCGCGAAGGACACGCTGAATGCCGTCTGCACGCCGTCCGCCAAGTTGGCCGCCAGCGCCGCGTTGTCGGCCCGGCTGGACAGGCGACCGTCCGCCACCAGGGCCGTGACGCCGCCGTCGAGGTCTTCGGTGCGGAAATTCATGAGCGTCCCGACCGTGTCGCGCACGCTAGTCGAATGGTCGGTTTGCAGCGGCAGCCGCTCCGGCCAGCCAGCGGCACCGAACGCCTTCAGGTCGAGAACTTCTAGATAGCTGCCCCGGTCCACTGGCGCGCTGGTCGCGACGATCACGGTGAAGGTGCGGGTCTCCGGGTCGAAGCTGTTCGGCCGCGCCTGGGCGTCGAGGCGGCAAATGGGCTTGCTCATGCTTCCTCCTTTGCCGGCTTTGTGTCGTCGGCAGCGATCTCGGCAAGGACGGTTTCAAATTCGCGTCCGCGCGCCTCGACGATCTCCTTGCGGGATTTGAGCCCGGCTCCCAGAAGCGCGATGTCGGCGCTGGCTTCCTTCATCGGGTCGACTTGGGGCCACGCGGGTTCGATCCAGCCGGGTTCCTCAGCGCCGTAAACGCGCCCGGCCAGCGTCTCGATGGCCAGCCAGCGGCGAAAGATCGGGTCGAGGAAGCCCTCGATGAGAAGCACGCGGCGCAGGGCTTCGGCCTTGCGTCGGGCGGTCAGAGCGCCGCCTCTGAAGGACGAGTAATTGACGCCCTCAAGATCTCCGATCAGATCTTCGTACGTCACACCGATTGCGGCGGCGATCTGGCGATACAGGACCTTGATGAACGAGTTAAAATCAGGGCTTTGGGGGCCGTTCACCACTTCGACGCCCTCACCGGGTCGGGTGCGGATGATCGCGCCGGGCTCGAGGCTCGGGTTCGGCTCGCCGTCGAAAGCATCCGCGCCGTCCGGGCTGGTCAGGATGGCGGTCAGCATGGCGCTGACCTGAAGCTGTTTCAGGCGCGCCTCAATTGCGATGGACGCATTGTTCAAAACCGGCAGCGCGGCGACAAGCGGGCTGACGCCGCGCACCTGGCCGGGAAATTCTGCGTCGTACAGGTGGATCACCTCGGCGGCGTCGTGGCGGATCGACGCCGCCGAGGTTCCGGCGAAAGGGTCACCTGGGGCGGTCGTCAGAAGGAAGTACCCGACTATAACCCCTCGCCCATCGCGCTCGACACCGGCCACCACCGTGCCGGCCGCGCCGCGATCTTCATTTTTGCTTCGGTCCAGCTGTTCCGGGTCGAGAAGCTGAAAGGCATAGGCCCCATCGATCACCCGGTGGATTCCGAGAACTTCGCCGGTCAGGGCGTAGGACCGGACAGCGGCGCGCTGAAGGGCCGCTGCCGACATGCGCCGGGACGGGTCCAGCCGCGCGCTGTTGAACGCTGCGTCAAGCGCGGCGTCCGGTGTGTTGAGCCGGACGCCGCTGCCTGCAACCTGGGAGACGATCAAAGACACCGCAGAACGCACAACCGGGTCATTGATGTACAGTCCCGCCACCCGTTGCGCGACCGTCTGCCCTGCCTGCCGCATGTCCGCCGCGCCGGACAGGCTGCGGGGATCGTCCGGCCAGTTCGCGGAGGCCGCGTTCACGCTCCGGGCTGTCTTTGCGCCCGGTTTGTTCAAGCGGCGAAGGAGGTTCGGCAGGGCCAAGGGAAACATGGGTCAGTCCGCCGTGCCGCCCTTGCCGTCCGCAAGCCGCTCCCATGCCGCATCGACAACGGCGACCAGGTAGTCAAGGCTGACGACGATGGAGACCGACTTGAAGGGGTCGGCCAGGACACCCGGCAGGTCCGCTTCAGCGACAATATCGCTGCGATAATCGCCGGCCGCCAGCGGCACGCGAGTGCAGTCCGCAGCTGTCGGAGCCGGCTTGCCCCGTTCGCTCGCCGGGACGAGAAGGCCAAGCTCGCCGCGCGAGATGACCAGATAGGAACGCCCCTTGAACAGGAACAGGTTCTCGACTTCGCGGTGAATGGTTGCCGCATCAAGGCCAGCGTCCACAAGCTCGGCAAGTGCCAGCAGGGTGACGGCGTCCTTCTTGGTCAACTGCCGCGCGCGGCCGGCAACGCCGGCTTCAGACGGTTTGAAGTAGCCCCGCGAAATCCACTGTTCAACGCGGGTCGCGTTGAGGTCCAGTTCGTTGCAGAGGGGCCGAAGGCGAACGGTTTGCATTTAAAATCTCCGACATGTTGTCTGAACTATGCCAAACCTCCGACAGTTCGTCAATAGTTCTTTTCGGTCTCACCCCGCTTCGGCCAGCCAACGTCGGCGGACCTCGTCCGCGCCCTGGCTGAAGGTCTCGAAATTGTCGAGGTCGCGCTCGTCGCCGTTGCCCTCGACCGGATCCGGCTCGAAGTCCGCATCGCCGTCGATCTCGTCGAGCAGCGCGACCAGGTTGTCGATTGTGGCCTCGATCCGCGCCCGAAGGCTTGGCGTCATGGGCATCCAGGTAACGGGCAAGCCGCGAGCGGCTGCCGCAAACTGCTGTCTGGGCATTGTCTTTCCCCTTCGGGTTCGCTATTGATACTAAAAGTAGTAAAAGGACGACTGCCGTGTTGTCAATACCAAAAGTATCAATCCGCCAAGTGAAGGCAGCACGCGCACTCTTAGGCTGGTCTCAGTCAGACCTGGCCCTTAGGTCCGGTGTTTCCGAACCGACAATCAAGCGGCTAGAGGCATCGGACGGGCCGTTAGGTGGCCGATCTGATACCGTAGAGAAGGTTGTTTCCGCCCTCGAACAGGCCGGTATCATTTTCGTGAGTGAGAACGGCGAGGGGCCGGGGGTCCGGCTTCGCAAAGGCGTCATCTGATCCACTTCGACTTGACGACGCTGGCAACTTTCGGTGCTGTGCTTTCGATGCCGCGCCGCAGCTCATCAAGGCGACTTTCCCAGTTGATATTCACGATTTGCCGCGCGGCGAAGGCATAGACGACGCAGTCCAACGCCTCGGCACGGCGGCCGGAAATGCGCTCGAACCGGCGCTTTGGTTGGCCCCGGCTGTAGCGCACGACGACACGTTCAGACGCGAGTTGCTCAAACCAAGAGAGCGGCAGGCTATCTGAAAACCGCAGCGACCGCGCCCGTGCCAGGCGTGCGTTGAGGTGGCTTTTGATGCCGTCAACACCCACAATCCACAGCGCGCCGCCCCGGATTTTCTGCTTCGACTTTTCAATCCATGGCCTGTTGCCTTCGACACCCTTGATCGCCAGCACCTTTCGGCCCGCACGGGGAAAACAGAACCTGTAGACCGATTCCATGGTCTCGCCGTCGCCCGAATCCACGGCCGCCGCATCGATGCCGATCTTGCCGCCAAGCGGATGCGGGAAGCGCATCTTCAGCATGTCGTCCAATTCGGTCCAGGTGGCGTCATCATCGGGCAATCCCCACACCACGAACGCGCCGAGAACAAAGGCTTCAGCGTCCCGTGTCCAGCCGATCACGGTCACCTCGAGGCGGTCGCGTTGCACGTCTACGCCGGCCGTCAGGGTCAGCACCTCGGCAGGGATGGCGTCCAGGCTGAACGGCTCGGCGCGGGCGGCAAGGGCGGCGTCGTCCAGTTCCTCGCCATCCTCGCGCCAGCCCTGGCCAAGGATCGTATTGACGAAGGTTTGCAGGCGCGCCGGATCGTCCTTGGCCGCGATAAATTCCGCCGCCAGCTTCCCCCAACTCGCGTTTGCGAGCAGGGACACCAGGGCATTCAGCCGGAAGCCGGCGTGTCCCTGCACCTCCGGGCGCGTTGCGCGCCAGCGACCGGCGGCGACCATTGCCGGCTTGTGGGTCTCGTCGATGACCGAACCGCAGGACCGGCAAGCATACGCCGCCTTCTCTGGCTGGCCTTCCGGCCAATGGATGTCCCCCCAGGTGATTTCATGGAATGCGCCGCAGTCCGGGCACGGCACCTCGAAGACGCGCGCGTCGGATGCCGCATAGGACCGCAGCACGTGGGAGGTCTCTTCAAACACGGGCGTCGATCCGATTACGACCTTGCGATCCGGGAACGACAGCGTCCGCTTTTCCGCCAGCAATATCGGCGATCCTTCGGCGCTCGTCTCCATGCCGTCGACCTCGTCGCACAACAGCACGCGCACATTATGCCGTCGCAAGTTGCGGGGGGCCTTCGCGGCCACGATCTTCAGACTGCCACCGGGGAAGCGGCGGGACAGGATCGTGTTGCGTCCGGTCTCGTCAACGCCGGAGCCGATCAGGCCGGAAAGGGCCGGTGAGGCGTCAAAAATCGGTTCGATATCGGACACCATGTAATCTCTGCAATCTGCCTCCGTCGGCAGCAGGCACAGGATCGGCGCGGGATCGTTGGCGATGTATCCGGCAAGCGCGCCGGTCAGGAGCGTGGTAAAACCGACGCGGACGGGCTTGACCAGCGTCACGCGCTCGATGGCCGGATCACCAATGGCGTCCGCAATTTCGCGCTGGAACGGCCAGAGCTGGACCGCGCCGGGCAGCGCCGAGACGCCCTCCGGCAACATCACGTTGCGCTCGATCCACTGCGACAAGAGCCGCCGGGGCGGCGGCAGCAGGCCGGCGAGTGCGTCCTTGCGCAGGCGGGTCAGGGTGTCAGTCATCTTCGGCAAGTTCCTCAAGCGCACACCGGATCTCGGCGTCGATCACGTCCACGTCGCGAGCGCTCAGATGGGCCAGCCCCTGGCGGACCCGCGCCGGCACCGCCAGCAGCCGCGACCGGACCTGCCGGACGATGCCGCCCCATGTCGCTGCCACCTCAGAAGCCGGCACCAGCTCTCGCCGCAGGGCCGCGTTCTTCAGCGCTGCATGGTCGGCTTGTTCCTTCGCGAGGCGCGCCCGTTCGGCCGTCAGGAAAATCGCGCTCGCCTCATCGCCCCGCCCCGCCGCCATCTCCCGAAGGTGCGAGGCATAGCCTTGGAGCGATTTCGTGAGGTCGTAACGATCCGTCCCGACCTTCACGACAAGCCCGCGCTGCGCAAGGTCTCGGATAGTCCTTGGGTTGACGCCGACCAGGGCAGCAAGGTTGTCGCCATCCACGACGAGGCCGAAGGCGGCAACATCCCCGGCATAGCGCTGCGCCTCTCCAAGCAAGTCACTGGAAAGATTTAGTATTTCCGCCGTCTCACTCATCGGCCCGGCTCCCCCTTACGAAATTCCGCAGAGCCCAAAATTCCGGGGGTCGCATCCCGCGCAACGGAACCCGATGGGGAAGGACCCGCAAGCTCGCGGGCCAGTTCGCGGATGGCGAAGGCCAGTTCTGACTTTTCCTCGTGGAAGTGCTCGGGATCGCGGTGCGACGGCCGCAGCCGGTCGAGCCGGGCGGCGATCTCAGAGAGGGAGTTCGTTACATCCCTAGTCCCCCCCTTAAGGGGGACTAGGGGATGTAACGCCCCCCTCGCATCGCCGTTGCATGTGTTGTTGTAACGCCGTTTCATTGATGTAACGCCAGCCACACCAGCCCCCTATCAATGCCCACAACAGACAGCCGCAACAGCTTGTCCTGAATGCGTTTCCATGTGACGCGGAAGGTGCTGTCGTTTTCGATGGCAAGCCGGTTACGCACCGCGTCCCGCCACTGTTCGACCGTTACAGCACGCGTTACACTTGCCGCCGCAACGCCTGTAACAGGTGTAACGGCATCCCCGGCCAGCAGGTCGGCCAGGCATCGCCGGGCGATCTCTTCCCGGTCGGACAGTTTCGGCTTCTTTTGCGATCCAGCGCCCGCGCTCGCGCCGATGGCCTCGACAACGCAAGAGGTGATCTCGTCACCATCCTCGTCCGAGCCAACAGTCGATTGCGCAAGAGTAAACCGGTACTCGGTGCCGTCTTCGCCATCCTTCTGCTTTGAGATGACAGCGCGCAAGGGGCCGTCCGTGTCGTTCCCCTTGATCTCGATTACTGTGTCTGCGTAGTCCCTCAGCATGGAAGAACCACGCATCCCACGGTCTGTTTCCTTGCCGCTATGATGGATAATCATGACATGCGCGGCGGTTTCCGTGCGAAGTCTTTCCGTATTCTCAAGGAATGCCTTCACGTCGCGCGGCTCGCTGTCCACGCCGCCGGGCATCATCCGGGACAACGTGTCCAGGACGATCAGCCCGACAGCCTCGCCGGTCGCATCCTTCACCTCGGCAATGGCATCGGCCAGCACCTCGACCGCATCGGATCGCGGGTCGAGCAGGTCAACCGACCGGGACAGCATCACAAACGGCGCGCCCTCCGCGTCCGGGTGCTTTTGCCGCCATGCCTTCATGCGCAGGCGAAAACCGCCCGCGCCCTCGGCGGCGACATAGAGAACCGGACACGGCGTGACTTGATGGTCAAACCAGTCCAGCCCCGCCGCGATGCGCGCGGACAGGTCGAGCGCGAAGAACGATTTGCCGCCGCCTGACGGTGCATGGATGATCGACAGTTCGTTCTTGCCAAGGAGCCCTTTTACAAGCCAGCGGCGCGGCGGCACGCGGTCCTCATCTCCAAGCCAAGTGAGCGGCAGCTTTGACGCCGGACGCCAGTCCGGAGCCGCTTCGGCCAGCTCGTAAAGCTGTTCGATCCGCCCTCCGGCATCGAGCCAGTCGGACACGTCGCCTTTCCGGTCCAGCGACATGAGCCGCAGGATGCGGACGCGAGCGGCGATGCCCTTGAGGCTTCTTGCCACCTTGTCGGCGTGATCCTCGCCCGCCCTGTCATTGTCCGGAATGATGATCACATCGGCCCCGGTGAAAAAGGCCGAATGCTCGTCGCGCCATTTTCCGGCACCACCGGCATTGCACGTCGCCGGCGCGCCAAGCGCGGCCAGCCGGTCGGCGTCTTTCTCGCCTTCGACAATGAAAATGGGACGCTTCAGCGCAAGCGGCTCGATCAGGTGCGGGAGCCGGTACGGAACGACGCGGACGCCTTTAACACTGTAGTCAGACGCCGAACGACGCTGCAAAAATGTCTTCGGTTCCTTTCGCACGACTTCAAAGAGAGTGCGCCCGTCCTCATCTTGATACGGATAGACCGCGACAATGCGCCCGGCATCCCGGCGCGGGGCCTCGCCCTGCCCGAAGCGCTGCCGCAGCCAGTCCAACGCCGCCCGCTCGCCGCCGCCGATCTTGCGGGCCACCAGTGCCAGCAAGCCGCCGCTGTCACCCGCCTCAAAATCTGAGAACGTGCCAGCCGCATCCCCTGCGACCGCAACCTTGAGACTGCCATTCGATCCAAAGCGCAGTTCGGTGGCCGACGACAGCCGCGCGTTCGGCTCGCCGTACAATTCAAGCGCAACAGGTCGCGCCAGGGACGCAAAGTCGAAGGTGCCCGCGTCCGCCATCACGCTGCTCCGGCCTTTTTCCGGTTGGACACGCGCGGAAAAACGCCAGCAAAATCAATACCCGCCAAAAGGGGGGTTGGACAGGCCAAGGTATTGGACAGACAAGAGAAGGTGACACCCTCTCTGTCCGCCATTCTCCCTACCAAAGACCTTCTCCCGATCCGGCCCCGGCAGGATTTTTACGTTCTTTTCGAGGGTTATGCGGGAAAGGCTGAGCACTGGCGCACTCGCCAGGTGGCGCGGAAGCAGTCTCTCAAGGCCGATATTCTCTGAACCTGATGACTGCGCGGATTTGATCAAGTTCTTGTAGCCGTCTGAAATAATTCAGATTTTCAGTCTTGTACCTGAACGCTTTGATTTCTGTCGCTTGCGTGTCAAGGAACCGAAATCGAAGGTACTCCCCTCGGCAGTTAACGAGCCAGCGGGACGCCTCGATCCTTCAACAGCCTCACCGCTTCAAGCCTGAACTCGCGACTGGACTTCTCTTTCTGCATTCCAACTCTCCAGGTCCCTCAAACACCTGATCTCAGTGTCCACGAAACCGGCAGCAGGCCACTCAAAGTCTGCACGTAAGGGTCAGGGATTGGTGCGGGTGCGAATATCCTTGTTGCCGATCTGGAGCTGAAGCTCGTTCGAATGCAGCCACGCTGACAGAAAGTCGGTGGTGGCTTTCACCTGATCCGGTTTCCGAAGCGCACACTCCCAGACTGTCGCCAAGCGCCATCTTTCGGCGAACAGCTTGGCGCGAACAGCGCTATCCCGGGCAACGTTCGCCTCGAACTTCTTCCGCCAGAACTCCTCGCGGGTCGACGGGGTTGAGGCGAAGCGACAGCCCTCGTGGCGATGCCAGAAGCAGCCATGCACGAAGACGACGGCGCGATACTTCGGAAAGACGAGGTCCGGTTGCCCGAAAACGTTCTTGGAATGGAGCCGGAAACGAAAGCCGCGCGCGTGCAATGCCCGCCTAAGAGCCAGCTCGGGCTTGGTGTTCTTTCCCCTGATCCCCGACATCATTCGGGAACGGGTCTGCTGGTCCACGATATCGGTCATATACGCCCTGGTTTTCGTCCTCGAACCTAGTATACACCGGCTGAAAGAAATTCGTCAGGAGCCTGATTTGCCATCCACTTTCGGCATTGTCGATCTGTTCGCCGGCCCGGGCGGACTTGGCGAGGGGTTCGCTTCGCTCGTCGAGAATGGCCATGCGCCGTTCCGAATCGGCATTTCGGTCGAGAAAGAGGCGTCAGCCCATCGGACTCTGACGCTGCGAGCCTTTCTGCGCGAGTATCGTGCACGTCATGGCGTCTTGCCGGAAGAGTTCATTGATTTCCATGCCGGGCTCGTATCTGAACCGGACTGGTCAGCAGTCGATGCCGAAGGGTGGCAGCATGCCGTAGACGAGGCACGCGCGCTTGAGCTCGGCACCGAGGCTGCGGCGGCCGCAATAGATGGCGCTATCGCGACGCTGAAAGCAAAGTACGACGACACGATCCTGATCGGGGGGCCGCCCTGTCAGGCCTATTCCCTGGTTGGGCGCGTCCGTTCCAGAGGCAAAGTCGGTTACGTTCCGGAGCAGGATGCGCGGCACTACCTCTTTCGCGAGTACATCCGCGTTCTCGACAAGCTTCGCCCAGCTGCCTTCGTGATGGAAAACGTCAAGGGCATGCTTTCGTCCACGGTCGAAAGCCGACTTGTCTTCGAGATGTTGATGGAGGATTTGTCCTCGCTCGGCACGGGTCACGCACATCACTACGAACTTCGCGCCATCCGGATCGAGGATGGCAAGGCCAGCCTGCAGGAGGCGGCACAGTCCTCGGATTTCATCGTGCGCGCCGAGGCGTTTGGAGTCCCGCAGCGTCGCCACAGAGTGATCATCGTCGGCATCCGTTCGGACCTCGCAGGACAGGCCGCCGATGCGGAAATCGCTGTCTCAACGGAGGCCAGGACGGTCAACGACGTCATAGGGAGCATGCCCGTCTTGCGAAGCGGCATCAGCCGCGGGGACGACGACGCGGCTGCCTGGCGACGTGAAGTCATCGACGCCGCGAAGTTGCTGGCCGGCATTTCCACGGGGAAAGAGAAACAGGCGTTCCTTACTGTTTCGGAACGAGTGAAGGAAAATGCGCCTGCAGTTCGGGCTGCGTCACAGTTTCCTGGCGGCTATGGCACCTCGAACGATGAGTTGCTGCAGTGGATCGAGCGACCGGAACTGCGCGCAATCGCCCAGCATGAGACACGCGGGCACATGGCATCGGATCTGGCTCGCTACCTGTTTGCCGCCGTGTTCGGGGCTGTCCGTGGCTACAGCCCGAAGGCCGCCGACTTTCCTCCGATGCTCAGCCCCGATCACCGCAACTGGCACAGCGGCGTTTTCAATGACCGCTTCCGGGTTCAGCTGGCGGGCGAGGCATCGACCACGGTCACGAGCCACATCTCGAAGGATGGCCACTACTTCATTCATCCAGATCCGATCCAGTGCCGGAGCCTGACGCTGCGCGAAGCTGCTCGGCTGCAGACCTTTCCCGACGACTACCTGTTTCTCGGTAACCGGACGCAGCAGTATGTCCAGGTCGGAAACGCAGTGCCGCCGTTCCTTGCACGTCAGATTGCGGAATTGCTACTTTCTTGCCTGAAATAACACGGATTGCGCGTGCTGTCTGAGTCAGTCCGCGATCGCTCGCCGCAGGTTCGCAACGTGCTCTGCCAGTTCTGGTAACGCATCACAACGATCAAGCAAGTAGATCAACGCATTCCTATCTGATCTATCAAGTATAACCTTTCTGTCTCCAAATCTCTTGAGCGCGCGGCTTGACTTTGGTGATAGCCAATTGCGGTCTGCTGCAACATTGCGTATCTCACAGGCTGCGAGGTGGAGCCTTTTCTGCGTAGGTCGTCGCGTTTTGGCGAGCAGGTTTTTACTCTGTTTTTCAATTCTTCCAACCACATTTAATATTACCGCATCATGATTTTCGATCCCACCCTTTGCGCATGGCAGCTCAGTAGTGTTCTTGCATATCTGAGCCCCGGACAACCAGTTCCTGAGTGCAATTGTTTCATCTTGAAGAAGAGCCAAGGTGTCGGCAACGTTAAGGACATGCTCGATTGCAGCGTGCTCGCGCTTCGAGAGTCTTGCAGAGCGCGTCGCAGCCTTGCTCAGAGCAGATGCTGCTGCCCGCCAGCGCCTTTCCAATGCAAACGCGCGAAGTCGCTCCAATGCAACCTCGGCGAAAACCTGATCTGTATCAGGTACCTTCTGGTTTTCCCTCTCAGGGCAGTGCTCAGTAGTGCAATGAACGGCGGACTTCGTGGGCAGTGCGAGGTCGTATTCCTCTAGGTTCCAGTCTGCTTCCGTGTGGTCCCAACGGACGGTTTCTACCCGGTGGAATGTTCCTCTGATCGCATCGGTTTGATTGGCCTTGAAGAAACTCTCTGACGTTATCTCGGGTTCGAAATCAAGGTTTGGAAGGATCTCCGGAAGTGTTTCATTTTCTGACGCTCCGTTTCGCGGTTGGGCCGGCTGAAGTGTGGACTGATCATCTACAGGCGGCGGGATGTTGACCGCTTCATTTCGACTCCTCGACCGTGTCGCTCCAAGAGATCCTTGGTGATCGATCTCTTGATCCGCGCTGGCTTCCGATCGATGAAACAGCCATCTCACAACGAGATTGAACTTTCGAATCAATGCCCACCCCGAACCCTTGAACACGACATATCGTTACTTCAACTTTCATCAAGGACAATCGCCCGTATTTTTTTGTGCTCGCAACTCTTGAACTGAAGCTTGTGGGGCGGGGAAGTGCGCAGATCGAATTTTGGTCCAAGTGTCTGCGCGTTTCGCCACCTCTGAAATCTGCTGACCAGGGGCGATCCTATTGAACTCGGCATTCACGATCACGGCCCATTCCCAGAGCAGGTCCCGAAAATCACTCGAGATCCCTTGCCGCATCCATATCTGCTCCAGGTCGAGCCGATCGCCAAGTCGGTCTGCAACGACCGACACGACGTAGGTCGCGATGTTGACCCACCCCTGGCGAAACACGTCCTTTGATTGCTTTGTCTTGATCATGCTTTCGATCGCCTTGAAAAGGATGACCTTGGCTATCATCGCCCGATACCAGCGGACATCGAGCGGGCTTGGCACAATTGTCGGGTCGTCATCCAGAGCCGCCATGAAGGCCGCAAAGTTCTTTTCGCCAGCCATGGCGACCTGGTTCGGCTTTCCGCGCCACGCTTCATGGTACTTGGCGATGTCATTCTTGGTAAGCTTGCGTTTCGGCGAGATCATCTCCTGCAGTTTCCGACGCTTGGCCGGTGTGTTGCCATCTCTCAGCAACATCACGTTGTATGCGCCAGCAGCACGCTCATAGAACCACCGCGTCGCGCCGTCGGGGCACCAAGTCTCGTTTGCCAGTTTTTCAAGTTGGACATGGAATGGGCGGTTGGCAGACAGGTCGGACATCTTCACCGCGTTCTGACTGTTCGCATAGCGGGACACGCTGCTGATCAGCCGCTCACGCGCTTCATCCTGCGCCCCCTTGAGAATGATGATCTTCGCCGGGACCATGACATGGCTCAAGTCGATGGTCCTATCGTCGCGGGACGCAAAATAGATGGTTGAGGTTGTCTGGCCACCGTTTACGATCTGCAGACCCTTCAGAAACGAAAGACCCAGGTTCCCGTCGTCAGACCTCTCGAACGCCGCTTCGTCGCAGACGAGGACTAGCCCGTTATTGAACGCAAGGAAGTGCTCCGGTTCCTTTCGCAACGTTTCGACGATCCCCTTGTTCACCGAGCGCTTTGCGCCGAGGAAAGTCCGGACATTTGCTTCAAGCAGACGACTACCGAAACGCAGGTAAAGATCGCGGATGATCTGCCCCGGAATTGCAGTAAGGGCGTACTCGTAATCGGCATCCGGATCCGGGACGTGGACGCAGGGAAGCGGTCGACCTATCGACAGGACAAAGCTGAGGGCCAGCTCGTCTCGAGGCTTACCGTCGGTGTGGCGGAACAGCCTCTCCATATCCATGGCCTCGACGGCGACCATCTTGCCGTGAACTTCCTTGTTCGAGAAGCGTTTGGTCTTGGTCTTGCCATCGGTGATCAAGAGCACCCGAAGGCGGTCGATATCGTTCCAGCGAGACCTGATGGTCGCGACCAGGTCCCGAACTGGATGGGTAGGGTCAATCTTGGCGTCCAGATTTCCGCTCGCCGCGCGAAACAGAAACCGCACGCCTTCACTAGCGGTAGTCGTGGCATCCGTGTCGTTCAGGTCCAACAGTTCGTCAGTGCCGAAATAGTGGGTCACGAAGAGGTCGAGAGCCGTTTCATCGGAGCTGAGCGCATAGCCTGTAATGCGGAGTTTCCCGTTGCCAACCTTGCCGCTCCAGTGGCAAACAGTTGGCGCCTCGCAGATCCCGGTTTCTGCGACATGCTCCATGACCATTTCCGCAAAAACGAGCTCATCCGAAGGAAATGGGCCTTCGCCGGCCTCTACGCGCTCGGCGATGATGGTCTGCAGATCGGAACGAAAGTTGCGGTGAAATTCGTCGAGGCTCATGTCAATCCAGTCCAAATTCGTTGATCAACTCCGAAAGTCCGATCGAGGGAACTCCGAGCGCGTCGAGGTCGAGCATATAGGCAGCTGAGCGGATGGCAGCTGGAAGTGACGCGCGCGTGAGACGCGGCATGTTACCTTCCGCACGGAACGCCCTTGCGTCCTTCAATGTCAGTGTGCGCCCGTAGAGTGCTGCATGCTCGTCGAGGTACCCCATCACCATGAGAAGTGCTTCGAACCCGCGTTGCACTCCGGCCAGTCCGAACCTTTCTCGGAGTTCTGTCACAAGACCGACGAGCGAGATCCCATCGGTATTCTCCTCGAAGCGAAAGGCGCACAGGAAGTTGGGCGCCCGGTCAGCATCCAGCTGTTCGATGCTGTTGATCCGCGCGAGGAAGCTGCCAGTCCGGACCGTGCTCTTCACCTCGATCGCGCCCCCCCGAACGTAGAAGTCCTGTGCCGCCCGCAGCGGTCCCTGCCAGCAGTCGAGAGCACCCGCCCCAATGGAAGTGTCCGCCAGCAATCTGAGCATCCAGAGTTCGCCGAGCAGGCCGATCTGCGCGTCGGACGAAAGAGGGCGGTGCGTTCGAGCCATGAAAGCCTGCCACTCCCTGACCCGTTCGAGGAAGGCCCCCACAACGTCACGGCTCGCGCTGTTGGCTGCAGTCTCGAGCGTTCTCAAGACATCCACGACCATTATGGCGAAGATGTCGGGTGAGCCCTCTGACCGCCTCACGAGGGCGATCGCCGTCTTGCCTGCGAATACCGCTTGACCCTCGATACAAGAGACGTCGAAACCCTTGCCTTCAGGCAGCTGCGCCGGATTGACCGGCCACGATCCGGGAAAGGAGACGATCAAGGCTTCCCGACCGAGCGGAAAGTGACAGCCAGCTTCAACCGAGACGGAGCCCATCCCGGTGAGGTGGACAAATCGCCAGTCTTCCGCCGCTTCTTGGCGTGCGAGCGCTCGCCAGGCACGCGCAATTCCCTCTTCAGTCCACCCACTCATTGAGGCCTCCCCACAGTACGCTGTTGGCGATGTACCTCGAATTGGAAACCCTTCTCTCAGAGCTGCTTGACGGAAAACTGATTGCCCAGCCGACTACGGGATCGGCATCCTTGAGCTCTTCGACCTCGGCACCCTCGGGATCGATCAGATAGAGCATCAGGAGACCACGCTCCCGGCGCGCCCGGACGCCTGCTTCGGCGTCTCCTTCCCCAAGAAGGTGACGGATCTGCGGACCTCTCGGCTCTGACGGAGGCTCCCGGCCCTCGTTGCGATCGGTATCGTTGCGCCACGTTTTCTTGCTGAGGCAGAGCGCAGCCTTCCATTCTGCTTCCGTCAGATCGATGGCCTGATCGCGAGGCGAGATCAGGGTCTTGATAGAATAACGATCCGCATGTTCGGTCGTTCTCCTCCGCTTCAGCATGTTGACCGAAGAGCTGCCGACCTTGCGATGCTTGTCGTCCGGGCCCGCGTCCTTTCCGATCAGCGCAACAGTCCAGCTCGTGAGTTCACCATCCTTGTTCATCTCCTCGATGAAGTCCGCAATCAGCGGACTCATGATCCGGAAACTGGCAGGGTGGGTTCTGTAGTCCCGCAGGAACGAGATTACGCTTAAGGCAGGCACATCTCGCCAAAGGTGACCGTTCCACTTCTGACCTTGTGGAACGAAATGCTGATCATTCAGATCCGTCGATGGACCGAGTGCGTTGACGAACCGATCCGTGGCCTTGAAGTTCGCCGCGATGTCGTCCTTGCGGTTGGGGAACACGATAGTCTGCAGAAGGTCGCCCGAATATGTCAGCTGCATCGCTCGAGCGTTTCTCATCTTGGCCCGAGAGGTCACCGTTAGCACCGAATGCGATTTCACACGCAGACCGAACTGTTTCGGCGTGGCGCCAGCCGCGACCAAGTTGTCGAACTCCTGACGCAACTCTTCAGCGGCATCGGCGATATGGCCGAACCACTCAACCATTTCCTGCGACGTGTAGAGGCGACAGACATCAAGGTAGCCGTCGCGGTAGCCAAACCAGCGCCCCATCTGCATGAGCGTGTCGTACATGCGCGCGGTCCGAAGGAAGTAGCTTGTGCAGAGACCCTCCAGCGTCAGACCGCGCGCCAGCTTGTCGCCACCGATGGCAATCACCTTGAGGCCGGCGCCATCATTTTCGGCGTAGTCGAGTGCGTCCTTGGCCGTGCCGTTTATCTCGCGGACGCGAATGTCGGACAGCACTTCGGGGAGGACAGCGCGAATGTCGGCCCACGAGAAGTCCTCCAGCGCTTCGCCTTCGACGAAGGCGGAACGGATACGCTGCATGCCTGGCAAAAATGTTTCCTGATACTCAGTGCGCATTGACGCTTCGAGGTTGTCGAGCTCGATGCCGCGGGTGTAGCGGCCCTTCATATCTCGCACGTACTCTGCGACTTGGTTGACAACAGCGTTCTGTACCGAAGTGAAGCGGGTAACGTGGATGAGCATCGAGGAGTGTTTGCTGCCCTGTCCGCGCAGCTTCCTGACGGCACAGGCATAGAAGAAGGAGCGGATTGCTTCTGCGAGCGAGTCCGGCACACGATTCTCCCCCTGCCATCGCGGCCGGTAGCCGTTCTTGTGTCGTTGCGGCATCCACGGCTGGAACTCATCGTCCGAAAGCGGGCGTACCAGAGGCAGGTCTTCCGGCGTGCTGGAGGCTGATCCGAACACACGGCCCGGTCCGACATAATTCGATGGCGCCGCAAGGCTGGTGATGAAGGCTGCGGGGAAGAGGTCCGGTCCGTGCTCCTGAGTCTCCGCGCGGTCATGAATGAAGATATTCGCAAAGGGTGTCGCAGTGTAACCGACATAGGCCTTCCGCGAGAAATGGTGGAGGATCGACCGGATCAACCTGTTGATCGTCTTGGGCTCGTGTTCGAGATCCGGGGTGCCGAACTCGTCCACGACATCTTCACCGGTGTCGACAGATCCGTGATCGGACTCGTCGTCGATCACCATGAGAGGCAGGTTGGTGACGAGTTTGCGCCCTGTTTCGGGGTCGACGTGATTGGCCACACGGTTGCGGATCCAGTGCAGCAGGCGCTCGAGTACCGTCTTGTTCTTCTTGACCACGAACAACCACGGTCGCTCTTCCGGGCTGATGTTCATCTTCGCCGCAACGGCCGTATTGAAATCGCCCTTGTCGCTTCGGTTCGTTGCGGCGTTGGGACGGACCGACATGTCCTTGTCGATCAGCCCCACGCCTACCGCCGGGAGCTCGTCAGCATCCGCAATGGTGGCAAAACCGAGGAACCCCTCGTCCAGTCGGATCTGGGTCTGTGCTCGAAGGTTATTGTGCAGGCCAGCGAGCACGATGATGATCTTGTAACCGGCGTCGGCGGCCTTGCAGATTAGTCCGGTATAGTTGCCTGTCTTCCCCGACTGGACGTGGCCCACGACCAGCCCGCGACGATCCCAGGTGCCTTCACGAGTCGGGTCCTCGAGCTGCGAAAGGACTTCGTCAGTGGCGACGTCGAGAGCATCGAGGGCCGTCCAAGGGATGCGCGCTTCCATGTACTCCGAATAACGCTGCCAATAGGTCCAGCCCTTCTTCCTTTCTGCATCAAGCCAGGCGACATGGTCCTCACCGCTCGACAGGGTGGCGTTCTCGCCCACCGTGCGGCTTGAACGGCGGATCAATTCGTCAACGAGCGCGTCCCGATCAACAAGGGCAAAATCGTCCTCCATCATGATCGAAAGCTTGGTCAGCTCCTTCTCGATCAGTTCCGGAGTGACAGGGCTCTGAGCGCGTTCCGCAGCAAGGCGAAGCATGTTCTGGGCCATAGAAAGGATTGAATCGAAGGCCTTCTGGCTTGAAATCGTCATTGTGGGTCTTTCAATTGAAGGGATGCAATGAGGTCAAGGTGCCGATCGAATGGGGGCGTGCGACCGAGCCGCTCCCGCGCCTCAGTCGGACTGAGCCCGCGGAACTTCACCAGTGCTTCAAACATCGAGGACAGGGTCTCCATTACCTCGGTCTCGGCCGATCCGGTGAAACCAGTTCTCGGCGTTTCCTTGTCTTCCGCCGTATCCAGCCAGATACGCTGCACGGGCACTGTCTCTTCGATAAGCCTCAGAAGAGCGAGGATGTCTGGCTTGAGTGGGCCGGCGCGATCGAGGATTGAGGCGACAAGATCATGGTCACGAGCGATCCGGTAAGACGTTCCTTGTGCAGAACGCCGCACTTTCCAGGCTTCGGCGACTGCGTTCGGGCGCGTGCCTGAGGTCGGGGTCACATGTCCCCGGTGGGCGAAGACCCGCCGCGCCGTGTCGCGCGTTTCTGTTGCGAGACGATGAAGCTGGGATCGAAGGCGCACCGGGGGGCTCGCCGTCGATTTCAGGACATTGATCTTCCAATCGGCATCCGCGCTGTTCGGTATGTCGAGCCGGATCCGAGCGAGCCTGTGAGCCTCATCGCGCGGCCATGGCTTGCCGCCTTCGCCGAGGCCAAGCCACCCCCCAGCGAGGAGGAGACGCTTGTTGCGGTAGACGTAGAAGCCCTCCTGCTGCGTCCATCCTCCGGGCCCCGCCGCCGCTTCCTGTTCGGTAGGCTTGAGCATGTCGCGATGAGGAAGGACGTGGCATTGCACGGTAACACCGGTGGTGTGGAGGATCCGATACTCGGGACTTTCGAGCGCCTTGCCGGGATGACCGAGTAGGTACGGATCCCAAGGCTTCAATCCTCTGCCATTGAGCGAGAGGCGCAGCATGGGCAGCTGACCATCGATGAGGCGATGGAAGGTCATCGCAAGATGCGCCTCCACGCGATCCGCGAGCTCGATCATGTCGGTGGCTGCAAAGCCATCGGTTACAATGCGGTCCAGTTTCTCCCAGAGCACGACAGTGCCGTGGGCCATCTGGTCCAGCGGCGCGAGCAGATGCTCTGATCCCGGCGTCGGCCCCTCGAAGAGCGGCCAATCGGCACCGGGCTCCTGGCCGATGAGATCGAGGTCCCAGCGCAGGCAGACGACCGGCCCACCTTCCTTCCGACTGGCGACGGTGAGCCGCCGAGCCTGAGAGAAGCTGGCCGTCTTCAGGCCCAGCCCGAAGCGCCCGAGGTCGGTGGCGGCGCGTTCAGCCCTCGGATCGCGTGCGCCAAGGCGCATGCCAGCCTCAAGAGTCGCGTCGTCCATGCCTTCACCGTCATCGACGATTCTTACCCAGCTCTCTGGACCGGCCCATTCAAGATGAATGGCGACGTTGCGCGCATTTGCGGCGATGGAATTGTCAACCAGATCGGCCAGTGCAGTGGGAGGCGCGTAGCCGAGTCCACGAAGGGACTCAAGCATCGATCCAGCATGAGGAGGAGCATTTCTTACACCCATCCCGTCACATCCCCAGCAATTCCTGGAGCCGACGTTTGCGACCCGGATGGGAAAGTCGATCGAGGCCTTTCGCTTCGATCTGACGAATGCGCTCGCGCGTCACGCCGTAGATCTGACCGATTTCCTCGAGGGTCATGTCGGAATCGCGCCCAATACCAAAACGCATCCGGATCACATCAGCCTGACGTTCTGGCAGGTCAGCCAGTGCGTCTGTCACGATCCTTTCGGTTTCTGCCTGGTCGAAGACATCTACTGCCGAAGGCTCGCGCAGCAGGTCGTCCCAGTCATCAAGGCTTTCGGGATACTCGGCTGCACGTGGAATGCTGCGGCACTGCCTAACCTCGTCGATTGTCCATTCCAGCTCTTCGGCGAGTTCGAGGTCGGAAACTGCAACACTGACCCGAATGTCCAGCCTCGCCAAAGCGCGATCAAGCTTGGTCATCTTTTGGTCCCGGTGCACTGGGATGCGGATTGCCGCGCCTTCATCAGCACGCCATCGCGCAATGGCCTGTCGCATCCAGTAATTGGCGTAGATGAGAAAACGATAACCACGCTCGGGATCAAATCGCCTTGTGGAACGCTGTAGACCCATGAACGCCACCTGGAATACGTCCTCTGGATCCTCGCCTTCCTCAACGTTCCGCGAGGCAAACCGCCGCACGTAAGGCAGATGCTCGCGGATCAGGTGGTCGGCAGCGGATTCCGAAATCAGTATCTCGGCGTCCAGTTGACTGGCCTCGGCTTGGCACGCTGGGAACTGTTCCAGTCTGCGGACCAACTCTTTGTGAAATGCCAAAGAGAGATCCAATGCCTCGAGCGCAGCAAGTGCCTCTCTTCGTCGCTTGCCGTCCATCACCCGGCCACTAGTGTGCCACGACCTCAGAGTGTCCGCTGCAGCCATTACTTCAGACGTTTCCGCATGACCCGGGCGTGAGGGGATAATCGTTCTCAGAGAGACCGAGCCGGGGTCTCGTGACCCGTCGCGGATGCGGTCCATGACGTCGAGGATTGTCTCGACGGCGGTCTCGGAGGCGAGGATGCCGAGCTGGAGTTCCTGCTTGGCCCGCATCATGGGCTCCAGCAACTGCAGCTCTTCTGATTTGTCCATGACGAAGCGCTGTGTGCCGGGCAGCCGCGTCCGACGCGTAAGGGCTGCCTCAATCAAGTCAACAAGGTCATCGGACGATGTGTCAGAGACGGCGTCCAAGAGGTCGGCATCATGCCACGTCTCCTGAGTGAGATTGAAGCCCACTGCTTCCAGGTTGCGCTGCAGATTGATGCGCAGTTCCTCGAGATCACCATTCCCTTCGCAATGGGCGACAAGGCGGTCGATATCAGCGAGGGAGCACTGGCCCTTTGCCAGAATGTCCTCTGCCCAAGTGAAGCAGAGATCCGGGTCGATCGACATCCGCGTGCCGCTCTGGACAACCGCTCGTTTGATTGATTGTCGGCCGCGGTTGCGGATCTGCAGGAAGTCACTCTCTGCACCGTGATCGGCGGCCGCAGCGACGCTGGAGCCGATGCCCTCTCCAGAAACTGGTGCTTGAGAAAGGTCGAGATCCCAATCCCCGTCCTCGTCATCCGAAACCACAGGTGGCGAACTAACGAGCGCAACGAATTTCCCCGATGCCGGATCGACCGCGCGCTGAACGAAGAATTCCTCTGGTTCTGCCTCAGCGTCGAAACTCAGCAGGTCATCCAGGTCGTCAGCCCTATCGGCTGACTCAGTCTCCTGAACCACGGAGAAATGGTGCTCCGGAACTGAAACGGGCACGGCAGCGACAGTCTCGGCCACGAGTGAAACGTGCTCGTTAACCGTCTTCGTCTCCCGCGATTCCGCAGCAAGCGAATACAGAAGCTGCGCGGTGAGACCATGGCCTTCGGCAAATGCCACATCTGCAGGCGTCTGTCGGTCGTGGTTCAGCACTTCATAGTCAGCACCTGACCTAATGAAGAGATCGCAAACGGCAAGATTTCCCATGCGCGCAGCAAGGTGTAGCGGCGTATCTCCCTTAGGGTCGGCCGCGTATAGGCGGGAGGAGGCCGCAAAATCGGCCAGCCGCTCGAGCTTCCCTTCGGCGATCAGCCGGATCTCGGATGGGCCAAGAACATGGTTTTCCGGTTCGCTAGTCGCACGGTCGCGATTACCGAAGATGCGGGTCAGTCTATCCATGATCTTCATGAATGACACCCCTGTTGAGAAGTATGATGTGCTGATCCTGCGGCCTTCGGGCGTCCGGGTCTGTATCAAGCCCCAGTCGCCGGAGCGCGTAGTAGAGCAGAGCCTTGCGGACCCTGATCTGTGCCTTGCCGTTGTCCATCCCGTAGTCAAGCGCGATGACCCTTGCCTGTGTCGCCGACAGGGCGGGATGCGGGCCGATCTCCAGGGTGACTTCGCTGTTCCAGTCATGGTCATCCGCGCCCGAAGCTTCGCTCGCACGCGATCCGCGGATCTCGAGCATCCGCGACAGCAGGAAGTCCTTGAAACAGTCGTCCGTCTGGCAGAATGCCCGTGCGTGCCAGCGGAACCCGTCGAATGCAATGGCATGGGGCGCGATCCAGCGCCAGCGGGGCTCTGGACTGGACAGGGACTGGTACATGATTTCGATTGCCTCCGACCTGCGAATGGCAGCGACCACGGCGCGGAGCGTCAGGGGGTCGACCCCGCGAACCGGCGCGGGAGCGGACGCAAATGGCGGCAGATCGGGGATCCACGCATCCTCGCGGTCAAGGATCCCGTCGGCAACAGATCGCAGCTGGGCCAGATAGTGGCCTGCGTCCGGAGTGAAATAGCCCGACCGGAACGCCGACGTGCGCACATAGCTGCGCAGGCTGCGATCATAGACCATGTTGTCGGGCTGAAGGCCGGCATAGCGGTTGAGGTCGGCGGATGCCTGGTTCACCGAAACGCCGAACTGGTCCATGAGATCGCTGCGGTTCACCCGCCCCTCCCAGTACAGGCGGAACTCGATGAACTCGAGGCGCTGCTCGACGCCCCAACGCAAGTCTCTGGTGTCTGGCTTCATCCCGGCTCAGTTGCGCTCCGCTGATACCGCATGTCCATTTACTGGACACGCTTATGAGTATGCGAGCGCTGAAGTCTGCACAAGTCCTGATTGTCGTTTCTGACAGGCCAATCCCTGTTCCGCCCACTCCACCGGGAACGGCTGCATCAGCCGCGCCAGCGTCACGTCGGGGCCTTGGGTCCCGTCCAAGATCGCCTCGACGAGGTCCGGCGCGAGCAGGGTCAGGCGGAGGATTCGCGTCACGAAGGATGGTGTGACGCCCTCATGGCGGGCAAGATCGGTCAGGGTGGCGAAGTTGCCGGCGTCGAGCATCCGCTTCCAGCGGAAGGCGCGGGCCAGGGCCTTGACGAGGGCATCGTCCTTGCGCGGCGGTTCTGCGCTGCCGTCCGGCACACGGATTTCCTTCCGGCCACCGCGCTTGATGAGCCGGAACGGCACATGCAGCGTCAGGGTGTCGGAAATGGACGACATCGCGGTCCCGGCTCTGGTCATGCCGCTTGATCCTTTGACTTGCTTGCGTCGCGCCGCGCCAACTCTGCCACGAGCCCGAGAAGGCCATCACGGCGCAGACGCAGGCTCAGCCCCCCAAGACCGACATCGACGCGCTCGACCAGCAGCGCCACGATGCGCGCCTGCTCGGCGGGGAAGAGTTCGTCCCAGAGCGGGTCGAGCTGCAGCAAGGCCTTGCGCGCCTCGTCCTCGCCGAGGCTGCTCGCTGCGGTGCGCAGCGCCCTAACCGTTCCGGTGACAATCTCCGGCTGCCGGAAGACAGCGCGGAGTTGGTCGATCACGGCGGCCTCCATCTCGCCAGCGGGCACACGGCCCACCGGACAGGAGCCGGCCCCGTGTTTCAGGACGGTCGGGCTGCCGTAGTAGCGGTAGAGCTTGTCGCCGCTGCGCGTATGGCTCGGCGAAAAGGCTGCGCCATCCGGGCCGAACAGCAGGCCTTTCAGCAGCGCGGGCGTGTCTGCACGGGTACGAGCCGCGCGCTTGCGCGGGCTTTCTGCCAGGATCGCGTGAACCTACTGACCTGCCACTGTAGTTTCAGCCAGCAGCGTTTGGAATTCTTGTAGGGTTTACGCATTGCGGCGCGATTTATGCAGCATGTGACCGGCGGAGCTGGTCCGGGTTGGGCAGCTGATCGCATGTTGCGGAAGGGGAGGCGGCATAGGCCGCCAGAGTTTGTTAGGCACGCGCGGAGTGCGGGCGCAGATTGTTGTCGTTGTCGACCCAAGCCGTGAGCTTCTCGCGGGCGTGGTCAAGGCCCAGAAACAGCGTCTCGCTTAGCGAGCTCATCGCGCATTCGCCCGTTGAAGCTCTCGCAGAAGCCGTTCTGCATTGGCTTGCCCGGCGCAATGAAATGCCAGGCCATCCTGGCTGCCTGTGCCGATGTCAGCACGGCGTTCGAGGTAACCTCCGTGCCGTTGTCGGAAACGATGAGGTTTGGCTTTCCACGTCGCTTGATCGTCGCCACCAGCTTGCGTACGCCGCGTCGACCAGAGGTCGACGCGGCGGGGATCGCCGCTCGGCCGTGAAGCAGCTGCGGCGGAAGTATCGACTGACCTGCAGGGAGATCGCGGCGAAGCTGGATCTGGCCCGTTCCAACGGCGTCGGATGGTTGACGCGGATGGGCCTTGGCCGTCTCAAGGCGCTGACGCGCGAGCAACTGGTTCGGTGCTGCCAGTTGGTCAACGCTCGCGACCGTTTCCATCTCGACCTCAAGAAGCTCGCCCGTTTCGAGGGCGTTAGCCACCGCATCACCGGCAACTGTCGCGACGGCAGATCTTGCGTGGGACATCACCTCCTGCACGTCGCCATCGATGGCGCCACGCGACTGGCCTATGTCGAGGTGTTGCCGGACGAGCTGCACAGGTCAACGACCGGCTTTGCTGCGCGCGCTCAGATGGTGCCGTGTATGTTGCGTCAGGGTTCTCAGAGTGATGACCGACAACGGCTCGGGCTCAGTCGCTCGCCTCGCCCTCCAGGTGCTGACCTGCTTGGCCTTCGCGACACCAGAACCAGGCCCTCTACGCACTGGACGAAGGGTCACGCTGAGCGCTTCCACCTGGCGATGCTGCGCGAACAGGCCATGCCATCCCTGTCCCATCGTTGGATCGCCGCGCGGCGGACCTGCAGCGATGGCTCTCCTGGCACGACGTCCTTCGCCATGATGGTCGTCGCGCAACCCGCCGCCTGGTCAGGCTCTCGCCGGACCCACCTGATCAGAAACCAGAATTGATGACGTCGTCCCGGATTTGCAGGCACTCCCCCGCGGGGACCCGGTACAAACTTGATCTGCGAACCGTCACGGTGCGAGCAGCGTGGCCGTCAACCGAACGGCCGTTCGAAGGCGTGGTCCACGCGATTGCCGCAGACGTCCTCAAGACCCGGCGATATCCGCAATCGAGCGCCATCCGGCCAGGCGAAGCGAGGCACCAGGATCACCTTGGTCCCTTCGACGAGGACGCTGACGGGATGGCGGCCACCAGCAGGAGAAACAACGCCAAGCCCGCCCAGCGCCGACAGGGCATCAAGAATAGTCCCGGTTGTAACGACCAGAGGCGCAAAACCACCGGGAACGAGTTCTGAAACCTCCCATGTGAAGGGATCGATCGGGGCGTCCTGCGGTGGTCCCACCTCGAACACGAAAGGACCGGTTGGCGACAGGTCTCTCCCATCGATGTCAGTCAGGCCAGGGCCGATGACAAGCCGGTAGGCTCGCCCGGGTTGCAGCGCTTTGCCCAGCAGCTCGTGAGCCCTCAGACCGCGCTTGAGGCGGCCAGGGTGGAACAGAAGTGTCAGGATCCGGCCATCGGGTGACCACAGCCCATCCGGCAGATCCACCAGGACAGACCTCAGCGGCTCACCGTCACTGGTCTCGATCCTGATGGAAGCCAAGGCGGCCATCGGGTTCATCTCGCAGTCGAACACCACGTGGACCCGCAGGATGTTTGCCGGCCACGCCGTGTGCGAGGGATGGAGTGCCAGTACCCGCGGCAGGTTAGCGGACAAGATCTCCATATCCTTCGTCCCGCTTCATCATGGCATGGAACGGACGAATGTAGCCCTGCTGGAACGCATCGTCGGCAGGGTAGGCATATCCGGGCATATCGTACTCGTTGATGAAATCCGACAGCCTGAAGAATGCCCCCTTGCGAATGGAGACGAGTTCCAGTCCGCCCGTTTCGGACGCCCGCCGGAGAGCCAGAAGGAACTGTGGCCCCTGGTCAACCAGCGCCACGAGATTGCCAAGCGGAACCGGGATGGACTGGACGCCAGCAAATTGCTGGAACGGTGCTTTCACAGGACTGGACAGCCCCGGACCGGCCGCTGCCTCCGCAATGGCGGGAAGTGGGATCAGGTCGGCGGATTTCGCGGCGTTAGCGACAAGCACCCATTCGGACGTTTGTCCCTGGTCCTGCAAGGAGAAAGTGGCGATAGCGAGTGGCGTGTTGCCAAAGCCAAGCTCGGCGATTGTCTTGGCGCGGACAGATGCACCGTCAACGAGATCGGATACCGGGAAGATGACAAGCGGCGTGCAGGTATAGGCTGCCAGCAGATGCTCGGTGCCTCCCAGCGAGACCGTCGCCATGGCTCGGATCGGCGCCCGCGTTTCGAGCTGGTTGTGCACCGCATGATACATCTCGATCCGCGCCATGGTCGCCGTCCCGGCAAAGGGGTAGGGAAGACGGCGCAGCGTTGACGAAAAGTCCGTATTGGCAACCCCTGCGACCAGCAATGACGAGCCCTGCCAGGACAGACCGGTAACCGTCAGCGACCGCGCCGGCGTGTCATTCCAGATCATTCCCTCGCCGGGAAGATCGGACAAGCTGATGGACGTTGCGAGAAGCGTATCCGGATCAATCGTGACGACTGCTCCATCTGCAGCAGTCAGGGCGAGGAAGGGCTGACCGCCTGCCTCTGCCGCAATGACAGCACGTTGGGTCGACGGGTGCCACACCAGCGCGGTCGCCCTCACTCGTCCGGGGGAGAGCGTCGAGAGCGCCTCATCGAGAGCCATGAGATTGAACGGCATGTCGCTCGCAGGCTGGGCGTCGGGAAGATCGAGAACATGCAGGGCGCCTGCACGCCAGTCCGCAACAACAAGCCGACCGTCCGGGGCCAACGTCATGGCGCTGATCGACCGGACACGCGCATCGGTTCGAGCACGCAAGGGTGTGGAAGCGGCAACGAATGCCGCTACGGTACCCGCGGCTAGGAAGGATCTGCGATCAAGGTCAATCATGGCTGGCTCTCCCGTTAGAGGCTGCAAGCAGGGCAAACAAAAAGTCCCTTCGTTGGACGATGGCTGTCGCTGGCTCACTCCCTATGCCGCGCGAGATGGACACCCCAGCCGGTGATGCCAAGGAAGACGACAGCCGCAATGATGTTTATCGGCACGCCGGTCGACCGCAGTGCCTCGGTCGCATAGGGATCTGTTCCCGGAACCATCCACGCCACGAGCAGACCAGGCCAGAATGTGGCAGGTGCAAGTGCAGCCAGCCATGCCTGTCCTGCCCGAGCAGCGCCGAACAAGGCCCACAACGAAACAAGGGACACAAGACAGAGCGCCGTGAACTGCATGGCAATGTGAAACCTGGCATGGGCGGGCCAGTCCGGATTGAACAGGTGTGTGGCGTTGAACACATCAGCGACCGCGACAGTCACAACAGTGCCCATAACCGACACTCCAAGCAGCCATCGAGACAGGCGCGGCAGGGTCATGCTGCGCCTCCTTGCGAGGCTGCGTGCCCGTCGATCAGCATGCCGTAGTTCAGGAGGTGCTCGTGGAACACCCTTGCGGTTGCCTCGGCGGTCGGCTCGCGCCAGTCGCGCTGGAGTTCCGCTGCCACCATGAGCCATGTGACCGGTGTCACCCCATGCGCGACAAGCCGCTGCACAGCCATCGACTGGGTTGCGAAGTCATGCGCACCGGAGGCGTCAATGACCCCGTAGACCTGGTAGCCTTCCGCAGCCGCCTGCATGGCCGGGAACGCAAGGCATACGTCTGTCGTGACACCGGCCATGATGAGCTTGCGTCTCCCTGTTGCCTTAACGGCATCCACGAAGTCGGAGTTGTCCCAGGCGCTGATCTGGCCGGGTCGACGAATGACCGGAGCGTCCGGAAACAACGCCAACAACTCCGGGATGATCGGTCCGTTCGGTCCAGTCTCGTAGCTTGACGACAGGATCGTCGGGAGACCAAAGGCAAGACCCACCTTGGCCAATGCCAGCACATTCGAGCGAAACTCAGCGGGACCATAATCATGGACAAGCTGCATGATCCCCGCTTGGTGATCTATCAGCAGCAGCGCCGCGTCGATGGCGCTCAGCCTGTCTTGCGTGTAGTTCGGCATTCGGATCTCCATCAGATACCCGCCGCGAAATGCCAGGCGGACTTGACAAGGGCCAGAGCAATCGGGAGTTCGCTGGTGTCACGGGGCGCGAAAACGAGAACCGTGAACCGAGAGACGCCCGGCGCGCCGGCCAGATGGTGCGGAACAGCCCAGCCATGGCCGATGGCCTCACTGAGGATCGGCTCCGGGAGGACCATGTGCAAACTGTGGTCAGGGCCCGGATGCACATGCGCGAACTCGAGACCTAACAGAAAGGAGTCTGCCGGCTGCCCGCTGGGATGATCGAGAAAGAAGCCGACCGTCCCCATGGGCGCGCGCAGACTGCCGTCAATCCGCACCCCGGGCCAGCCTGACACTTCGCTGACAATTGCAAAAGTAAGCGGTCGGTCAGGCTGCTGGTCGAGCTGGGTCTGGGGATTGGAGAGCGTGTAGCGTGGCGGCGGTCCTTCCCTGAATGGGAGGGCTCGAGCCCCTGCTTTGTGGCGCAGACCTGTCATGCCCGTCTCCTGAACTGATCAAAGCGGCCAAGGCGGAGACGGCCCGCACCTGTTTTCGGGTCCAGTCTCGAACTGCAGACCCGGATTCACCGGGGACATCACTGTCCGGAACAACAGGTCAAAGACTATCAGGACGCCGCCCCCTCGCCTTTCGCGATCCTGCTCCGGCTGTCCCGATCAGCGCCCGGACGTGCGTGAACTGACCGGCTTCGTCTTCGATCAGGCTTGCTGGCCCGCAGGGCGCATGACATCCCGGGAGGCTGGGAGACTGGTTTGGCGAAAAAAATGCGCGACCCTGTCGAAACGGCCCGTGTCGGCGTGTCATCCCGACAGAAGCCCCGTTCCGGCTGGCTTCCGATCTGCAGGAGAGATACATGTCCGACGCATCCGCCTTCCCTCTCGCCTCCCGCCCCCGCCTGTGGACGCGCGCTACCGCCCTTGGCGGCATTGCCTGGAACCTGTTCGGCGCAATCCAGCTTGTCGGCTCCGTGACGGCGACACGGGACAGCCTCATGGCCTCCGGGCTGACCGCCGACCAGGCAACCGTGATGACCGGTTATCCGGCCTGGATGACCCTTGCCTTTGCCGCTGGCGTGACCGGAGGCCTGGCTGGCAGCGTGCTGCTGCTCCTGCGGCGACCCGAGGCGGCGGGCGTTCTCGCGCTCTCGCTTGCTGGCTACGTCGGTCTCTGGATCGGCGATGCCATCCACGGCGTCTTTGCCGAAATGGGCGCCCCGCAGATCATCATCCTGAGCCTGGTCGTGGCCATCGCCGGTGCGTTGCTGGCCGTTGCCTTGCGCCAGGACGCCACGTCGTGACCCGGCATCATGCCTCGCTGAACAGGAAAGGACCCAAGCCATGAAATTCATGCTCGCCTTCACCGAAACCGCAGACGACTTCGATCAGCGCAATGACCCCGCAACGGCTCCCGTCTACTGGGGCGGGTGGAGCTCCTTCATCGACGCTATGGCACAAGCCGGCGTGTTCGAGAGCGGCGCCGGACTGCAAGGCCCGCATACGGCCAGCACGGTTCGCCTGCGCGACGGCAAGCGTCTGGTCGAGGATGGGCCCTTTGCCGACACCAAGGAGCAGCTGGCCGGCTTTGTCATCATCGAGGTCCCAGATCTGGATGCGGCTCTGGACTGGGCTGCGCGGGCCCCGTCGGCGCGAACTGCAAGCGTGGAGGTACGCCCCGTGCTGTCGCCCATGTCCGGCCCGGCAGCATGAGCCAGCCGACGGATCCCGACGGCAGTCGCCGGGTCGCCGAACAGGCGGCCCGGACCAGCTATGGCCGCCTGATCGCGATCCTGTCGATGCGCCGGCGCGACATCGCGGCCGCCGAGGATGCCCTTTCGGAGGCCCTGATCGCGGCACTTCGGACCTGGCCACAGACCGGGGTTCCGACCAATCCGGACGCCTGGCTGCTGACTGCGGCGCGCAACCGGCAGAAGAACGAGGCGCGGGCGCGGTCGGTGAGACAGGCTGCCGAGCCCGAGCTCATGCAGCAGATCGAGCTGGCCGAGGAGACTGTACAGGCGAGCGACAGGCGCCTTGAGCTGATGTTCGTCTGCGCCCATCCGGCCATCGATCCGGCTGCGCGGGCCCCCTTGATGCTGCAAACCGTGCTTGGCATCGACGCGGCGACCATTGCCCGTGCCTTTCTGGTCGAGCCTGCGACAATGTCGCAACGTCTGGTGCGGGCCAAGGCGAGGATCCGCGATGCCGGGCTGCGCTTCGGCATTCCCGATCGGGCCGAGATGGCTGGACGGCTGGACGCCGTGCTCGATGCTATCTATGCAGCCTTCGGGCAGGGCTGGGACAGGCTTGATCTTCCAGACATGCCGGAGGCGTTGACCGGCGAGGCCATCTGGCTTGCCCGGCTGGTCGTGGAGATGCTGCCGCAGGAGCCGGAGGCAAAGGGACTTCTTGCCCTCATGCTCTACAGCAGCGCCCGGCGGCTCGCGCGCCGGGATGATGCAGGGCGCTTCGTGCCGCTTGACCGTCAGGACCCCCGGCTCTGGGACCGCACCCGGATCCTGGAAGCGGAAGCGCTCTTGACCGTTGCCTCGCGCGCCGGGCGTTTCGGGCGCTATCAGTGTGAAGCTGCCATCCAGTCCGTGCACGTGCAGCGTCCGCTGACCGGCCGGCTCAACCTGACCGCGCTGCTCAAGCTCTATGATCTTCTGGTGACCCATGCAGACAGCATCGGTGCCCGGATCGGCAGGGCTGTTGTCCTTGCCGAGACCGGCGACATCGGCTCCGCGCGCGCCGAGCTCGACGACCTGCCGCAAGACAGGGTACGCCGGCACCAGCCTTGGTGGGTCGCGCGCAGCCAGGTCTCTCTGCTGGCAGGGGATATCGCAGATGCAATTGCCTGCCTCACCGAAGCCATCCGGCTAACCGAGCGCCCCGAGATCAGGGATCACCTCTCGGACCGGCGCGAGACGCTGGTCAGGAGCCTCCCGGCCTAGCTTCGGAGCAGGCGCTGCCCCGTCACCCTGACCGAGGCGTTCGCGTGCCGGGGCGCGGGGGGGGATGCCGGAGCACCCGCAGCAGGGCCGCTGTGCCGAGGGCCGCCATGCCGAGCCGGGAGATTGCCATTTGCTCATCAAGCTGCACGGCCTCGATGAGAAGGCGCTGGAGAACCGGGTCGCGAAAGGCAACTGCCGGCGCCAGATCCAGGCTGGCCCGACCCGGCTCGTCGTCCAGGGTTCGCGCAAGCCGTTCGGCCGACACATGCAGATGAATGCCGCTTACCTGTCCGAGGGTCGCGCACCACCGGGAGGTCAGCCCGGGGGGCAGCAACACAAGGTCACCCCGCCTCAGGGTGACTTGCCCGCACGGACGACCGTCGATCCAGACATCCATGGCGTGCCTTGCCGTCATCACCATGAAGATCACGAGGTCACCTGTGACGACGGAGACCACTTCCGGGACCCGGCGCAGACGGGCCTGGAACATCGCCGCATAACCAAGGTCAGACAGGAGGGCCGGACCATGGACGGGCGGCGCCCCATGGAAACAGGCCGCATCATAGGCGACCAGACCCGACTGCGCATGAAAGACGGCAGGGGGCGGTGACGGCCTGCCGCCGTCGCTGCGACGGGGCGACCGAGCGGAGCCACGGATCGGGGGCGCGCTCATGTCGCGCGTCCTGCCGGATCCTGACCCTGCTCGCGCAACCAGCGGGCCGGCGGCAGTCCGACACAGCGGCGGAACGTCTCGGTCATGTGCGACTGATTGCCGAAGCCGCAGTCCATGGCGATCTCGGCAAGGCTCTTTCGAGTGGTGAGAAGCCGCTCCTTCACCCGTTCGATCCGGGCCTGCACGACCCACGCGTACGGGCTCATGCCGACTTCGGCCCGGAAGGCACGACTGAAGTGACTGGGCGACAGACCTATGCAACCGGCCAGATCCTCGATGCAGACCTCCCGGTCGAGATTCTCCTCGACATAGGCACGGACACGCCGCAGCCGTGCCGCCGTCATGGCCTGGCCGGACGTCGTGGCACCGTGCGGTCCGCCCAGCCGGTAACACGCAGCCACCGCCGCGAGAACAAGCCCCTGCAGTTTCAGCTGACGAAAGGCGCCCGCTCCGCGCAACTCGGCAGTAATCCGCGCGAACAGGTCGTCAAGCTCCGTCGCGCGGCAGTTGATCAGGGGGGTCAGTGGCGCGTTGCCAAGCTCTTCCATCCATTGTTCACGCAGCGACCGGGGCACATGGATATGCAGGCAGAGCGGCTGCCCGGTCGCACAATGCCAGCTGGTTGCCAGCCCCTCCGGGATCAACGTGAGGGTCCGCGAGTGGATCGTCCGGGCCGGAAGCGGGGGAGCGACCTGGCGATCGAGACGCGGCATGGTTTCCTGGAAATGGATGATCACGTCGCCGCCCTGACCCGGCGCCTCGACCTGCCGGACGTGTTCCATCCGCGGGAACTCAAGCAAGTAAAGCCCACCGGAGAAAACCTCGCAGCGCTCGATATCGCGCGGGGGGGCGGAATAGCGGGCAAGGTCGAAGGTGGGCGTACCGATGCGAGCGGAGTAGGCGAGATCGGTCATGGTCTTGACCGACGCACCTGAACACCGGGCGAGCGCCGGCACGACCACAGGCGCGGCAAGCCCCCGTTCACGCCATGCGGCGGACTGGAGCGGCCCCGGACATGCAGCAGACGGACAGACGGCATGAGGCACTCCTTCGATCCGTGACGGACGGGCTGGCGGATGGGCAGGCAGGCACCCGGTCGTGGCGCTTGCGGACACGCGCAACAGCATCTAGGCGGCCTCAGGAGCCCGTCACCTGCGCGAGGCCAATGCCGGCGCAGGAATTCGACACGACGATGAGAACCTGACACCGGCCCGCTGCGCCTTGTCCTCGGGGGCAAAAGCTGCGGCCCCCCTCCGGACGGCAGGGCCTGCCGGGGGCGGGCGCCTCAGCGCGCAGCCGACAGCAGGGGCGCGCGCACCGCAGTTGATCTGCGTCAATTTCAAATGACGCTTTAACTGTCAATCTTGCTTGACACTTTCAGGGAGGTTGGCCGTGAAGATTGTGCTGGTTCATCCCAATTACCATTCCGGCGGCGCGGAGATCGCCGGCACCTGGCCCCCGAGCTGGGCGCCCTATCTGGCCGGCCATGCCCGCTCCGCCGGGTTCGACGACATCACCTTCATCGACGCCATGACCGATGATCTCGACGACGAGGCGCTGGCCTTGCGCCTTGAGGCGCTGCAGCCCGATCTCGTCGGCGTCACGGCGATCACGCCCTCGATCTATGCAGCCGAGGCGGTGCTGGACACGGTCCGGCGGGTCTGCCCGGCGGCGGTCACGGTGCTGGGCGGGGTGCACGCCACCTTCATGTTCAAGCAGGTCCTGTCCGAGGCCCCCTGGATCGACGTGATCGTGCGCGGCGAGGGGGAGGAGATCTTCGTCGCGCTGCTGCGGACGGTGGCGGAAGGGCGCTGGCCACGGGATCGGGAGCAGATCAAGGGCATTGCCTATCTCGATGGCGACCGCATCGTGGCAACCCAGGCCGCAGCGACGGTGAAGAACCTCGATGCGATCGATCCGGACTGGGCGATCCTCGACTGGTCGAAGTATCTCTACACGCCCCTCGGCGTCCGGGTCGCCATCCCCAACATGGCCCGCGGCTGCCCCTTCACCTGCAGTTTCTGTTCGCAATGGAAGTTCTGGCGCGACTACCGGGTGCGCGATCCGAAGCGCGTTGCCGACGAAATCGAACGGCTGGTGAACGAGCACAATGTCGGCTTCTTCATCCTCGCGGACGAGGAACCCACGATCAACCGCAAGAAGTTCAAGGAGTTCTGCGAGGAGCTGATCGCCCGCGGCCTGCCGGACCGGGTCAAGTGGGGCATCAACACCCGCGTCACGGACATCATGCGGGACAAGGACCTGCTGCCGCTCTACCGCCGGGCCGGGCTCGTGCATGTCAGCCTGGGCACCGAGGCGGCCGCGCAGCTGAAGCTGGACCAGTTCAACAAGGAAACCCGGGTCGCCGACAACAAGGAGGCAATCCGGCTGCTGCGCGAGGCGGACATCTTCACCGAGGCGCAGTTCATCGTCGGGCTGGACAACGAGACGGCGGAAACACTCGAGGAAACGTTCCAGATGGCGTGGGACTGGCAGCCCGACCTCGCCAACTGGTCGATGTACACGCCCTGGCCCTTCACCCCGCTCTATCAGGAGCTGCGCGACAAGGTCGAGGTCTTCGACTTCTCGAAGTACAATTTCGTCACGCCGATCATGGCGCCGGCCGCGATGACGCGCGGCGAGCTCCTCGACGGGGTGATGCGCAACTACCGGCGCTTCTACAGCCGCAAGGCGCTGTTCCACTATCCCTGGCGCGGACGGGGCTTCCGGCGGCGCTACCTGCTCGGATGTCTCTACGCCTTCCTCAAGGCGGGGTTCAACCGCACCTTCTATGACCTCGGCAAGGCCGGCTACTGGGGACCGCAGACAAAGAAGTCGGTCGACTTCCACTTCGACACCTCGCGCCAGATCGCGCCGGCGCAGATGGAAGACTGGGATGCGGCCGCCGACCGGTCGGCCCGCGCTGCCGAGCGGCGGGCTGCCGTGCGCGCGCAGGGCAAGGAACGGGCGGCAGAGCGCATGATGGCCTGCGGAGGCGGGCAGCAGCAGATGCCGGAGAGCCTGGCGCTGGAGGTCAACGGACCGTCCGAACCATGACGACACCGGTCGGCGGGCCGCTCATCGGGCCGAATGTCCTGATCCAGACGGCGGCGGCGCTGCGCGCCCAGGCCGGCGAGGCCCAGACCGCGCGCATCTTCGCCGGTGCCGGCCTCGCCCATCGCCTGGCCGACCCCCCTGGCGCCATGGTGCCGATGGGCGAGGCGCTGGCGCTGATGCGGAGCCTGGCGACCGGCCTTGCCCCGACGGCCGCGCTGTCCGTGGCCGAGGACAGCGGACGGCGCACCGGCGCCTATGTTGCGGCAAACCGGATCCCTGCCCTCGCCCGCAAGCTCCTGGGACTTCTTCCGGCTCCCCTTGCTGCCCGTCTGCTCGGCCGCGCCATCGTCGCCCATGCCTGGACCTTTGCCGGCGGCGCGCCGGTCATCTCCCGCTGGCGACGGGGGGCGATCCTGATCGAGATTGCCGACGAGGCCGATCCGTTGACCCGGGCCTGGCGTGCGGCCGTGCTGGCGCAGCTGTTCAGCCTGCTCGTGACCCCTGCCGCCCATGCCGAGGCCGCCGGCAGCACCTACACGGTCCATCTCGCCTGACATCCTCGCCGGACATCCTCGCCTGACATCAGGGCATATGGACGCCGGACGCCTTTCGACCCGACCGGGAACGTGGCAGATCGTTCTACAAGAACGAACGTTCATATCTTTTAAATGTATTTTTATCGCCACGCGCGGCGCACTACATCGGGCTTGTCACGATCCGAAAGGAACCAAGCCATGCAGTCCAACGTTGCTCCCCTGATCGCCACCCCGGCTGCGAAGACCGGTGCGGACTATCACCCGGCAGCCTTGCCGGCGGCCCATATTCCGGTTGCCGCCGGCGACGGGATCGGTCCGGAGATCATGGAAGCCACCCTTGCCATCCTGAAGGCCGCTGATCCGGCGCTGACCTTCCATCCGGTCACCGTTGGCCTGAAGGCCTATGAGGCCGGCCTGATGGCGGGGATCGGCGAGGACACCTGGCAGGCGATTGCCGAGCACAAGATCATTCTCAAGGGCCCCATCACCACGCCCCAGGGCGGCGGCTACAAGTCGGTCAACGTCACCCTGCGCAAGACCCTCGGCCTTTACGCCAACCTCCGGCCCTGCGTGTCCTATCACCCCTATGTCAGCGCGCTGCATCCGCGCATGGATGTGGTGATCGTGCGCGAGAACGAGGAAGACACCTATGCCGGCATCGAACACCGGCAGAGCCAGGAAGTGGTCCAGTGCCTCAAGCTGATCACGCGTCCGGGCTGCGAGCGGATCGTGCGCTACGCCTTCGACTACGCCCGTGCGAACGGGCGCAAGAAGGTCACCTGCATGACCAAGGACAACATCATGAAGCTCACCGACGGCCTGTTCCACAAGGTCTTCGACGAGATCGCGGCCGAGTATCCCGACATCGCGACGAGCCACATGATCATCGACATCGGCACGGCCCGCATGGCCAGCCGCCCGACGGACTTCGACGTGGTGGTCACGCCGAACCTCTACGGAGACATCCTGTCCGACGTGGCTGCGGAAGTCGCCGGCTCCATCGGTCTGGCGGGCTCCTCCAACATCGGCCGCGACTGCGCGATGTTCGAGGCCGTGCACGGTTCGGCGCCGGACATCGCCGGCCAGGACATTGCCAATCCCTCGGGCCTGCTGTTGTCGGCCGTCATGATGCTGGTGCATCTCGGCCGCGCCAAGCCGGCGAGCGACATTCACAATGCCTGGCTCTGCGCCCTCGAGGAGGGGCTGCATACCGCCGACATCTACCGGCCGGGCGTAAGCCGCGAGAAGCTCGGCACCCGGGCCTTTGCCGAGGCGGTGATCGCGCGTCTGGGCCGCACTCCGGTCAAGATGGCCGCAGTGACCTACCCCGACCGCAAGCCGGAGCCCCTGGTCCAGGCCGTTGCGACCGTTCCGGCCAAGCCGGCGGCAAAGAAGGAGCTGGCCGGCGTCGATGTGTTCCTGAACTGGGATGACCATGGCCGCGACCCGAACGTGCTGGGTCAGGCGCTTGCCGATCTGGCCGGGCCGCAGTTCCGCCTCGCCCTTGTCACCAACCGCGGGGTAAAGGTCTATCCGAACGGCAATCCGCAGACCCTGTGCACCGACCACTGGCGCTGCCGCTTCCCGGCTGCAGCCGGCCGTGTGGACGGCAAGGCCATTGCCGAACTGCTCCTGCGCATCGCAGATGCAGGCTTCGATGCGATCAAGACCGAAAACCTCTACACGTTCGACGGCGTGGCGGGCTACTCGCAGGCCCAGGGCGAATAAGACGCCACACGCCTCGACCCCTCCAGACCGGCCCCGACAGCCGGATCTGGCCGGGTCGGGCGACGGGATCCGATCCGGCCGGCGGTGGCCAGCCCACCGCCGGCCGTTTCGTCAGGCCGGAGCCGTGCGCTCCATGTCTCGCATCAGCTGAAGATAGTCATCGCCGCAGCTGAGCTTGCCGGCGATCTTCGACCCCGGCGCGATCACCCGCCAGAAGGGCGTGACCTCGGCTGCAGGGGTCCCGCCGGCAATCCGCTCCAGCGCGGCCTCGGCAACGATGCGCAGGAAGATGGCGGTGGAGACCGGGCAGGTCGCATCCGCTCCCTGTTCGGCCGCCAGCTCCGCCCGCAGGTCGACCGGGTCCCGCACCATGCCGCGCGGGATCAACGCAATGCGCTCGTCCAGCAGGCGCGGCGAGGCGATGAACAGGCGCGCGCCGGCCGGAACACCGGCAAAGGCACTTTCGAGCTGCACCACATGCGGCGGCTTGCCGCCGGCCAGTTTCTGCATCCAGGTCTTTTTCATCCGCGAAGCTCCGGCAAGGCGGCGCGATCAGCCCGCGCGACCCTGCAAGTCAGGGTTATCGACAGGATGGGCAGGCGCCCGTCTTGATGGTCCATGGCAAGCAGGATAGTGATTTAATGACTTACGGTCAATAAGATGGTTCCTGACACAGATGCCCAAGCCGAAGGGACGCAATGCCGACATGCGCGCCGCCACGCGTGAGGCCCTGATGACGGCGGCCCGCACGCTGTTCGAGCAGAACGGATATGAGGCCGTCTCGACGCAGGCGATCTGCGCCGCAGCCGGGGTGTCGCAGGGAACGCTGTTCGCGCATTTCGGCTCGAAGCGTGACCTGTTCATCGCGGTCCATGACGCGTGGCAGGACCATCTCGTGGCCTCCATCGACGCTGCGGCGCGCCGGCACGTGGATCCGTGGCTGCGGTTCGATGCAATCTGGCGCGCCTATCTTGCCGCCACCGACATCCCCCCGATGCGGCAGATCCTGCTGCTGGACGGGCCGCATGTGATCGGACTGGCCCAGATGCGGGCGCGGGATCGGGAAACGGCCTTTGCCTTCCTCAAGGCCGAGGTCACCGGGCTGATCGACGCCCAGCTGTTGCGCCCGGTCGACCCGCACGGGCTGGCCGTGCTGCTGTTCGGCGCCCTCGACCAGGCAGCCTTCGAGATTGCCGACTTTCCCGCGGACACCGACTTGCGGCTGAGGCTGGTGGCCAGCGTCGAGGCCCTGCTCGACGCCCTGCGCCCGGCGTGACGCGACACCGGTCCAGCGTCGATTAATCCTGATTTTTGGATGAATTCATACGATAAATCATGATTGTGTCTTATATATAATCCGTGTCCACTTGCAGCCGGGATTGCCCGACACGTCTGGATTGCTCCGATGGAGCGGAGGCGACGGTCGGGCACCACCGGGGACATGGGGCCCCGGCGCCGGCAGGACCCTGGCCCGACCCTGGCCCGGCCCTGGCCCTCGCCCGGTTCCTGCTTTGGTTCCTGCTTTGATTCTGGCGCGAGAGCGAACGAGGCCGCCGGGACGGCACATTCTGGGAGGACATGTCAGTGCAATTGCGACAAGTTTTCATGGGCAGCGCCCTGCTGGCCCTGACGGGGACGGCTTGCCTGGCGGCAGGCGGTGGCGCAAAGACCCCGGCCGCGATCGACATCCGCGACCCCTATCTGCTGCAATGGTCAGACCTGACCTATGACAAGGCACCTCCGGCGCCGGTGCCAGGCGTCGACTACGGCATGCGGCCGGATGGCAGCTTCCAGGCACCGAAGGCCACACCGCTCGGCAGCAGCCCCAATTTTCCGGGGCAGATCGAGGGGTGGGACGACAAGAGCTACAGTCTCAATGTCGAGCCGATCGCCTTCTATCCCAATGTGAGCTCGCCGTTTCATGCCTGGGTCGAAGTGGCCGATTTCGACGGCAGGCGGTTCATGTATGTGCACGACCGGGATTACATCCGCGTGCTGGACGTGACCGATCCGGCCAGGGCGACGGTCGTCTACTCCGAAGGCGGGGTCTGGGGCCCGGATGGCTCCAGCGAGAAATGGGATGCGAAAACGGTCCAGAATTACTGGGGCGGACTGACGTTTGCCTGGAGCCCGTCGCTCGGCAAGATGGTCGCCGTCGCCTCCTACGAGATCGGCCGGTACGGACTTCTGGAGAACAAGCGGACCCAGCCGGAGCAGGTGGCGGCGCTGCGGAACTACAATTCGCTCAAGGGCTTCAAGGTCTACGAGATGAACGGTCCGCTGCCCAGCGACTGGAAACTCATCGCCACCCGCACGACCGACCGGGTCAATCCGCAGGCCCCGATCGGCGAGCAGCAGGGCTCCGGCGCGCTCGATGCGGTGGCCTGGAACGGCGGCAAGTACATGTTCCTGTCCGCCGCGCCCGACGATGCCCATGCCCTGACCGAGTATCCGGACTACCTGCATTCCCCCGGCTATCAGGTCTGGGACATGTCGGACCCGGCCGATCCGGAGTTCGTCACGCAGATCACCGTGCCCGGACAGGTGGTCGGGGATGCAGCCAGTGAGGCCGCGTTCCTGATGAACCCGCGCGCGGGCAACCGCACCTCGTGGATGGGCTCGCGCATGGCGCCCTTCCTGCCGAAGCCGGTGGAAGCCGGCGGCACCATCGCCTTCGGCGCGATGGGCGGCCTCGGCCTCTACAGCTTCGACATCAGCAATCCGGACAAGCCGGCGATCCTCGGCCACGTCAACACGCCGCCGAGCTTTGCCGGCACCGAGTTCGACAATGCCGACGTGAGCCAGTTTGCCCGCACCGGCTACGTCTTTGCCAACGGCTATCCGATGAACTCCAACTGCTACGAGCCCTACAAGGACATCCTGGTGATCGATGCAAGGGCTCCCTCGGAGCTGAAGGTGGCGGCGAAGTTCCCGCGGCCGACACCGCCGGCGGAGGCGGGCTTCACGGACTATTGCCAGCGCAAGGGCAGCTTCGGCCCGAAGCGCTCCGGCACGAACCAGCCCGGGCATGGCCGCGACGGCCTTGTCGCCTATGCCTTCTACAATGCCGGCCTGCAGCTCTTTGACGTCAGCAATCCGCTGGAACCGAAGATCGCCGGCTACTACGTGCCGCGTTTCCCGACCGAGGCGGAGATGCCGGAGTACACCTTCGAGAACGGCAGCTTTGCCGCCTTCGTCGAGTATGACCGCAACATCATCTGGCTGTTCTCGGTGAACGGCGTCCATGCGCTGTCGTCATCGCTTCTGGGCGGACCGAAGTCCGGCCTTCCGGGCGAACTCTGGCCACCGCGCACGACGCACTGAACCGCGCCGACGACAGCAGGGCGGCACGGACCGGCCGCCCTTCCCTCTGCGCTCCGCGCGCGACCTCTCATGAGGCCGGCGTGCGGGGCATCTCCTTCACGCGCGGATCGGCAAAGTTGCGTTCCGGGAAGACGGAATACCACTGCGGCCGGGCCGGATCACGGTCGTAAGGGTAGCCTCCGAACTCCCGGTAATGCTCGGCGTAAAGCGCCAGCCGATCCGGATCGAGCTCGACGCCGAGACCGGGGCCCGACGGCACGCGGATGGCGCCGTTCTCGTAGCGCAGCTTGCCGCCCCGGATGATGTCATCCGTCAGGTGGTGGTAATGCGCGTCTGCGGCAAAGAACAGGTTTGGCAATGCCGCGCCCAGATGCAGCATGGACGCGAGCTGGATGCCCAGCTCGCCCGAGGAGTGAACGGAGGCGCCGTACTGGAACGTCTCCAGCACCGTTCCGGCCTTGTGCGCCTGTCGCAGCCCGCCCCAGAACGTCGTGTCGAGCAGGATCACGTCGACCAGATCGTGCCGGATCGATTGGGCAAGCTGCTCGAAGTTGACGACAACGGCGTTGGTCGCGGTCGGGATGGGGACGAACTGGCGCAGGCGCCGCATGCCCTCAAGGCCCCAGGTCGGATCCTCGAAATAGTCATTGTTGAGATCCAGGATGGCGCGACCGACCCGCACCGCCTCCTCGACGGTCCAGACCGAGTTGGGATCCAGCCGCAACCGGTCGCCCGGGAAGGCCGCGGCCAGCGCCCGGTAGACCTCGACATCGTGATCCGGCGAGAAATGCCCGCCCTTGAGCTTGTGGGTGGTGAAGCCATAGGCGGCCTTCAGCGCCCGGGCATGGGCCACCAGCTCGTCCGGGTCGGTCTCTCCGCCACGCCCGGTCGCCGGATCGCGGTAGCGGGAGAAGAGGTAAGCGGCGAAGGGCACCTCCTCGCGGATCGCGCCCCCCAGCAGATCGCAGGCGCGCAGGCCGAGCGTCTTTCCGGCGGCGTCCATGCAGGCCATCTCGATGGCAGCGTGCAGCTGCAGGCGGTTGTTGTAGAGACTGCCGACAGGATTCATGATCTTCCAGCGCAGCTGTTCGAGCTGCAACGGATCATGCCCGGCCAGATAGGGACGCAGGCTGCGGATCGCCGCCTCGGCCGATTCCCCGCCTCCGCCCATTTCGCCCAGCCCGATCTGGCCGTTGTCGAGCTGCAGCTGCACGATGGTGCGGACGAACCGGCCCCAGTGCGCCCCATTGGAATGACGAAGCGGTGCCTCCAGCGGCACGGCAACGGTCGTGGCCTTGATGTCGAGGATCTTCATGAACTCAGCCTCCCGCCCCTTAACTAGCATACTAGTATATTATTGCAAGGCGTGACCCATCAAACGCCCGGGCCGTCGCGTCGAGGCCACGGGCGCCCCCCGTCCCGAACCGCCCTGTCCCGCCCCCCTTCCCGGACCGAACCATTCCGATCCGACCGGTCGCCGGGATGCGGCCCGGCCGCCCGTCACCCCTCCGGCACGTGGTGCAGATCCGCCGGCAGCGCCGGTCTTTCGCCGGCAAAGGACATCAGCAGAGTTCTTGCGTCCTCGGCGATGCGCGAGCCGCGCCGCCCCGGCGGCGTCAGCAGCAGGGTGCAGAAATAGAGCGCAGGCTCGAACGGCCGCCAGGTCAGCCCGCGTCCCAGAAACGGTTCGGCGTTCAGCGGATTGATCAGGCCGCAGCCGATGCCCGCCTGAACCATGGCGCAGACCGTGGTCGAGTACGGTGTTTCCAGCACGATCCGCGGCACGGCACCGGCGGCGGCCAGAACCGTTTCCAGTTTCTGACGCGTCCGGTCTTCGGGGGCCAGGGCGACAAAGGCTTCGCCGTGCAGGTCCGGCGGGCTGAGGACCGGCTTCGCACAGAGAGGATGTCCCTCCGGCAAGGCAATGGCGGCGCGATAGATCGCGAAGGGCTCGACCGTCACGCCGGTCGCATCCACCTCGTCGGAGGTCAGACCGATGTCAAACTGACCGGCCGCAACCAGGTCGCGGATCGTGCTCGACATCTGGGTCTGGAAGGTGATGGCAACCTGCGGATGACGCTGCCGGAAGGCGGCAATCGCTTTCGGCACGATGTTCGTGCTGAGCGCCGACAGGCTTGCCAGCCGGATCTCGCCGGAGCCGAAATCGCGGATCCTTGCCGCCGAGCTGCGCAGCCGGCTCAGCCCGGCGAAGGTCTGCTCCACCTCGCGGTGAAACAGCTCCCCCTCGGCCGTCGGCACCATGCGTCCCGTCGAGCGGTCGAACAGGGCGAAGCCGATGGAGCGTTCCAGATCCTGCACGGCCTTGCTGACCGCCGGCTGGGACAGGTTGAGCAGGACGGCGGCCTTGGACGCGGTCCCGGCCGCAAAGACCGCCTGGAAGATCTCGATCTGACGCAGGTTCATGGCAAGGGTATAACTCCGGATTATAGCCGAAGCATATCTTGCGATTGGACGGAATGCATCCGGCCATGTCCAATGGGGTCGTTCAGGAGATCCCCATGCAGGACACCAGCCGTTGCATCCTTCATCCGCAGCCGGAAACCGACGGGTTTCGCACGCTTGCGGTGCCTGTCTATCGCGCCTCCACCATTGTCTTCCCCGATGCGGCCGCGTTCGCGGCGCGCGGCGATCTGGCCCCTGATGGCTACACCTACGGCCTGCATGGCACGCCGACGACGCGGATGCTGGAACGCAGCCTCAGCGACCTGCAGGGCGGCGTCTGGACGTTTCTGACGCCCTCCGGACAGGCCGCCGTGGTGCTGGCCATGCTGGCGGTGCTGTCGGCTGGCGACACGGTGCTGATTGCCGATACGGTCTACCCGCCGGTCCGCCAGTTCGCCGATCTCGATCTGGTGCGGATGGGCGTGACGGTGCGCTATTTCGATCCGCTGTCGCCTGAGGATGTGGCCCGGCAGATCGACGCCCGGACGCGGCTTGTCTGGTGCGAGTCGCCCGGATCCAACACGATGGAGGTGATGGATCTGCCTGCCATCACCGCGATCGCGCACCGGCATGGCGCCCTCGTCGGCTGCGACAACACCTGGGCGACCGCGCTGAACTTCAAGCCGTTGCGGCATGGCGTCGACTTCGTGGCCGAGGCGCTGACCAAGTTCCATGGCGGGCATGCCGATCTTCTGATGGGCGCGCTGACCTTGCGCGACGAGGCGCTGATCCTGCCGCTGCGCAATCTGATCGGCCGGCTCGGCAGCGGCGTGTCGCCGGATGATGCGGCGCTCGTGCTGCGCGGCATGGAAACGATGCCGCTGCGGCTGGCGCACGCCAGCGCCGTCGCCCTGCGGCTGGCGACGCGTCTTGCCGGCCATCCTGCCGTTCATCGCGTGCTGCATCCGGCACTGCCCGGCAGTCCGGGGCATGATGTCTGGCTGCGTGACTTCACCGGCTCCAGCCCGCTGTTCAGTGTCGAGTTCACCCCTGAGGCAACGCCGCATGTCGGAGCGGCCCTGCACGGGCTTCAGATCTTTGCCATCGGCGCGTCATGGGGCGGCACCCGCAGCCTGCTGGCGCCGCAACCCATCACAGGCACCCGCACCGCACGGCCCTGGCAGGGCGCCGCACAGATCCTGCGTTTCAGCATCGGGCTGGAAGCGGAGGACGACCTCACGCGGGACATCGACCGCTTTCTGGACAAGCTGACGGTGGCCAGCGCGGATGCGCGCGGGGCCAACCATCACCCTTCGCCGCAACCCACCTGATCCTGAAGGAGACCGCGTCCATGGCAAGCACGCCCACCCCTGTGCATGACCGCCTCGGCTGCACGGCCAAGGACCTGATCCGCGATCAGGAGGTGCAAGGCACGGACCTGATCTTCCTGCGCAAGACCTCGGGCAAGGCAGAGCCGATGCAGGTGCGGACCGACGACACCGGACAAGGATACATCGTCGGGCTGTCCCTGATGCCCGGTCATTGGCGTGACATCCGTCAGGGACGGCAGGTCACGCGCGCGCAGTTCGTGCAAGACAGCATCTACATTCGAGATTTCGACAGGCCCTACACGGCAGAGCTCAGCGGTCGCTTCGATTTCCTGCTGATCGAGATCCCCTCCCATGTCATTGCCCCTCAGGACGATGAACCGCGGTTCGGCAACCCGCGCCGGCTGGCCTGCGAGGCGGGAACGGTCGATCCCACCATCGGGCATCTCATGCGGGCGGTCTTGCCGGTGCTGGGCGGCCGCGAGCCGGTGGAACGGCTCTTTCTCGACCAGATGGGAGAAGCACTTTGCACCTACCTGCGCCGCCGCTATGCCAACAGCTTCGTCGACCTGCTCACGACACCACCGCCATCGGCACTGATCAGCCGCGCCCTGGAGATCCTGCGCGCGAACCTTGATGGCGACATCGGCCTCGACCAGATCGCCAGCCTGTGCCGCGTGTCGCGCAGCTATTTCTACGAGGCCTTCCGCAAGGAACTCGGCTGCACGCCGCATGAATGGGTGATGCGGCAGCGGCTGGAACGGGCGCAGGCGCTGCTCACGGCAACACGCATGCCCCTGTCGGAGATTGCGCAGCAATGCGGGTTCGCCGATCAGAGCCATCTGACCCGTCAGTTCAGCCGCCGCCTCGGGATCTCGCCGGCCCGCTGGCGGGCGCAGGCGGCAAGCTGACGCCAGAGTTTGCCGGCGAACCATGCCCGGACAATCGTACAAAACGCGATGGACGAGCGTTCAAGACGGCAGGAGGATGATCGGAGATAGGTGGTTCACCCGACCCAGACGGAGTGAACCAGATGCCTGTCAATGCCAAGCCCACCCCCGGCTCCCAGCTGATCTCGCCGACCGATCATGCCCTGATCATGATCGACTTCCAGTCGCAGATGTCCTTTGCCACCAAGTCGATCGACGCGGTGCTGCTGCGCAACAACGCCGCGCTGGTCGCCCATGCGGCCGCCGGTTTCAAGGTTCCCGCGATCCTTACGACCGTGGCCGAGAAGTCCTTCTCCGGCCCGATGTTCTCGGAGATTTCCGACGCGTTTCCGGGACAGGCCATGCTCGACCGCACGTCGATGAACACCTGGGAAGACGCGGCCGTCATCGATGAGGTCAACCGGATCGGCAAGCGCCGTCTGGTCATCTGCGGCCTCTGGACCAGCGTCTGCATTGTCGGTCCCGCTCTGTCCGCGCTGGATCAGGGCTTCGAGGTCTATGTCATCGCCGATGCCTGCGGCGACGTGTCGGACGAAGCGCATGACCGGGCCATGGACCGGATGGTCCAGGCCGGCGCCCGGCCCATGACGTCGCTCCAGTACCTCCTCGAGCTGCAGCGCGACTGGGCAAGGGGCGAGACCTATGACCTGACGACCGGCATCGCCCGCAAGTTCGGCGGGGCCTATGGTCTGGGCATCATCTACGCCAAGTCGATGTTCGGCGCGTCCGAAGGTCACTGACCGCCTGCCCCGGTGCCCGCGCTGCCCTGCCGGCCGTGCCGACACCGGGGCCCTCCGCTCGCCTTTCCAGTGCCGGAGACCGCACGATGCGCATGTATTTCCTTTCCCTGTCCGTCGGGGTTCTCGTCGGCGTCGTCTACAGTCTGCTGAACGTCCGCTCCCCTGCCCCGCCGATCGTCGCCCTGGTCGGCCTGCTCGGCATTCTTGCCGGCGAACAGATGGTGCCGGTGCTGCGCCACATGCTGGCCGGTTCGCCGCTGACGCTCGGCTGGTTCACGGAGCACCGGCTGCCGCACATCTGCGGCGAACTGCCCAAAGGCACGACACCGACCGACCCCGAGTGCGGGCCCGGAACCGGCCAGAGGACTGACCGGTCAGATCCGCCTGCCGCGTGAACTCCGCCGCACGTCAGACTTGCCCATTCCGCAGGAGGCTCCGATGGTGCCTGATCTCATCCTTTTCAACGGCCGCATCACGACGCTCGACCGCAGCCAGCCGACCGCGTCGGCGGTGGCAATCCGTGACGGGCGCTTCGAGGCTGTCGGCGATGACGCCACGCTTTTGGCGCTGGCCGGGCCCACGACACGCCGCATCGATCTCAAGGGCCGCCGGGTGCTTCCCGGGCTGATCGACAATCACACCCATGTCATTCGCGGCGGACTGAACTTCAACATGGAGCTGCGCTGGGACGGCGTGACGTCGCTTGCCGATGCCATGGACATGCTGCGGCGCCAGGTGGCCATCACGCCGCCGCCGCAATGGGTGCGGGTCATTGGCGGCTTTACCGAGCACCAGTTCACGGAGAAACGCCTTCCGACACTGGAGGAAATCAATGCGGCCGCGCCCGAGACGCCCGTTTTCCTGCTGCATCTCTATGACCGGGCGCTTCTGAATGGCGCAGCCCTTCGGGCCGTCGGCTATGACAAGGATACGCCCAATCCTCCGGGCGGCGAAATCCAGCGCGACGCGCGCGGCAATCCGACCGGACTGCTGCTGGCGAGGCCAAACGCGGGCATTCTCTATGCAACGCTGGCGAGGGGGCCGAAGCTGCCGCTGGAGTATCAGCTCAACTCGACGCGCCACTTCATGCGCGAGCTGAACCGGCTGGGCATCACCGGCGTCATCGATGCGGGCGGCGGCTTCCAGACCTATCCCGACGACTATGAGGTGATCCGGACGCTCGCCAATGCCGGGCAGATGACGGTTCGCCTCGCCTACAACCTGTTCACGCAGAAACCGCGTGACGAAAAGGCCGACTTTCTCAACTGGACCCGGTCCGTGACCTATCGTCAGGGCGACGACTATTTCCGTCACAATGGCGCTGGCGAGATGCTGGTGTTTTCCGCCGCCGACTTCGAGGACTTCCGCGAACCCCGACCGGACATGCCCTCGACCATGGAGGAGGACCTCGAGGAGGTCGTGCGCATCCTGGCGGAGAACCGCTGGCCGTGGCGCATGCATGCGACCTATGACGAGACCATCTCCCGGGCGCTCGACGTTTTCGAGACGGTCAACCGGGACATCCCGCTGGACGGCCTCAACTGGATGTTCGATCACGCCGAGACCATCTCGGACCGGTCGATCGACCGGGTCGCGGCCTTGGGGGGCGGCATCGCCACGCAGCACCGGATGGCCTATCAGGGCGAGTATTTCGTCGAGCGGTATGGCGCGGCAGCAGCCAGCGCGACGCCCCCCATTGCCCGCATGCTGGACCGGGACCTGCACGTTTCCGCCGGCACCGACGCGACCCGGGTCGCCTCCTATAACCCCTGGGTCTCGCTGTCCTGGATGGTGACCGGCCGCACCGTCGGCGGCTTGCGCCTGACGCCGCCGGCCGATTGCCTCGACCGGGAGACGGCGCTGCGGCTGTGGACCGAAAAGGTCGCCTGGTTCTGCAAGGACGAAGGCCGCCGTGGCCGGATTGCGCCCGGATATCTCGCCGATCTGCTGGTGCCGGACCGGGACTATTTCACCGTGCCTGAGGCGGAGATCTCGCATCTGGTGTCAGACCTGACCATGGTCGGCGGCCGTGTGGTGTGGGGCGCTGGCGACTTTGCCGCGCTCGACGACAACCCGTTGCCACCGGCCATGCCGGACTGGTCGCCCGTGCGGACCTATCGCGGATATGGTGCCTGGGCCGCCGCCAGGACCAGCACCGGCCTTTCCGCCCATGCGCGCATGTCCTGCGGCTGCGCCAGCTCCTGCGGCGTGCACGGGCATGACCATGGCAAGGCCTGGGGGGCGGCGCTTCCGGTTGCCGATCTCAAGGGCTTCTTCGGTGCCCTTGGCTGTGCCTGCTGGATGTGACCGATGACCGACGCCTCATCCACACCACCGGTCCGCAGCAGTGCCTTTGCCCCCCTCAGGCAGCGCGTCTTCCTGATCCTCTGGCTGGCGACGATCATCGGCAACGCGGGAAGCTTCATCCGGGATACGGCCAGCGGCTGGCTCGCCACGGATCTCAGCACCTCCCCGGCCGCCATCGCCGCCGTGCAAGCGGCCGCGACCCTGCCGGTCTTCCTGTTGGCGATCCCGGCCGGCGTCCTGTCGGACATCCTCGACCGGCGGCGGTTGCTGATCGTGATCCAGGTGTTGCTGGGCCTGGTCAGCCTGACGCTGATGCTGCTGTCGGCGGCCGGCGCACTCACGCTGACGGGACTTGTCGCGCTGACGTTTTTCGGCGGCATCGGCGCGGCCCTGATTGCACCGACCTGGCAGGCGATCGTTCCCGAGCTGGTGCCCCGGACAGACCTGCGTTCCGCCGTGGCGCTGAATTCGCTCGGCCTCAATGTGGCGCGCGCCATCGGTCCGGCCGCAGGCGGTCTTCTGATCACCTTCGCGGGGGCAACGGTGACCTATGCGGTCGACGTTGCGACCTACGGGATCGTGATTGCCGCGCTGGTCTGGTGGCCGCGCAAGGGAAAGGCGAGCGATCCGCTGGCGGAGAGCTTCGGCGGCGCCTTCCGGGCGGGTCTGCGCTACGCACGCCGCAGCAAGGACCTCCATGTCGTGCTGGCGCGCGCGGCTGTCTTCTTCCTCTGCGCCAGCGCGGTCTGGGCCCTGCTGCCGCTCATCACCCGCGATCTTCTGCAAGGCAGTTCGGGCCTCTATGGCCTGCTGCTCGGCGCGGTTGGTCTTGGCGCGATCGGGGGCGCGCTGGCTCTGCCAACGCTGCGGCTCCGGTTCAGTTCTGACAGCCTGATGCTGCTGGCTGCGCTGGTTGCCGCATCCGTCATGATCGCCCTGGCGGCGGCCCCACAGCCGGCCATCGCCCTCGCGCTGCTCGCCCTGCTGGGCGCTGCCTGGATTACAGCGCTGACCACCTTGAACGGCACGGCGCAGTCCGTGTTGCCGGACTGGGTCCGGGGCCGGGCGCTGGCGGTCTATCTGACCGTCTTCAACGGCGCGATGACAGCCGGCAGCCTCGCCTGGGGCGGCGTCGCCGAGGCAACAGGTCTGGGCACGGCCCTGCTTCTTGCCGCTGCTTGCCTCGTGCTGACCGGCACCCTGTTCCACCGTCTCCGCCTGCCGCGCGGCGAAGCGGACCTGACACCGTCCAACCACTGGCCGGACCCCCTGGTCGCCAGCCCTCTGGCCGAAGACCTGACCGGCGACGCCGCAGCGGACCGGGGCCCGGTGCTGATCACCATCGCCTACAAGGTGACCGCCGCCGACCGGGCAGCGTTTCTGGCGGCCATCCATCGCCTGTCGACCAGCCGGCGCCGCGACGGGGCCTATGCCTGGGGCGTGATGGAAGACGTCGCAGATCCGGAAACCCTGCTGGAATGGTTCTTCGTCGCCTCCTGGGCCGAACACCTGCGCCAGCACCGGCGCGTTGCCTCACCGGACGCGGATCTCCAGCGCGAGCTTCTGCGCTTCCACGCCGGCGACAGCCCGCCGGAGGTGAAACACCACCTTGCCCTCCCGCCAACCTGAAGGAGCCTCCCATGGTCCTCGACCTCACCCGCCGCCAGACCCTGATCGGCGCAGGCGCTCTCGCCCTTTCCCTCGGCCTGCCCTTTTCCGGCAGCGCCACCCCCCAAGCAGCAGACACAGGAGACATCGCGATGACTACGATCACCACCAAGGACGGCACGAAGATCTTCTACAAGGACTGGGGCACCGGTCAGCCCATCGTGTTTTCCCACGGCTGGCCGCTGTCCGGCGACGCCTGGGACGCGCAGATGCTGTTCTTCGGCCTGAACGGCTACCGCGTCATCGCCCACGACCGGCGCGGCCATGGCCGCTCCGATCAGCCCTGGACCGGCAACAACATGGACCAGTATGCCGACGATCTCGCCGAGCTGATCGAGCAGCTGGATCTCAAGGACGTCATCCTCATCGGTCATTCGACCGGCGGCGGCGAGATTGCGCATTATGCCGGCCGGCATGGCACGTCGCGCGTCGCCAGGATGGTTCTCGTCGGTGCCGTTCCGCCGATCATGCTGAAGACGGCGTCCAACCCGGAAGGCACGCCGATGGAGGTGTTCGACGGCATCCGCCAGGGAACCGCGCTGAAGCGCTCGCAGTTTTTCCTGGACCTGACGGTCCCCTTCTACGGCTTCAACCGGGATGGCAATCCGGCCCAGCCGGGCCTGCAGGAAAAGTTCTGGCTGCAGGGCATGGCCGGCAGCATCAAGGGCCATTACGACTGCATCCGCGAATTCTCCGAGGTCGACTACACCGAGGACCTGACGAAGATCGACGTTCCCACCCTTGTCCTGCATGGCTCCGATGACCAGATCGTGCCCATTGCCGCGTCTGCCGAGAAGGCCGTCAAGCTGCTGAGCAAGGGCACGCTGCTTGTCTATGAAGGCAGCGGGCATGGGCTGGCCGAGCTGGAAGCGGAGCGCTTCAACAAGGATGTGCTCGCGTTCATCCGCTAAAGCATCAAGAATGACACCCGGCCGGACCCACCCGGCCGGGCAAGGACCCATCCATGACGTTGCTGATCCATGAGAACATGAGCCGCGGGCGCAGCCGGAAGGGCTGGCTCGACAGCTTTCACACCTTTTCCTTCGGCGAGTTCCGCGATCCCAAGCGCATGGGCTTCCGGGCGCTGCGCGTGATCAACGAGGACTGGATCATCCCCGGAGCCGGCTTTGCCTGGCACGACCATGCCGACATGGACATCCTAACCCTGGTGCTGAAGGGCAAGGTGCGGCACGAGGACAGTCTTGGACACAAGGGCGAGACAGCGGCGGGCGAGATCCAGCTCATGCGCGCCGGCAGCGGCATCTCGCATTCGGAGATGAACGGAGCCGAAGGCGAAACCACGCATCTGCTGCAGATCTGGATCATCCCGGACAAGGCCGGCGAAACGCCCGGTTATCAGCAGGCCTCTCTCCCCACTGACGGACCGCGCGTGCTGCTTGCCGGTCCGGCCGGCAGCAGCGCGCTGACGGAGCTTGGTTCGGACACGCGCGTCACCCTGCTGCGAACTGAAGAGGGCGGGACAACACCGGTCAGCCCGCAGCCCGGGCGAGGCGTCTTCCTGCAGATCATCGAGGGGCTGGCGGAGATCGACGGTGAAAGGCTGACCGCAGGTGACGGTCTGCAGATCGATCAGACCGCCCCTGACATCCGCTGGCTGACAGACGGACAGGCGCTGCATTTTGACCTTGCATGAAGCTTGGACACCTGCATCACACCGGCTCGAAAACGCCAGTGAAGGGGGCATCCGGCCAAACTAATCGCCAGACAATGCCACTACCAACATGCTTGAACCACTTTTCTGACAAAGACGTAGAACCAGCGTAATGACTCGAAATCGAAATTTCTTCAGCTATTCCTGCGGCGATTTGCGTGTTTATCCATTCAACAAAGCGGTCGAACTCCGCATATGATCTGAAGTCGTGGATCGGAACCCAGGGGTAAGCTGCAATTTTACTATCCATGCCTGATCGACTCGTTGAAGACGAAAAACAATTGTCGCACCCAGGCCGTGGCCGGTGACTGGTTCGGTGTCCATACTCGCGCCACCATGGGGGCCGCGCCATGGGCAGACGAACACCCCTCAAGACCTTCATTAACGCCCGAAAAGCCCCGCAAAAAGCCGAGGGACAGACCCTGACATCCAGACACAAACAGGCATCAGTGCAACCAGAAACCCGAGCCGCCTGAACACGCTTCAAAACGCGGCACTGTCGGGTGAGTACCGTCTCTGTACATTCTGTACATTTAAGACGCTCGAAAACCGCACTAAAAATCAGTCATCAAAGACAAATTTTATCTGAGCGCCATCGGTCAATTCTTTAATTTGAATGGCAATATTTGCCCTAAATTTCATCCCTTCTACAGAATCAAATAAGTACAATTTGTCCAAATTAAACGCACCGCCCGCTACAAACGGTATCTTTGGCAATAAACGCTTCTTTGTTGGAAGAGGGCCATTCTGCTGCTGCCATTGATGCGCCAATGGATAACCGGTAAGCATTTGATAGTCGGTGATGATTGCTTTTGCCCAGCCTTCCATGTCGTCAGCCAAATAATCTAGCGCTCCTGTTTCTGGGTCGAACGTATAAATCAGATTGTCTTTGATGCAAAACTGCCCACCGAAAATATCTTCTGCAAAAAACAAACAGCCGTCGGCCAATTCCTTGTATGCACTGCGCCACAAAGTACTTTCGTTCCAATCGCCGAGACAAATTTCCTGCGAACTCGAATGCGTTGGGAAGACGTGTAAAGCGCTTTCCAACGCATAAAATCCGTTACGCCGGCGCAGCATTCCCAATAAATCATCGGTTAATTGGCCTGCGAAGCCACGCAATTTCACGGATATTTCCGGTTCATGCTCACTAAGACATGAACTTGCGTTCGACAGTAATTTTTCCAAACTGGTCATCATCTAATCTAAGACCTTTATTCTAATCCTGGTTCCATCGGGCAGATCTCGACATTGGCCACCAATACAGGTGCCTGTCGCCCGACTGTCACTAGATTTGACGTGTCTTACAGAATCCCCTCGGCTTTCCTCCTAGATGTGATTTCTGAGAAGGTTGTTCATCCGAATTGAAAGCCTGAAGGTGTTTGCGACCAAACATCCACCGGAAGGTTTCAAGGATGAACAACCTTCTCAGAAATCACAGCTCGTTCTGCCGACCTTGGATTCGATGGCCGTGACTCCATCGGGGCCGCACCGTGCGAGGCGGGACATTGCTGCAAGCCTTCACCGACTGGCCGAGAAAACATCCCGTAGCGCGGCAGCCAATCCCAAGGGAGAGGTACCAACAAGGTCCGCAGCACAGGGTTCAAACCAACCAGAAACCCGAGCCGCCTGAACCCGCCGCAAAACGCGGTACTGTCGGGTGAATACCGTCTCTGTACAGTCAGGCACTTCGCCGCGAATGCATAGAATAACCGCCGTACAAAGCGGTCATCAGCCAAATGCAATAGGTAGGTTCGCTATTCGTAGTGCTTGGCCGCAAGCATCATCTCTGCAACATTCTTCCAGTTGAGGAGGAGTGTCACCGGAAGGCTATTGTTCTGGTAGTACCCATCCATGTCCTGCACCCAGGCAGCAAGCGCTTCAAGGAAGCCGTCAAGGGTTGTATTCTGCCAATCATCAGGAGATGATTTCAGATCACGCCGCAATGCTCCAATGAACTCAATGAAATCATCGCGCGTTTCCACCGCGTTAACCTTCTCATTCAAATCCATATCACTCGCCTCTAATTCCAATCGAAGCGTCATCGTTCTGCGTCGTCAACTTCCAAGCCTCTCGAAATTCTTCTAGAGGCGTAGCCTTCCCATATGGCATTCCTATATCAGCGCGGCGGAATGCTTCGAGCCTTCGGTTGTCGAGACTAAGCAAATTCCATTCTTCTCAACCAAGCGAATGGCAGGGACCTGATCTGCTTTCAACGCACCACTTCGGAACGCATCTACCATCTCTTGAATCGAGCCAGCTCGCCTAAATGTACCCTTGGCGCCGTTCTGGCTGAAACGCAGGTCAATGGGCTTGTTACCCCCCGCCCAACTGCCACTGCTGCTACCGTTTGCACAAACCCGAGCAGCTCCTGGACCGGCTTTGCGCGCTCCCCTTACTCACCCCGGCCGCGGAAGCGGCGTTGGTAGGCGGTGTCGTAGAGGGCGCTTTCGCGGAAGTCTCGGGCACCGAGGCCGTGGCCGACGAAGATCAGCGCCGTGCGCTCGATCGGGTCGGCGGCGACCTTGGCGGCGATGTCGGCGAGCGTGCCGAGGATGATCCGTTCGTCCGGCCAGGATGCCTTGACGACAATGGCGACCGGGCAGTCGGCGCCATAGAGCGGGGTCAGTTCCTCGACCACCTGATCCAGCGCATGGATTGCCAGATGGATCGCCAGCGTTGAACCGGTTGCGCCGAAGCGGGTGAGCGTCTCCTCGTTCGGCATTGGCGAGGCGCGGCCGGAGACGCGGGTGAGCACGAGGCTCTGTGCCACCGCCGGGATGGTGAGCTCACGCCCGAGCGCGGAGGCGGCGGCGGCGAAGGCCGGGACGCCGGGGGTCATGGTGTAGGAGATGCCATTCTTCTCCAGCCGGCGGATCTGCTCGGCCACCGCGCTCCACACAGAAAGATCGCCGGAGTGCAGCCGGGCCACGTCCTGCCCGAGTTCGGACGCGCGCACATATTCCGCCTCGATCTCGTCCAGCGACATCGGTGCGGTGTCGATGATCCGCGCCCCGTCCGGGCAGTATTGCAGGAGCTCCGGCGACACCAGCGAACCGGCATAGAGGCAGACCGGGCATTTGCCGATGAGATCGCGGCCCCGCACGGTGATGAGATCAGCTGCGCCGGGACCGGCGCCAATGAAGTGAACGGCCATGGGATTTCCTCGTGACGGATCTAGCTTGAAACGGGGGCGTCAGACGACGGCGCGGGGCTCTCGGGATCCGGCTTGATCCAGACCCATTGCGTGATCGGCATGGCCGGTCGCCAGGCCGTCATGCTGCCGACAGGCGCGGCGCGGGCGATCTCGAGCCGCGTCAGGCTGCCGCCGAGCCTTGCGTGAAGGGCGAGCAGCACGGCTTCCATCTCCAGCGTCACGGCGTTGGCGACCAGTCGGCCACCGGCTTTCAGCGCGGCGCAGGCCGTGTCCATGACGCCGGGCTCCGAGCCGCCGCCGCCGACGAAGATCGCATCGGGACTGGCCAGCCCCTGCAGCGCCCCGGGCGCGGTGCCCTGCACGAGCCGCAGGGACGGCACGCCGAACCGGGCGGCGTTGCGCAGCAGACGGGCAGCGCGCTCGGGATGGGCCTCGATGGCGGTGGCGGTCAGCGAGGGGTCCGTGAGCATCCATTCGATGGCAACCGAGCCGGAGCCGGCGCCAATGTCCCACAGGTGCTCGCCGCGGCGGGGCGCCAGCGCCGACAGGGTCAGCGCACGGATCTCGCGCTTGGTGATCTGGCCGTCGTGCTCGAACAGGCTGTCCTCGCGGCCGGCGGCGAGCGGCAGGACGCGGGCCCCGGCGCTGGCGGCGACCTCGAGCGCGCAGACATTGAGGCTGTCGATGTCTGTGAGGCGGAAGCCCTCGGCCACAGTCGTGGTCACGCGCTCGCGCGGGCCGCCCAACGCTTCCAGAACGGTGAGCCGGGTGGCGCCGAAGCCCTCGGCGACAAGCAGAGCGGCGAGGTCGGCGGGGCCGGCGGCATCGGAGGTCAGCGCCAGGACGCGGCTGCCGGGCTGCAGATGCGGCCGGATCAGGTCAAGCGGGCGGCCATGCAGGGAGACGCAGACCGTGTCCTGCAGCGGCCAGCCGAGGCGGGAGGCGGCAAGGCTGAAGGAGGACGGGGCGGGATAGCTCCGCATCTCGGCCGCCGGAATGCGGCGCGACAGGGTGGCCCCGACGCCGAAGAGGAACGGATCGCCCGAGGCAAGCACGACGACGGACCGGCCCCGGGCCGCCAGGATGTCCTCCACCGAGCGCTCGAAGGGGCTCTGCCAGCTCCGCGCCTCGCCCCGGATCGCCGACTGGGCGAGGTCCAGATGGCGCTGGCCGCCGAACACCAGCTCGGCCCGGGCAAGCTCCGCCTTGGCAGCCTCGCCGAGCCCGGCTAAACCGTCTTCACCGAGGCCGATCAGGATGAGCCAGGGAGCGCTACAGGACGGCGAATCCGCCGCTGGCGGCAGGGGGAGTTGGTCAGGCTTGGACACGCGTCACATCCTCGTTCTGGCGGGCACGACCGAAGCGCGCGAGCTGGCCGAACAGCTTGCGCCGCGCCGCGACATCGCGCTCATCCTGTCGCTCGCCGGGCGCACCCGTGATCCCCTGCCCCTGCCGGCCCCGACCCGGACGGGCGGCTTCGGCGGGGCGGAGGGACTGGCGGCCTATCTCAGCCAGCATGCCATCGACGTGCTGATCGATGCGACCCATCCCTTTGCCCGGCAGATCACGCAGAACGCCGCGACAGCCGCAAGGCTGGCCGGTGTGCCGCTGATCCGGCTGGAGCGGCCGGCATGGACGGCCGAACCGGGCGACCGGTGGCAGCCGGTTGCCTCGGTCGAGGCGGCCGTGGCGGCCCTCGGGACTGCGCCCAAGCGCGTGTTTCTGGCCATCGGCCGGCAGGAGGCAGCGGCCTTCGAGGCGGCGCCGCAGCATCGGTATCTGGTGCGCAGCGTCGATCCGGTGGAGCCGCCCTTGCAGTTGCCGCAACTGGAAACGCTGCTGTCGCGCGGGCCCTTCGATGAGGCGGCCGAGGAACAGCTCCTGCGCGCGCGGCAGATCGAGGTGATCGTCTGCAAGAACAGCGGCGGCGCGGCCACCTACGGCAAGATCGCCGCCGCGCGGACCCTTGGCCTGCCGGTGGTGATGATCGAGCGGCCAGCGCCGGTCACGGCCCTCAGGGCCGGGACAACGGCGGAGGCGGTCGCGCTGCTGGATCATGGCCTGGGCCTGCCGGCAAAGCGCGGTGTGTAGACGAGATCCGGCCGGCCCGGGCGGGCAATGACGCGGGTCTCGGGCGAGCCCACCATGACGCAGGTGGCCATGTCGGCCTCGGCCGGATCGGCCGCCGCCAGCGTGCTGACGACGATCCGCTCGTCCGGACGGCCGGCAGCGCGGCCAAAGATCACCGGCGTCTCGCCCGGCAGCACGGTGCGCAGGATGTCGAAAGCCCGGCCCAGCTGCCAGGGCCGCGCCTTGCTGATCGGATTGTAGAAGGCCATCACCAGCCCGGCCTCGGCCACCAGCTGCAGGCGGCGCTCGATCAGGTCCCAGGGCTTCAGGTTGTCGGACAGGGAAATGGCGCAGAAGTCGTGGCCGAGCGGTGCGCCGATGCGGGCGGCGACCGCCAGCATGGCGGTGAGGCCGGGAACCACGACCAGCTCCAGCGCGCGCCAGGCCTCCGGCCCATGCTCGATCGCCTCGCAGACGGCGCTGGCCATGGCAAAGACGCCCGGGTCCCCGCCGGAGACGACGCAGACATTGATGCCCTCGGCGGCGCGGGCGAGGGCCGCACGGGCGCGGGCGAGTTCCTCACGGTTGTCGGAGGCGACCGCTTTCTGGTCAGGCCTGAGGTTCAGGCGTTCGATGTAGGGAAAGTAGCCGTAGAACTCCTGCGACACCGCGACGGCGCGCAGGGCCTCCGGCGTCATCTGCTCCGGATTGCCGGGTCCGGTGCCGATGACATGGATGACGCCCGTCATGGCTGCCCGCTCCAGCCCGGCACGAGGATCAGCGAGAAATAGGGCGCGCTGTCGTCCGGCTTGTCGGCCAGACGGGTGGAGCTGGAGGTCGGCATGGTGCCGCGCTCGACATAGATCGCGTCCTCCAGACGGCCGGCGGCGGCCAGCGCCCGGCGCACCTTGGGCAGGTTGCGGCCGAGCTTCATGATGACGGCGCCTTCCGTGTCCTTCAGGCGGCGCACCAGTTCGGCTTCCGCCATGGTGCCGGGCAGGACGGTCAGCACGTCGTCACCCTGCACGATCGGCACACCGGCGAGCGACCAGCAGCCGGACATGGCGGTGATGCCGGGGATGACCTCGACGGGGAAATGCGGCGCGAGGCGCACATGCATGTGCATGTAGGAGCCATAGAACAGCGGGTCGCCTTCGGAGAGCACGGCCACGGTGCGCCCGGCGCGCAGATGCTCCGCGATGGCGGCGGCCGAGGTCTCGTAGAACGCGGTGATCTGGCTCTTGTAGGCGTCCTCTTCCTTGTCGATCTCGGTGGTCACCGGATAGTAGAGCGGCAGCTCGATGATGTCGGGCTTGATGCGCGCCTCGACGATGCCGCGCCCGTTGCCGCGCCGGCCCGCCTTGGCGAACCAGGCCAGAACATCCGCCTCTTCCAGTGCCCGCGCCGCCTTCAGCGTCAGCAGCTCCGGGTCCCCCGGACCCGTTCCCACGCCATACAGCCGGCCGATCTTGTCACTCGCCTCAGTCATCGTCAGATCCATCACAGTCCGGGCCGCGCCAGGGAATTGAGGGCAGCGGCCGTCATCGCGCTGCCGCCCAGCCGGCCGCGCACGATGGCGTAAGGCACGCCATAGGAATTCTCCGCCAGCGCATCCTTGGATTCGGCCGCGCCGACAAAGCCGACGGGCATGCCCAGGATCGCCGCCGGCTTCGGTGCCCCGTCGCGCAGCAGTTCAAGGAGGTAGAACAGGGCCGTCGGGGCGTTGCCGATGGCAACGACCGCACCCGCCAGACGAGGAAGCCAAAGCCGCAGGGCCGCCGCCGAGCGGGTGTTGCCGATCTCCTCGGCCAGCGTCGCGGTCTGCGGGTCGCGCAGGGTGCAGATCACCTCGTTGCCAGCCGGCAGGCGGGCGGCGGTCACCCCGCGCGCGACCATCTCGGCGTCGCAGAAGATCGGAGCGCCCGCTTCCAGCGCACCGCGCGCGGTTTCGACAAAGCCCGGGCCGAAGTCGAAATGCTGCGCCGCCTCGACCAGTCCGGCGGCATGAATCATGCGCACGGCGACGTCGGCCTCGGCTTCGCTGAAGCGGCTGAGGTCGGCCTCCGCGCGGATGATGGCGAAGGACTTCACATAGATCGCCTGACCGTCCTTGATGTAGTCGTAGTCTGTCATGTCTCGTCTTTGATGAGGGCGCGGAGCCCGTCCGGCCCCAACTGGGTGATCTGGGTGGCGGCGCTGTCCGAACCGGCACGCAGGCGCGTGTTCAGCCGGCTCAGGGCCGGGCCGAGGTCGGCGGGGGCAAGCACGGCCACCGGAGCGTCGCCGGCCCGGCCACCAACGACCAGCGCGATGCCGCCGGGCGTTCCGGTGAGGCCAAGGGACGCGGCAGCGGGATGGGCGCAGCCCTTGCCGCAGCCGGAAAGATGCAGCGTCAGCGATCCGTCGAGCAAGGCCGGCGCTGTGGTGACGAGCAGGTCGGTGAGCGCGCGCGGGTCGATCAGGCCGGAGCCGCAGCCACGCTGCCCCGGACAGGCGACGATGTGATTGCGCGGGTCCGCCGGGTCAACGATCAGACCGGCCGCCTGCGCCAGCGCCGCAGCCTCGTTCGCCCGTTCCGGGGCAATCCCCAGCACCAGCAGGGCGTGGCCGGGGGCAAGACGAACCTCGCTCGCGCCGAGCCGTTCCAGCCCGTCGAGCCAGGTGACCAGCGCCTCGGCAGCGATCCGGCCAAAGGGCAGGCGCACGCCCTGCACGGCGAGGCCGCCCGCGGTGAGGACCCCGACCGGAGCCGGCGACGGGATCGCCTGCGGCGGCGGCAAGGTGGCTGACCGGGCGAGCGCAGCCGGATCAAGGTCGCGGCCCCGGGCGGCGGGGCCAAGCGCCGTAAGGGCCGAAAGCAGCTGGAGAACCGCCGCGACGGCCTCACTTTGCGGGACTTCAGCGAGGGCATGCGCAGACAGGGCGTCACCCGCCAGCCCGATGCGCCAGAGCACCGCGCCGTCGCGGCGGACCGCATCGAGGCGGATGTCGGCGACCTGACCCGAGAGGTTGAGCAGGCCGCCGCCGTCGACCACGACAGCCAGCTTGGGCGCGAGCCGCAGGGCCTCGCCCTCAGCCATGACGGCGGCGCGAAGGGCTTCCGCCAGCGGCCGGCCATCGGCGATTTCGCTTGAGTCGAGGCCCGCGAGCGGCGGGGTTTCGATGGCAAGGCCGGCGTGGCTGTGGAGCCCGGCGTCGGCGAGATCCTGCGCCAGCTGTCCAGCGCTGTTGCGGGTCAGGCCCCGGATCTGGAGGTTGCCCCGCGCGGTCACATCAAGCAGGCCGTTGCCATGCGTCTGGCTCAGGGTCGCCAGCCGCAGCCAGGCCTTAGGGGCGTAGCCGGGCGCGACGGGCCGGAGACGCGCCAGCAGGCCGTCGCCGGTTTCCATCGGCGTTGCAAGTGTCGGACAGGCCCCCCGGCGTTCGGGCGGGCGCGCTGCCGTGGCAAGGGGCTGAGCCACGCTCATGCCGCCTCCCCGTCCGAATCCGCTTCGGTCGCGCTGGCGCGGATCAGGTAGATGTCCATGATCCAGCCATGCTCGGCCCGGGCAGCGGCCCGCGTGGCGGTGATCTCGCCGGCAATGTCGCCCAGACGTCCCTGACGCAGGATCTGCATGGGTGTGCCGAGGTAAGCGCCCCAGGTGAGGGTCGCATCCCGGTCGGCGACAGAGTTGAAGGCCTGGACACCGTCGAGCATGACGGCTACGTCCGAGGCGCCCTCCGGCCAGCCGTCGGCAAGACGGCGTCCGGTGGTGATCGTCACCGGCGCGCCGATGCGGTTGAGCGGCATGCGGTGTTCGGCGCAGAGCACCTGCAGGCTGGTGATGCCGGGAATGACGTCGTGGTCGAAGGACACCCGTGCCCGCGCCGTGAGCCTGTCGATCAGCCGCAGGGTGCTGTCGTAGAGCATCGGATCGCCCCAGACGAGCAGGCCCACGGTCTCGCCCTCCGCGACCTCGGACAGGAGCAGGTCTTCGTAAATGGCGGCAATCGCGTCGTGCCAGTCGTCGACGGCGGCACCATAGTCGCCATCGGCGCGGCGCTTCGGCACGGCGTAGTGGACGAGCCGCGGCATCGGGCCGGTGATGAAGCGGGTGCAGATTTCGTGGCGCAGCTCGGCGAGGAAGGCCTTTTCCTCGCCCTTGGTGGGCACGAACAGGACGTCACAGGAATTGAGCGCGTCAATTGCCTGAATGGTCATGTGGTCGGGATTGCCGGAGCCGATCCCGATGACGCGAATTCGCCTGCTCACTGCCTTCTCCCGTGCGCCCATCGCGCTGCCGGCCTGCGTCCCGGTTTGGGTCCCGCACGTCTGTGTTTAGAGGCAGTTCCTGCAGATTGCCAGTGCGATGACCGACGGCAAATGGTCGAATCCCGAAACCGGGACGGGCCCTGCGACGGTCTGCCCGCCGCAGGGTCGTGTCAGGCTTTGGCGCGTCCGCCAAGGAACCAGGAGGCAAAGGCCAGCGCCAGCAGCGCGCCCGCCACCTCGGCCAGGATGAAGCCGGGAAGGTCCAGCGGACGGATGCCGGAGAACGTGTCGGTGAGCGAGCGGGCAATGGCGACCGCCGGGTTGGCGAAGCTGGTCGAGGCCGTGAACCAGTAGGCGGCCGTGATGTAGAGGCCCACCAGCGCCGGGATCGCGTCGGCCTTGAACCGCAGGCCGAACAGGATGGTGAAGACGAGGCCGAAGGTCGCCACCACCTCGGCGATCCACTGCGGCAAGCCGGTGCGCACGGTGCTCGACAGCTCGACCAGCGGCAGCGCGAACATGGCGTGTGCCACGATGGCCCCGACGCAGCCGCCGACGACCTGCGCGAGGGTGTAGAAGACCGCATCAGCCGCCTTGAGGTCTCCGCGCAAGGCGAAGACCAGCGAGACCGCAGGATTGAAATGCGCTCCGGACACCGGCCCGAGACAGGTGATCAGCACCAGCAGGATGGCGCCGGTCGGCAGGGTGTTGCCGAGAAGCGAGACCGCGACGTCATCGCTGAGACGGTCGGCCATGATGCCGGATCCGACCACGGTTGCGACCAGCAAGGCGGTGCCCAGCACTTCGGCGACGAGGCGCCGGGAGAGATCAAACTGCACGAGAAGGCTCCGTCAGCTGGTAGTCTTGCCGATGTCGGCGAGCTTCTGCTTCAGCGACAGGCCGTCCAGCGTCTCGATCGGCAGGCTGGTGAACAGCGTGATGCGGTTGCGCAGCATGCGATAGGCTTCGGAGAAGGCCAGCATCCGGTCTGCCTCGCTGCCCGTGGCGGCGGCCGGGTCCGGCACGCCCCAGTGCGCGGTCATCGGCTGTCCCGGCCACACCGGGCAGGCCTCGGCGGCCGCGCTGTCGCAGACGGTGAAGACGAAGTCCATCTTCGGCCCACCTTCGACGGCAAACTCGTCCCAGCTCTTGGACCGGGCGAAGGACGTGTCGTGACCAAGCTTCTGCAGCAGGGCCAGGGACATCGGGTGGACCTCGCCCTTGGGCTGGGACCCGGCCGAGAAGGACCGGAAGCGGCCCTTGCCCTCGGCAATCAGGATCGCCTCGGCGAGGATCGACCGGGCGGAGTTGCCGGTGCACAGAAACAGGACATTGTAGGTCGACGACATTGCTTGAACCTCAGCAGCCACAGCCAACCTGCCGGATCAGAGGCTGGCACAGTTCGGGTTTGCCGCCGCAGCAATCCTCGACCAGATACCCGAGCAGATCCTGCATCCCGTCCATGCTGGCGAAATAGCGGATCGCGCGACCTTCCCGCTGGTTGCGGATGAGGCCGGCCGAGACCAGGATCGAGAGGTTTGCCGACAGCGTGTTCTGGCGGACATTGAGCGCCTCGGCCACCTCACCAGCCAGCATGCCGTCCCGGCCGGAGCGAACCAGCAAGCGGAAGACATCCAGGCGCGTTTCCTGGGAGAGGGCAGCGAGTGCCTCGAGGGCGGCTTTTTTATCCATATTTCCAGATTACTCGATATATTGAAGTGTTCAAGCAAAAAAAGCCGCCCGCGGCCTGTTGGGGCTTGGCCGGGGCGGCAGTCGCGTCAGCTGTCAGGGCGCGAAGGAAAGGGAAGGGCCGGCGGCGCCGGCGCGGGAGGCTGGGCGCGGAAGACGCAGCTCCTGTCAGACGCGCTCGAGCACGCGGCGGCTTTCGGCCACCCGCACCGGCGCTTCAAGTGCGGGAACCTGGGCCTTGAGCATGTAACCGATGTAGCGCTTGGACTCGACCGGATCATAGCCGAGGCGGTCCTTGAGCTTCTTGCGCAGCTTGGAGACATGGCTTTCGACCACGCATTCGTCGACCTCCTCGTTCATGAGGCCATACACTGCGTTGTAGATCTGGGTCTTGGTCACCCGGCGACCGTGGTTGCGGGCCAGATACTCCAGGATCCGGCGCTCCCGGCGCGGCAGCTCGAACACCTCGCCGCCGATGACCGGATCGCGGCCGTCGAAGAAGACGCGGATCTGACCGATTTCCAGGTTGTCCGCTTCCCGCATCGTGCGACGGCGGATGGCACCGACACGGGCAAGGATCTCACGGACATGGATCGGCTTGCGCAGCACGTCGTCCACGCCGCAGGCAAACAGCTCCAGCGTCTGGTCGAGGCTCGGCCGCTCGTCCAGCGCCAGGATGGGAGCATCGTCACACCGGGTGCGGACCATGCGCGGAAAGTCCGGACGCTCGACGCAATCGCCCAAAAGGAAGGCCTCGATGGAGGCCAGATCGTCTTCGGACGCCGTCTTCACCCACTCGGGCAGCTCTGCCGGCGACAGCGCGAGGCAGGCAAACCCCTCGCGCTCGAAACCGGACACATATCCGGCGGTGACGATTTCCCGCTCATCAACGATTACGAACATGGTGTTTTCCCCAACACAGCCTTGTTGATAAATCCCTATTGGGTCCAGGCTTCCGGGTCAAACATCACGTTCAACGGTCAGACCGCTACGTGAAAACACAGATTAAAGAGCGCTAATCTTTCCGTTACAATAAAATACAATGTTTCAAATTTACAATTTTATTCCAATTTTTATCATGTTTTATCTTTTTTCTCCTGAAAAACACAGGAAATTTGCTCGCTCTTTGATGGCGTTTATAGCGGGATTTCTTGCAGCGATCAAGTGCCGGGCAGCACCGGGCGCACCGGACCGTCTCGTCCGGGCCGGTCTGCGTCGCACGCACAGGACAAGATCACCCTTGCGAGAGCGCGCGGGCCAGCTCGGTGAAGGGGTCGCCAGACTGTCGGGCGCGCACGTCCTGGCGCAGGAATTCGTAGATGCGCGGAACCAGCAGGCAGGCCTTGTCGAGGGCTGCGTCGCTGCCCTGCTGGTAGCCCCCCATCAGCCGCAGGTCCCGCGTGTCCTCGAAGCGGGAGATCATCGCCTTGAGACGCATGATCAGTTCGCGCTCCTCGGAGGTCCAGGCATGCTGCGACAGGCGGGAAACGGAGGCGAGAACATTGACGGCCGGATAGCGGCCGGCATCGGCGATGGAACGGTCTAGGACGATGTGACCGTCGAGCACTCCGCGCAAGGTGTCGGCGACCGGATCATTGTGATCGTCGCCGTCGACCAGCACGGAAAAGATGCCCGTGATGGCCCCGCCCTGCCGGGCACCGGGCCCGGCGCGCTCCAGCAGCCGCGTCAGGTCGGAGAAGACGGAGGGCGTGTAGCCGCGGGCCACGGGAGGCTCGCCGGCGGCCATCGACACGTCGCGGGCCGCATGGGCGAAGCGGGTGGCGGAATCGATGATGAGCAGGACCGACTGGCCAAGATCGCGGAAGTATTCGGCGACGCTCATGGCCGTGCGCGGCGCAAGCCGGCGCATCATTGCGCTCTCGTCGCCGGTGGCCACCACGATCACGGACCGTTCCAGCGCCTCACCCAGAACATCCTCGACAAACTCGCGCACCTCGCGCCCGCGTTCGCCGACCAGACCGACCACGACCGTGTCGAAGTCCGTGGAGCCGGCCAGCATGGCCAGCAGCGTCGACTTGCCGACGCCCGAGCCCGCGAAGATCCCCACGCGCTGGCCGACGCACAGCGGGGTGAACAGGTCGATGACCTTGACCCCGGTCCGGACCGGACGGGTGACGCGCCCGCGCTCCAGCGTCTGCGGCGGCTCGCGGTCCAGGAGCATGGCCTCGGCGCCATTGAGCAGGGGGCCCCGGTTGTCGGCCGGCCGCCCCAGGGCATCGACAACGCGGCCCTTCCAGCTCTCGTCCGGATGGACGGTCAGCGCGCCCTTGCGATAGGCGCGGGCGCCGATGCCGATGTCGGCATGGGGCTCGAAGGGCTTGACCATGACGTCGGTCTCGTCAAGGCGGATGATTTCGCCGCGCCGCTCGCCGGCCTTGCCGGACAGGGTGACCAGGTCACCGAGGCAGACGGTTCTGGACAGGCCGGAGACACGGATCGCGCTCGGCGTGACCTGCGTGACGCGACCACCGATGCGAACGGGATCCACCTCGGCGGCAGCGGCGGAGACGGCAAGCGCCATCCGGTCAAGTGCGTGCATTTCGGATCAGGTCCTCGTGACGGAGACGCAGGTCGTGCAGGACCTCCGCCGGCAGGCGGTTGTCGGGATGGGCGAGCAGTCCGTCCAGCCGGGCGCGTGCGGCCGCCGGCCCGCCGAGCGGATCGGACACCGGAACGGCTGCATCCACCGCCATCCTGTTCGCGCCCGTCACCTCGGAGTGCGCCCGCACGGCGGCAATCCGCATGCCGAGGAGATCCGCGGGGGCCCCGGATGCTGCCGCGAGGGCTGCGGGCTGCGGATCGGCCTTCAGGCCGGGTGGCGGGACGACCGGCTTGGGACGCGGCGACGGCGCGGAACCGCCCGGTGCGGCCAGGGAGGCCGATGCCGGTCCATCCTGGTCCGCGGCCTGCGCTCCGGGCGATGCCTCCGAGGCCATCGAGGTCCGCGCCAGACTGTAGCCGAGCATCCCGGCCATGCCGACGGGACCGCCCAGCGCGAGGCCGTAAAGCGCTCCGCCGGCATGGCGGACCGGCTCGGACATCGCATCGCCGGTCAGGGAGCGATAGAGATCGCCGAGCAGCGGAACGTGCTGCAGCGGATTGATGAGATCGACCAGATCGGCAAAGCCCAGGGTCTCCCCGGCCGCGGAGGTCGCTGCCACACCGGGCGCGCCGGACACGGGACGCGACCGATCGATGTCGGCAGGAAGCGCGGCGCGGAGCGGCTGGGATGTCAGGGCAGCAACGGCGGTCACGCGGGCTCTCCGAGGTCGCGGACGGCCAGGCCCTGGGAATCATGGCTGGTCTCGATCATCTTCGAGGCCGCGTCGAACGCCCGCGTCAGCATGATGAGCTTGGTCATCTCGCGGATCGGATTGATGTTGGAGGCTTCGGTGTAGCCTTGCACCACGCCGTCCTGCACAAACTCCTGGATCGGTTCCGCAGGACGGTCCGGGATGACGGCCGAGTTCTCGAAGCGGCGCAGTTTCGCGTCGTCAGGGATGCGGAACAGCCCGATGGAGCCGACCTGTTCCTCGCCCTGGGTGATCGCGCCATCCCGCCCGATGTTGGGACTGCCGTTGTCCGGATTGAGCTGGATCGGCAGGCCGCCGGCGTCGAGGATGTCGTAGCCGTTGAGGGTGCGCAACATGCCGTCGGTGTCGATCTGCATGCGACCGTCGCGGGTGTAGGCAATCGTCTCGCCAGCCCGGATCGCCAGCCATCCCTCCCCTTCGACCGCCACATCGAGGGCGTTGTCGGTGCGGGTGAGGCCGCCAGCCTGCCGCGAGATGAAGGTCTCGCCGCTGGAGGCGAAGCTGACCGGGTCCTTCGCTGCCTGCGACAGCATCTCGGCAAACTTCACCTCGTCAGCCCGGTAGCCGACGGTGTTCATGTTGGCGAGGTTGCGTGCGACCGTGTCCAGCCGGTTGGACAGGGCGACCTGGGCCGAAAGGGAGACATAGAGGGCAGACTGCATGATGTTCAGAACCCACCGAGCTTGAAGGACTGGATGCGCGCCAGGAGATCCTGGCCGATGCCGCCGGCCGCGCCGGCAGCGGAATTGAGGATCACCGCCGGCGAGGCTGCGGCGGCCGGGCCGCCATTCTGCAGATCCCACATGGTGGCGAAGCGCTTGAGAAACATGTCGAGCTTGGCCGGGTCCTTGAAGTCCTCGAACTTGACCCGGTTGGTGATGACGGCCGCCTGCTTGTCGATGTTGGCGGCGGCAAACTCCTTCGGCAGTCCCAGCGCGGTCAGCACCACCTGCTGCAGGGCGCGGTCGGCGAGCACCTCGTAGGGGTTCTTCAGCGATCCGGCCTTGCGGGCGAAGTAAAGCGCCAGGCGGACGGCTTCGTTGCTTTCGCCGCTCTGCACCTCGAGCGTCTGGCGGACATAGGCGTCCACGATCGGTTTCTGGGTGCGGCTGAACGTGGTTGTGGTGGCGCCGTAGCGGGAGAAGTTGAAGGTCTTGACGAACTCCGCGTAGCGCTTGTCGGCCAGCCGGTTGGCAAAGCTGTCGCGCTTGTCCACGCCGCCTTCCAGCGCCTTCTTCATGAAGGCCTTGGCGTAGGTCATGTCCTCGAGCCCCATGGCCTTCATGGCGAAGGCATAGACACGGTCATTCTCGAGAAACTCGTCGATGCTTTTGATCGAGCCGATCGTCTTCAGATAATAGGCGCTTTCACGCGCGACCTGAGGATCCTGGGCGGTGACCTTGAGCGACCGGTTCAGGTTGCCCGTCACCATCTGGTACTGCAGCAAAGTGCTGATCATCGACTTTGATCCGTCTGTGGGGTCCCGAGGCAGGTCCGCCTGCCGGAGCGCGGCGCAACCACGGGGGCCGTCGCCTTGAACTGCCCTGCACTCTGCGCAGCGAGGCTTGCGCCGGGCTGGACCGGATCCTCCCGATAGCCAGCAAAGCGACCGACAGCTTCGGGCAAGCCTCGCCTCCTAGCCTCCTGCCATCGACGTCAACCACGCACCAAGCAGGAGCTGGCAGGTGACAATCATTCTGGGTCTGATCATCGCAGCGGTTTCGCTGATCGGCGGGTTCGCTGCCATGGGCGGCAAGGTGACCGTTCTCTGGCAACCGTGGGAACTGGTCATCATCATCGGCATCGCCATCGGCACGTTCTTCGTTGCCAATCCGATGAAGGCGATCCTGGACACGCTGCGGGCCTCCCGCGAGGCCGTGTTCAACTCCGTGCCGCGCAAGCGCGATTATCTCGACCTGCTGGCGCTGCTCTATGCGCTGATGCGCGAGCTGCGCTCCAAGGGCCGCAACGAGGTCGAGCCGCACATCGAGAACCCGCAGGATTCCGAGATCTTCCGGGCCTTCCCGACGGTCTATCGCAACCGCGGCCTGTCGACCTTCGTCTGCGACTACTTCCGTCTGATCATCGTCGGCAATGCCCGGGCGCACGAGATCGAGGCGCTGATGGACGAGGAACTGCAGACCATCCACCGCGACCAGATGAAGCCCTACTATGCGCTCTCGGCCCTGGCCGAAGCGCTGCCCGCCATCGGCATCGTGGCTGCGGTGCTCGGGGTCATCAAGGCGATGGGCGCCATCGACCAGTCGCCGCAGATCCTCGGTTCGCTGATCGGCGCCGCCCTGGTCGGCACCTTCGTCGGCATCTTCCTGTCCTATGCGCTGGTCGCCCCGGTGGCCCACAAGGTCAAGGGCGTGCGCGAGTCCCGGCTGCGCCCCTACATCATCGTCAAGCAGTCCCTGCTGGCCTTCATGAACGGCGCTCCGCCGCAGATTGCCCTCGAGCATGGCCGCAAGACCATCTCTGCCGGCGACCGTCCCACCATCGATGAAGTCGAGAACGAAACCATGAACTCCGGCGGCGCGGCCTCTGACGGCGTCCAGGACCTGAAGGGAGCGGCCTGAGCATGCTCGACACCGCCGCCACCGCCTACCAGACCGAACGGGCCCAGATCACCGACCGGCTTCTCGATGCCGCAGGCATCTCGGTCGACCGCCTGCCGATGCTGCCGGTCCTGTTCGACCGCATGGCCCGGGTCTTCGCCGACGCCATGCGCCAGAAGTCGGCGTCGCCCTCCTACATCTCCGTGTCGAACATCGACAACGAGCGGATCGGCGACGTGCTGGATGTCTACGAGTCCAATGCGCTTGTCGCGGTGCTCTACTCGCCGGAACTCGACACGCGCATGCTGATCGGCTTCGACCGGGACTTCATCTTCACGATGATCGACGTCCTGTTCGGCGCCGACGGCACCGAGCCGCCGGTGGACGAAGAGCGTCCGTTCTCCTCGATCGAGACGCGCATTGCCCGCTCCGTGTTCGACGTCGCGGCCAAGGCCCTGGCGGAATCCTTCAGCCCGATCGCCGAGACGACGCTGAAGATCGAGCGGGTCGAGAGCCGCATGGACTTCGCCATCATCGGCCGGCGCAACAACCCGGCCGTGGTCGCGCGCCTGCTGCTGCAGGCCATCGGCCGGGGCGGCGAGATCTTCGTCGTCATGCCGCATTCGACGCTGAACCCGCTGCGCCAGAAGCTGTCCCAGGTCCTGTCGGGCGAGATGTCGACGCGTGACCGGCAGTGGACGCAGCACTTCCAGACCGAGATCCAGCGCACCGAGGTGAAGCTGCAGGCGGTGCTGGAAGAGCGCGAGATGAGCCTCGGCGACATCGCCAATCTGCGGGTCGGGCAGATCATCGAGCTGCAGGCGACGCCGCGCAGCCCGGTGAAGCTGGAGTGCAACCAGCAGCCGATCTTCAACTGCCGCCTCGGGCAACTGGACGGCTCCTACACGCTTCAGGTCGAGGACCTGATCCATCTGGAAAAGGATATCGTCGATGATCTCCTATCTCGTTGATGCGGTGCTGCTGATCGCGCTGGCGATCACCAGCGTCAAGATGGTGACCATGTACCGCGAGCTGCGGCGCCTGGGCTCCTATCATACGGACTACCAGCGGATTTTCGACCAGACCGCGCTGGCGCTCGACGGCATCGAGGTCTCGATCCAGGAGCTCAACGTGCGCGGCTCGCAGGTGCTGAACGCCCTCGGCTCGCGCATGGACGACGCCCGCGAGCTGATCGCGGAAATCGACGGCCTGATCCGCGAGGCGAAGCGGCAGCAGTCCGTGCTCAAGGCAGAGCTGAAGCAGCTGTCGGCGGAGCTGGCCGTCCGCCCCTCGGCCGGGCAGTTCACCCCCTCCGACAGCGAGCCCGCCGGCCACGCCGGCAAGGAGGCACCGCGCCGCCATGACCCGCTGCTGGCTGGCCAGGCCCAGCCGACCGAGATGCGCGTCCACCGCATCGACGACATGCAGACCGGCCCGTTCCGTTCCGTTTCCATGCACCGCAAGGATGACCTGACATGAGCAAGATTACCGAGACCTTCGACAGCGCCGGCGTGAAGTCGGCAAGCCAGGCGGACTTCGCCAAGGTGGAGAGCGCCGAGCGCAAGGGGCCGAAACTGGCCCAGGAAGACCTGATGGGCGACGAGCGCAACCTCGACACGATCCTCGGAATTCCGGTGAACATCCAGGTCGTGCTGGGTTCGGCAACGATGCTGGTGGCCAACCTGCTCAAGCTCGGCCGCGGCGCCGTGATCCCGCTCAACCACCGCGTCGGCGAGCCGGTCGACATCGTGGTCAACGGCCGCGTCGTGGCGCGGGGCGAGGTGGTGGTCGTGGAAGACGACAACTCCCGCTTCGGCGTCTCCCTGACGGAAATCATCAGCGCCCAGAACAGCCTGCTCGACGCGTAAGCGCACGAGGAAAGACCGAGGCTCATGACCGCGAGTTTGTCCATGACCAACATGCTGCCGACCCGCGCCCTGAAGGGCACGCAGAAGGTGGCGGCCCTGCTCCTGGCGCTTGGCAAGCCAAGCTCCAAGCGGCTGCTGCAGCACTTCGACCAGGAGGAAATCCGCATGATCACGGTGGCTGCCGCGCAGCTCGGCACCGTGGCGGCGGAGGAACTGGACCGGCTGGCCGAAGACTTCATCACCCAGTTCTCCAACGGCACGACCCTCTTCGGCACGGCCAACGAGGTGGAGAAGATGCTGGAGGGCGTGCTGCCGGAGGATCAGGTGGCCGACATCATGTCGGATGTGCTGGGCAACTCGAACCGGTCGATCTGGGACCGGATCACCAGCGTGTCCGAAACGGTGCTGGCCAACTACCTGATGAAGGAGCATCCGCAGACGGCCGCGCTGATCCTGTCCAAGATCCGGCCCAGCGCGGCAGCCAAGGTGCTGAGCCAGTTGCCGGCACCGCTGCGCAACCAGCTGATGCGGCGGATGCTGTCGATCAAGGCGATCGTGCAGGAAATCATGCGGGATGTCGAAAAGACCCTGCACGAGGACTTCATGCTCAACCTGTCGGGCAGCATGGAAGCGGATTCCTACGCCCGCATGGCGGACATCCTCAACAAGATGGACCGCGACCACATGGAGGAAGCGCTGTCGAGCCTGACGGAAGCACGGCCGAAGTCGGCCGAGCTGCTCAAGGGCCTGCTCTTCACCTTCGATGACATCATCAACCTCAGCTCGCGGACGCGGATGGCGATCTTCGACCAGATCCCGACCGACCGGATCGTCATGGCGCTCAAGGGCACCGACCGGACCTTCCGCGAGGTGCTGCTGTCGTCCCTGACCTCGCGCACGCGGCGCATCGTCGAGCATGAACTGGCCAGCGGCGAGCCGGCCAGCCAGCGCGACGTGCTGCAGGCGCGGTCGACCATCACCGACCTGGCGCTGGAAATGGCCGGGCGGGGCGAGATCGAGCTCAATCCGAAGCAGGAGGAAACCGCGTTCTTCCGCTGACGGGCACCTGCAATGCCGGCGTCGTCTGAGGGAGACCGCCGGCCGGAACAGACGGTTCTCCCTCCAATCCGGGCGAACGCATGTCGGACCAGGAAGACAAGGACTCAAAGACAGAAGAGCCGACCGAGAAGAAGATCCGGGACGCGATCGACAAGGGCAACATCCCCGCTTCCAAGGAAGCCTCGGTGCTGGCCATGTTTCTCGCCGTCCTGCTGATCGGAAGCTTCGTGACCATTGACGGCGTCAAGCGCCTGATGGCGGGCCTCGCCGGCTTGATCGACAACGCAGGAGGATACAGTCTTGGAAATGGTTCAGACGCGATCCTACTCTCGCACAGCCTCGGGCTTCAGGTCGGCGTGTTCCTGGCCCCGATGGTCGCCATCCTCATGGTTGCCGGCCTCGCCGCCTCCTTCCTGCAGAATGCCCCGCGCATGGTGCTGGACCGGATCGAGCCGCAGCTCTCGCGCATATCCGTGTTCAAGGGCTTCGAGCGGATGTTCGGCGCCCACGGCATGGTCGAGTTCCTCAAGGCTGTCTTCAAGTTTGGCGCCATCAGTCTCGTGGCGTTCCTCCTGCTCAGATCCAATGCGGACGGGCTGGTGAACGCCATGTTTACCGACCCCTCCGCCCTGCCCGAGACCATCCTTCATCTGTCGATGAAGCTGTTGTCGGGCATCTGCATCGCCACGATCCTGCTGGTCGCCCTTGATCTCGTCTGGGCCCGCATGCACTGGCGGCAGAACCTGAAGATGAGCCGGCAGGAACTGAAGGACGAATTCAAGCAGTCCGAAGGCGATCCGCTGGTCAAGGCCCGGCAGCGGTCCATCGCCCGCGACCGGGCGCGCAACCGGATGATGTCCGCCGTGCCCCAGGCCACGGTCGTCATCGCCAACCCGACCCATTTCGCGGTGGCCCTGCGCTACGACCGTGACGAGAGCGCGGCGCCGGTCGTGGTCGCCAAGGGGCAGGACCTGATCGCGCTCAAGATCCGTCAGATCGCGGAGGACAACAACATCCCGGTGATCGAGAACAGGGAGCTCGCCCGCGCACTCTACGCCAGCACCGAACTGGAACGCATGATCCCGCCGCAGTTTTATCGCATGGTTGCGGAAATCATCTCTTACGTGTATTCGCGCAAGACAGTAAAGGTCGTGTGATGCACGAATGGTATGAAGGCCGCATGATGCAAAAAGGCTCCTCCAGCCCGATGACCCACCTCGCAGGTGCCGGACAGGTACGTGAGGAGATGCTTGCCCATGCGGTCAGCGACGTAGCGGAAGAGCTGAGGCTCGTCGATGTGGTCGACTACATCGCCTTCGTGCGGACCGAAAAGCACGCCAACATCTCCGATCTGGTGAAGTCCTCGACGGAACTGTTCTTCAAGAACGAGACCTTGCGCTACGGCCTCGGCGCCCAGGTGGAGCTGGACTGGGACACAACGCCCAGCGTGCGGCTCGACCTGGAGTTCCGCAACAAGGGCGTGTGGGTCTATTTTGGCCTGACGCTCGATGCCCGCGGATCGGCGGTCGACATCCATCACGTGGAATTTGCCGATCCCTCGGAGGATCCGGAGGAAAACACCCGCCGGCTCGGTGAGGCCCTCGCCGACGCCCGCCTCCGCCCGCTGGCCTCCTGACACCGGCCGCGTGGCCGGACAGGGAGCAGGTCTCCGCCCCGCCGCGGCGCCGATCGGCACGACACCTCCCCACAGCCATGCAAGGCCCCTCCGGTGCCCGCGCCGGAGGGGTTTTTCATGACCTGCGCCAGGGCATGCCCTCCAGGCCCCTAGGCCCCGGGACGCGGCGCGGCAAGAACCACAAGCGCACCGGCAAGAATGAGACCGCTTCCGATCAGGTCGAAGCGGTCCGGCCGCACGCCCTCGATAGCCCACATCCAGACGAGCGACGCGATCACATAAACCCCGCCATAGGCGGCAAAGACCCGTCCGGCCGCCGGCGCCTCGATCAGGGCCAGCAAGGCGGCGAAGACGGTCAGGCTTGCCAGCGCCGGCAGCAGCCACAGCCAGGACTGCCCCAGCCGCCACCACATCCAGACGAAGTAGCAGCCGGCGATCTCGCAGAGAGCAGCGGCGGCATAGACAAGAGCAACTTTCAAGGGAGGCTGCCTTCTGCTGCCGGGTGGTGGTGCATCGACCTTGCCATGCGCCCCGGGGTCCTGGCCAGCCTAGCAGTTGGGCAGTTGGCAGGTGGGCAGGTAGCAGGGCCGGGTCGCAGGTCAGGACCGTTCAGGCGCCCATGATGACCGGCAAGCGAGGCCTCCCGAAACGTGTCCGGGGACGTTGCAGGACAGAAAAAGCCGCCGTCCGGCAAGGACGGCGGCAGGAGCCGTCGCGGGGAGCGCGGCAGGGCAAGGCCGGCAGACGGGCTGCGGAGTGCCCGGAGGGCTTGGGAAAAGGGGGAACAGGGGGGGGGGGACGGGAGCCGGCCATGTCGCCGGAGGCGGACGGGAAGCCGGGCCCCTCAATGCGAGACGACGTCTTCCTTGGCGAAGTAGTTGAATTCCTCGACAAGGATTTCCTGGATCAGGTCGCTGCCGATGCGGGCGTTGACCGTCTCGCGGACGCGCGCCTTCATGCGGTCGAGGTCATAGCGCTCGAGACGGCGGAAATTCAGGGTTTCGTCGGCATAGAGCAGGCGGAAGGCCTCGTCGACGATGAAGGGATGCGGCGGCACCTGCACATCCTGCAGCGCGTCCCGGTCGGCGGTGAAGACGAGCTGGGCAACGACATAGCCCCTGAGCGCGCCATCCTCGAGGATCGGCACGTTGATCGGCCGCAGGCGCTCGTAGTCCAGCCCGCCCAGCGAGGCAGCCTCCCCGGCGCCCGCCGGCTTGTGGGTGAGGTAATAGACCGCGCCGAAGCTCGAGGCGAGCGTGGCGAGACACATCCAGAGACCGACCGCGATCAGCCGCATCATGGCCGCCACCCCGCGATCTGGGCGCCATAGGTGCCATCAGATTCCGCCTCGATCATCGCACGCGAGATGACGTCGGCGATCTCGCGCACGGCATCCAGATGCTTTTCCAGGAGGGTCATGTTGGCATCGAGCGCCGCGCGCAGGCGCGCCAGCTCCTCGGCAACCGGCGTGTCCCGCAGACCGTCGATGCCGGCGGGAATGAGACCGCGACTGGCGCGGGTCAGCTCCAGCAGGGCCTGGCTCTTGCGGTGCTCGTAGGCGCGCAGGTCGACGCCCGCCTGCTCGCGCAGGGCAAGGGTCTCCGCCTCGACGACGGCATGGGCCTTGGCGATGGCCGCAACCAGCGTGGTGACGACAGGCGCAGGGCTGCGTTCGACGGCCAGGGGGCCGGAAAGATGGTCGGCAGTCTCGGTCATGCGCTTGCCTTCAGGGTGGAGTTGACGAAGCCGGCAATGCCGATGCCGCCGCGCGCTGCGATCTGGGTGCTGATCTGCTCGGCCAGCATCGACTTCCACATGCTGCCGGCCATGCCGGCGCCATAGACCGAGGCGGCATCATCCGGCATCATTCCGTCCACGAACTGCTGCAGGATCATGGCCTCGAACTTCTGCGCCGGTGACAGGCTGCCATTGGCAACGGCGGTGGCGTTGAGCATCGCCACGCGCGAAGGACCGCCGCCGCCCGGCAGGGCGGAGACATCGGCCGGCCCCGCGTCGCCAGCGGCTGCCGCGTCCAGCGCCTCGGAAAACAGGCCCTCATCGACGCCGGATGCGGCTCCGGGCATGGCAGCCGCATAGGACAGGCGTTCGAGCCTGGCCGCCGCCAGGCGCGCCGTTCCCGGATCGGCGGCCCGGGCGACGTCAAGAACAAGATCGGTTGGTGGCGCGATCGCCATGAACACACTCCTGTGTCGCGGAACGGAACGGGACGGGTCGTCCCTCAGGCTTCCCTGGCCTTGGACGGTAGATCGTCCAGCTTGTGAGAGGCTTGCGTTTCGGCCGCGATGTGCCGCTCGATGATCTCGGCAAGACGGCGGCTTTCCTGGGCCTGGTGCTCCAGTTGCCGCACGGTGGCGAGGCGACGTTCCGTGACCTTGAGCATGCGGCCCTGCCGCGCCATTTCCGCCTCGACCTTCTCGCGCGCGGTGGCGAGCTGCGCCTGCTCCTCGGCAATGGTCTTGAGCCGCTGCGAGGCATTGCGGATGAAGCGGTCTTGCAGGGCAAGCTCGCCCTCCGACAGCGCCTTCAGCACACGCTCCTGGCGTTCGGCGAGCTGCTCGTCCTGCCGGTCGAGATTGACCAGCATCCAGGCGGACAGCTGGTGGATCTGCCGTTGCAGTTTCAGGATGCGCCCGATTTCCTTGGCGTTCTTGGACATGATGGCCTCAACTGAATTTTAGCCAGGTGACGTAGCCGTCGAGGAACAGAAGCATCGCCTCGTCCATGACGATGAAGAGGAAGTACAACCCGCCCGCGATCACGAAGGGCATGGCGATGAAATAGACCGGGATCTGCGGCGTCAGCTTGTTCGCCAGACCGAGAGCGAAGTTGACGACCACGGCATAGATCAAGAACGGGCTGCCGATGCGCAGGGCCAGCAGGAAGGTGTTGGCCAGCTGGTCCGTCAGCCTGATCAGCCCGCTCTGCACGTCGAGGCCGGCGCCCGGCGGGATCGCGCTGTAGCTGTCGGCCAGCGCCCGGATCAGCTCCCAGTGCTGGTTGGTGATGAACACGAGCGCCGTTGCCGTCAGGGTCATGAGGCTTGCCATCGGCGGCAGGACCTCGTTGCCTTCCACCGCCATGCCCGGCATCGCCGTCAGGCCGATGCTCATGGCCGCGAGATTGCCGATCGTCTCCAGCGCGGCGATGAAGGCCCGCCCCAGCAGCCCGAGAAGGCCGCCGACGAACAGCTCCGCCAGGATCATCCGGACCAGCGTTGCGAGGCTCTGGTCCGGCATCGCCGCCTGCACCGACGGGAGCAGCAGCGGGGCCAGCGCCAGCGTGACGGCAACCGCCACCATCAGGCGGATGCGCACCGGAATGCGATCGCTGCCGAAGCCGGGAATGATCATCAGGCAAGCCCCGATCCGGCAGAACAGCAGGAAGACGGCCAGCACCACCTCCGATCCGAAACGGGCCAGGAGCATCTCCGCCAGCATGGTCAGGAAATGCTGCCGATGGTGGCGACATCGGTGCCTCGCGCGATTTCCAGATGCGACAGCACCGGGAGGGTCGGGAACATCCGCTCGACGATCATCCGCACATAGGGCCGGGCCTCGGGCGCCGCCACGATGGCGAACCGCTTGCCGCTGGTCATGTGGGTCTTCACGGCCGCCGACATCTGGGTGCCGAACTCCTCCACCAGCTGCGGCTCGATGTCGAACTCGATCACCTCGCCCTTGCTGTCACGCTTCATGCTCTGGTGAAAGGCCAGATCCCAGCGGTTGCCCAGCCGCAGGATGTTGAGCGGTCCGCCTTCGGCCAGGTCGCCGCAGATCTGCTGGGCAATGCGCATGCGCACATGTTCCACCACCTGTTCGGAGCGGCGCACATGCGGAACGATCTCGGCGACCGCTTCCAGGATCAGGTGCAGGTTGCGGATCGACACGCGCTCCGACAGCAGCAGCTTCAGCACCGCCTGCAGGCCGGAGAACGAGATGTGCGACGGGCAGATGTCGTCGATCAGCTTGCGGTATTCCGGGTCAAGCCGGTCAAGCAGGTTGCGCATGTCCTTGTAGGAGAGGAGCTGCGGCAGGTTGTTGCGGATCACCTCGGACAGATGGGTCAGGATCACCGTGTTGTTGTCCGCCGGCACGAGACCGTCGCGCTTCAGTTCCTCCTGATAGGCCATCGGCACCCAGTAGGCCGGCATGCCGAAGGCCGGTTCGCGCGTCGGCTCGCCCAGCAGCGGCAAGGTCTGGTCATCGCCGGTCATCACCAGAAGTTCGCCGACCTTCAGCTCCTGCATGGCGACCACGGTGCCGTGGATGCGGATCTGGTAGGTCTTCGGGTCGAGGCTCAGGCTGTCGGAGACGCGGATGTCGGGAACGACGAAGCCGTACTGCTCGGCGAACTTGCGGCGCATCTTGCCGACGCGACGGGCCAGCTCGTTGTGACCGACGAGAAGCTGCGAGGCGACCTGCTTGCCAAGGCAGAGTTCGATCTCGGCCGTCTTCAGCGATTCCTTGACGGATTCCCGGCTGTCGCGCTTGGCCTTGGCCTCGTTGGCCTCCGCCACGGCCCTTGCCATCTTTTCCTCCTCCGCGCGCTTCCGGGGGATGGAGTAGCCGATGTAGGCCATGAGACCGCCGAGCAGGGCGAAAGGAATGGTCGGCAGACCGGGCATCAGGGCGAAGATGCCCATCAGCACGGCAGCCACCATCAGGGCGCGGGGATAGGCCGCGAGCTGATTGAGCACCGCCGTCTCGGCCGCACCGCGCGTGCCGCCCTTGGAGACGAGCAGGCCGGCCGCCAGCGAGACGATCAGGGCCGGGATCTGCGACACCAGGCCGTCACCGACCGACAGCTTGACGAAGACGTCGCCGGCTTCGCCCAGCGACATGTCGTGGCGGGTGACGCCGATCACGATCCCGCCGAAGATGTTGACCGCCGTGATGATCAGGCCGGCGATGGCATCGCCGCGAACGAACTTCGAGGCACCGTCCATGGCACCGAAGAAGGAGCTTTCCTCCTCCAGCTCGCGGCGGCGGCGCTGCGCCTCCTTGTCGTCGATCAGACCGGCCGAGAGGTCGGCGTCAATGGCCATCTGCTTGCCCGGGATCGCGTCCAGGGTGAAGCGGGCCCCGACCTCGGCGATGCGGGTGGCGCCCTTGGTGATCACGATGAAGTTCACCGTGATCAGGATCGCAAAGACGATCAGGCCGATGACGAAGTCGCCGCCCATGACGAAGTTCGAGAAGCCGTTGATGATGTGGCCCGCCGCCTCGACGCCCTCGTGCCCGTCCGAGAGGATGACGCGCGTCGTGGCGATGTTGAGCGCCAGGCGCAGCATCGTCGAGATCAGCAGGATCGTCGGAAAGGACGAGAAGTCGAGCGGCTTCTGGATCCACAGCGCAACCATCAGGATCAGCACGGACAGGGCAATGGACAGCGCCAGCCCGAGGTCGATCAGGAAGGTCGGGATCGGAAGGAACAGCACCGCCAGGATGAGGGCGATGCCGACGGCAAAGCCGATGTCGCGGCGGCTTCCGGAAGGGGTCTGGCCCGTGGCCGTGAATGCAGTGTCGGACATGCCTCATCTCGGTTCGAGGGATCGCTGCCTCACTATCGGCGGTGAAGCTTGCGCGGGCATGGAGGGGGGCAGAGAGGCCGCAAGTGCCGGTGCCGCAGGCCGCGCGATGCGGTTCCCCTTGCGCCCCGGGACAGGACGGGCCGGCGCGGGACGGAACGGGGTGCGGCGGGGAAGCGTCGACGCGTGCCGGAACGGGTTGCCCGCAGGCGAGCGGGCCCCCCTCGATCAGAACCCGGTTTCGATGCGGCCGTAGACGAGGGCGGTCAGGGTGTAGATCTGTGACCCGATGAAAGGCGCGGCGACGATGATCATCACGAGGATGACGAGGATTTTCGGGATGAAGGTCAGCGTGACCTCCTGCACCTGCGTCAGGGCCTGCAGCAGGGCAATGACGATGCCGACGATCATCGCCGGCACGACCGCAGGGGCCGAGGCCACGATGATCGCCCAGATCGCGTTGCGCACGAGGTCGATGGCGTCCGCCTCGTTCATGATCAGGAGATCTTCACGCCGGGCCCGAGGCGGACCTTCTTGCCGGTGTCGAGGGCCAGCAGGGTGCCGTCGCTGTAGACCTCGACGGAGGCCACCTTGCCCGTGACATTCGTCGCCGTGTCCGTCACCGTGCGGCCGATCATGTCATCGACCTGGCCGAAGGACAGGTTGGTCAGCAGTGATTCCAGCTTGGAGTTGGTCTTGATGGCCTGCTCGACCTGGGAGAAGCTGGCGAGCTGGGCAAGCTGCTGCGTCGCATCCACCGGCTGGGTCGGGTCCTGGTTCTTCATCTGCGCCAGCATCAGCTGCAGGAAGGCGTTGTAGTCGAGCGTCAGCTGTTCCTTGGCGGCCGCTGTCGTCTTTCCGGTCGTGGAGCTGCCCGACGGGCCAGCCGGCTGGGCAGTCTGTGTCACCGGCACGGCGGTGGCTTGGGTCACGGTCATCGAACTCTCTCCTCAGGCAGCCACGATCGTGCCGGCGCGCGCAGCGTCGGGGACCTTTCCCGACATGATGGCAGCCTCGATCGGATACAGGGACCGGATGGTCTTGAGCGCGTCGAACAGGCGGTCCTCGCCCATCAGGCCCTCGACCTCGTCGAGACCCTCGACGATGCTCCGGTTGGAAAAGGTCTTGCGGGTGGAGGCGATCAGGATCTCGGCCAGGTCGCGGGCATGCGCGGCGGCGACCGGATCCATGAGCATCGACTGCAGCACGAAATAGATCTGCCGCAGCGGTGTGGTGGTGTCCTGTGCCTGCAGCACGTGGCTTTCCAGCAGGAACACCGCGTTGTTCATCAGTTCGAGGCTGGTCTTGCGATCGACGCGCAGGACCGCGCCGTTGATGTAGATCCGTTCACCGGCTTTCAGGGCAATATGCATGGGCGTCACCGTGCCAGACTGTCGCGGATGATGATGTTGATCTCGATGAGGGCATCGAGACTGTCGGTTTCCTGACGGCGGATGCGTTCCAGTTCCTTGATGACCCAGATGCCGATGGAAATCAGATCGGCGCGGATCTCGACCGGCAGCTCGTTGGTCTCCTCGGCGAGGTTGTCGATGAAGAAGCTCCACAGACGGCGGGTGTTGTAGATGGCCTCGATCGCCTCGCGGGACCGCGGTCCCATCTCCCGGGCCCGCTCGAGCTGGCCGATGACGATGTCCATCGCTTCCCGCTCTTCGGCGCGCTGGTCGCGGCCATAGTCGTCAATCGCCTCGGCGTAGGAAAAATTGTACATGGCACCTCACTTGCGGCGGCCTGCCTCCTGCCGAAGGCCAGGGGCCGACGCGGGATCAAAGGAAGTTCAGGATGCTGAGTTTCTGCAGCCGGGAGCTGACGGCGTAGGTCGTCTCCAGCTGGGTGATCGCCGTGTTGAGCCGGATCGCCGTCTCCTCCTTGTTGACCAGCTCAAGCTCGTTGATGCGCGTGTTGAGGATGGTGGTCTGCACGTCGAGGCGGTCGCTGGCCGCCTTGACGCGCGACTGCGCAAGCCCGACCTCGCCCTTCAGCGTCGTGATGCCGACGACGGCCTCGCCGAGCAGCGAGGCGGCCTTGTCGACGATGGTCTTGAAGGTCTGGTGCCCCAGCCGGTCCGCGCCGAGGTCGGCCACCATCGTCAGGGCCGCGGCCACCTTGCGCAGGCCCTGCTCGTTGGCGCTGACCGAGCTGTCCAGGCTCTCGGCCGGGGAGATCTGGCTGGTCATGGTCTGATTGGTGGCGCTCGACCAGCTGGTGCCCCACTGCGGATCGGCAAACAGCGCCGCGAAGGGACCATTGAGGAAGGCGTCCATGGCCGCCGGCGTGATCGTGGACACGGCCGGATCGCCCTGGGAGAAGCCGAAGGCGCCCAGGAAGGCGGCATCGACGGCGGTCTTGTTGGCGCCGGGGGGCGTGCCGAAATAGTCCTGCACCGGCTTGCTGTCGGTGTTGATGCCCGAGAACAGGTAGGTCCCGCCAAGCTGGGTGTTGAGGCGCGCGATGACGAGCTTGAGCCCGCCTTCGGCGCTGCTCCTGGCCACTGAGGCCGCTCCGGCCGTGTCGCGCACGCCGACGAGGGTGGCCAGCGTGTCCTGCGTGGTGGTGAGGATGTCCTTCAGGGCTGCCTGCGTCACGTCGAGGCGGGAGGCAGCGAGCGCGTTGGTGTCGATGAGCGCATCGAGGCGGGTGTGCTCGGAGCGCAGGTTGACAGCCTCGCCCGAGCGGGCGCCCAGGTCGAGACCGATGTCGGCCTTGCGTCCGGACGACATCTCGATCTGCAGCCGGGCGAGGTTCGCCGTCTGGCTCTGGAGCTGCGTCCGCGAGGAATTGAGCAGCGTGAAGGTGGAGACAAAGGTCGTTTTCATCGGTTTACCTCGCAGCGGAAAGCAGGTCGTCGAGCATGCGGTCGACTGCCGAGATCAGCTTGGCGGCAGCGCCATAGGCCCGTTCGATGTCGAGCAGCAGGGTCATTTCCTGGTCGAGATTGACACCCGTGGCGTTGGAGAGGGCGTCCGCCGTCCGGGTGACGATCACCGACTGCACCTCCACATCTGCCGCAGAAGACTTGCGCGCAGCTTGCAGCCAGCTCACGGAGGAGCCGGCAAAGCCCTTCAGCGTGTCGGTGGGATCGAGGCCGACACCCGCGTCGAAGACGCGCGCGGCGTTCATCGCGGCGGCATAGTCCTGGATGCGGGACGAGAAGCCGGCGTTGTTGGCCGGGTTGTAGTCATAGTCAGGGTTCAGCGGATCGGAGATGCCGCCGTCGCGCAGGCGCTCCAGACTGCCGCCCTGGTCCGGATCGGCATTGGCGTTGATGCGGATGTCGCCGGCGAGCCCCTTCGACAGCGTCGCCGTCGCCGGCAGTGCCGGGCCGCCGGAGTAGGTGAAGAGGCCGGCGAGGTCCGGTCCGCCACCACCGGACTGGTCCTTCTCGGCAAAGGCCTCGATCAGACCGCGCGCAACCTCGTCGAGCTGGCTCTGGTAGGTCACGGCCGTCTGGTCGCGCAGCTCGGTCAGGCCATGCAGGCGACCGCTGCCGATCGGCATGATCGCGTTCGGACCGGTGACGGCAACGCCGTCGACAAAGATCGCGTTGCCGGTCGTGGTCGCGTTGTAGGTGTTGGTCGGCGCAAAGCTGACGGCGCGGGCCGTGGTCTCGAACAGCGTCACACCGCTGTCGGTGTAGACGACGACGCCGCCATCCGGCTGGGCCAGGGTGGAGATGCCGATTTCCTCCGACAGCGACAAGAGCGCCTTGTCACGGGCGTCCAGCGCGTCCGTCACGTCCGCACCGGACTGGGTGCCCCGGACGATCACGCCGTTGAGACGCTCGACCTGGCCAAGAAGCTCGTTGATGCGACCGACGGAGGTGTTGATGTCGGCATCAGCCCCGGCGCGAATGCCCTGGACGATGCCGGTGTACTCGTTGAGGAGCCGCACCGTATCCTTGGCGGCGCCGAGCATCGTCTGGGCGAGGATGGCGTTGCCCGGGTCCGAGGCGTAGTTCTGGATGGCCGTCTCCAGCGTGCCGAGCTGGGCGGCGGGGGAGCGCTTCAGCTGCGTGTCGCCAACAGTCTGCTCCAGCCTGGACAGGCCGGCCGCCACCGCATCCTGCGAGGTGGCGCGGGCGGTGGAGCGCAGCAGCGAGGCATAGAGCGCGCTGTCGGTCGAGCGGCGGATGCCGTCGACACGGACGCCCCCGGGATGGCCACCTTCGTTGACCACCGTGCTCAGCATGACGGTCTTGCGCGAATAGCCGGCCTCCTGGGCGCCGGTGATGTTGCGCGAGGTGGTGGCCGTTTCGGTCTGTCGGGCGGCGAGCGCCGATTGGGCGACCTTGAGGGCTACGGAGAGGCTCATGGATCAGTTCCTTGCGGCAGAGCCCGTCAGCGGACGAGGTTGACGAGTTCCTCGAGCAGGTCGGAGCCCGCACGGAAGACCTTGGAGTTGGCGGTGTAGGCCCGCTGCGACTCGATCATCGAGGTCAGCTCTGTGGCCAGGTCGACGTTGGAATCCTCCAGAGCCCCGACAACCACGCTGCCGAGCCCGCCCTCGCCCGGGAAGCCGACACGGATGTCGCCCGAGTTGTTGGACTGGGTGTAGATGTTGCCCGACAGCGCCGTGAGCTTGTCCGGCGCCGGCACGTCGGCCAGCGGGATGCGGAAGATCTCGCGGCGGGCTCCGTTGGAATAGACCGCGCTGAGGATCCCCTCCTCGTTGAACTCCACCGTTTCGACCGAGCTCGGCGCGTTGCCGTTGGCCTCGACCCTGGCAACCGAGAAGCCGGCCGCAAGGGAGGTCGAGCCGGACAGGTCCATGTTGAAGGTGCCGCCGTTCGGAACCGTGATGGCGATGTCCTTCGGGCTGGCGGCCGTCAGCTGGCCGGTGGTGCGGCTGTAGGTCAGGGTCTGGGTGGACAGGGCGGGACCGCTGTAGGGGAAGCCGCCGCCGGGACCTGCCTCGGCCGCGTTGTAGATCGCCACTTCCCACGTGGAGTCCGTCGCTGTCTGGGCGGTCTTGGAATAGAAGACGTCGAGTTTCACCTGGTTGCCGAGATTGTCGAACATGACGACGGAGGTCTTGGCGGAGAAGGTGGCCGTAGCGGCGTTGGCGGAGGGAAGGTTCGCCGGCGGCACGATGGTCGCCCCCTCGGGGACGTTGGTCCACAGGGTGGCCGAGCTGGTCGGCGTGGCTTCCAGCTTGTTCTGCGAGACGTTGACATCAACCAGGCCGCCAAGCCCGTTGGCGACCGGCGTTGCCGCAACGCCGCCGGTGATCGGATAGCCCTGCAGCGTGAAGCCGGCGGTGTTGACGAGGTAGCCTTCCTTGTCGATGACGAAGGCTCCGGCGCGGGTGAGCGACTGGGTGCCGTCCCGGTCGGCGACCACGAAGAAGCCGTTGCCGTCGATGGCAAGGTTCAGCGCGGAGGTCGTGTAGCTGAGCGATCCCTGCTGCGAGATGGCCCGCACCGTATTGGCCTGGACGCCGCCGGAATTGTAGGTGCCGGCCCCTTGCGACAGCACCATCGAGGTGAACTCGGACGCGGCGCGCTTGTAGCCCGTGGTGTTGGAGTTGGCGATGTTGTCGGCCACCGTGCCGAGCTTGCTCGACTGGGCATTCATGCCGGACACGCCGGTGCGCATTACGCCATACAGACTCATGGAACGTCTCCCGTTGCCAAACCTTCTGGAGACATTCAACGCGGTCAAACTTGCGCGAAGCTGTTGGTTCGCACAAGCAGAGTAGAGGTCACTTTTTTAATAAAATTTTAACTTTCAAATACAGAAAAAGTCCTTTCCGCACGACAGACCGGACTGCCGTGCGGAATTCTTTTTCAGCCGCAGAATTCCCTCGCCTGCGCCGTCCACTGACCGAAGCCGCTGGCCACCATGTTGGAAATGACCTTGCAGATGTAGCGTTTCTGGGCCGGGTTGTTGTTGGGGCCAGCATGGTAGCGGGCGACCGCCATGGTCCAGGTGCCTTGCCGGGCGTAAAGCTCGTTCAGGAAGCGCGCGGCGTAACGCACATTGGCGCGGGGTTCGAGCATGTGGGCAACCGAGCGGAACTTCTCGCCGTGGAAGTGATGGTTGATCTGCATGCAGCCGATGTCGATCAGCTTCTTGCCACGTGCCCGGGCGGCGATCACCTCTGCCTCGGCCGACCGGGCATCGGACAGGAACTTCGGCTCGCCCTCGATGTTGAGGGCATAGGGCGAGAGCGAGTTGCGGCGGCCGGTCTCCGTCAGGCCCACCGCATAGAGGACGCCAAGCGGAATGTTGTAGGCGCGCGCGGCGGCAGCCATCTCCCTCTCGCAGATCGCCTGTCCGGCGGCGGCCCGGGCCGTGGCCGGCCCGAACCCGCCAACGGTAAGGTCACAGATAGACAACACCGCTGCGATCGCCGCGATCTTCGCCCGTGACGCCATGACCAGGTCCTTCCGTTTCCCTCTGCCTGTCCTGCGGGCTCCGGCCGGAGCCCTCCTGCCCCTGACCCGATCCGTCGCGGGCAAAGGCTCCCTCGCGCCCGGCACCCGCATCTCCGTTCTGCGCCAGCCAGCCCGGTCCCTGCCCTTGCAGCGAGCCGTTGACCTGGAACAGCGGCCGGTCGTCGCTGGCCGCCTGGATGGTGATGCTGTCCGCCTTCTGCCCGACGGCACGCAGCATCTGGTCGAGCAGCTGCCGGTCGGTCTTCAGCAGCTCGACCGTGTCCGGGTTCTGGGCCGACAGCACGACCTCGACACTGTCGCCCATCAGCCGCAGCGCGACCTTCACGCTGCCAAGCTCCATCGGCTGCAGCTGGATCTCCAGAACCTTGACCATGGGTCCGTCAGCCCGTGCCGTGAAGGGCCCCGACACGAGCTGGCCCGGGGACGGCGGTGCGGGCGGGGGTTCGGCCAGTGCCTTGCTGATCGCCGCGCCGATCTGCTCGACCGGTGACAGGCGCAACGACGGCGCAAAATGCGTCTCCTCGCGCAGCACCCGGACCTCGCCGATCTCGGCGGTAACCGCCTGGCCGGCCCCCTGACCTGCAGGCCGGCCGGTGGCCGCATCCATGCGAACCTCTTCGGGAGCAACGGCGAAGCGGGCGAACAGGCCATCGTCATCCAGTCCGGAGAGCGCTCCGGCCGACGCAGGTGCGCCATTGGCCGGTGTCGAGCCCCCTGCCCCCTCCGCTCCGGCAGTGAGAGAGGGTGACGCTGCGGCCAGGAAGGGCAAGAGCCCGCCTGGCGGCAGACCGCCTGCGGCGGCTCCGGGGCCTGGCCCCGTTGCAGCGGCTGCGGTCGCCGGGGCGGCGCCAGCGCCGTTGCCCGGCGGAAGCGATCCGGTCAGACCGAGCATGCCGGCGAGATCCGGCATGCCCGCGTCGGCCGGCGCCTCGGACGGACCTGCCGGCGGCTGCGCCGGCGTGACCGATGAGGTGAGCAGACGCAGCCATGCTGCCGGGTCGGAGGCCGCATCCCCCGACACCGTGCCGGGATCGACCGCCGCTGCCGGTGCCGATGCATCGGCGGCATCGGCCGCGCCGGCCTTCGGCTGGCGCTGACCGGAGGCCGTGCCACGCTCGCGCGGTTGCGCCACATCGCGCAGCGCCTCCTCGAAACCCGTGCCCGGATCCTCCGCTGCCGTCTCGCTGCCGCGTGCCGACCCCAGCGGGGCCGCTGCCGCCAAGACCCCCGTCGTGCTAACCGCCATTCCGTCCCCCTTCCCGCGCCTGGTCCAGCATCTCGCCGGTCTCGCGCAACACGAATTCAGCCTCCCGCATCACGGGTCGCCGCCAGTCCGGATCGGCCGGCGCGTCGATCGAGGCATAGGCCCCGATGTCGCCGATGACCCCGTCCGGCGGGCTTGGCCAGTGACGGACATGGTTGAGCACGGCGTAGACGGCATCCATCAGCGCGAGGTCTTCCGGGGCGAGGGTCTTGCGATCGATCGACCACAGCAGTTCGCGGGTGGCCATCACATCGGCCGGGGCCAGCGACGAGGCGGCCGTGTAGAGCCGCAGGCGGACCTCATCCGGCGAGCCCTCCGCCACAAGCGGGCGGGTCCGCCCGGCCGCCATGCGGGCGATCTCGAGATTGCCCGACACCACCGCCTGGCGGGTCACGGCCATGTAGTACTGACGGCGGACAGGCACCTCGAACTCGGCCAGCAGGCCTTCGAGCAGGACGAAGCGTCGCTGATCGAGACCGAAGCCCAGCCCGTCCAGCGCCATGCCGAAGCGACGCTGGAAGTCGCCGGCATAGATCGAGCCCTTGAAGCGGCGAAGATACCGGATCGACAGGCTCTGGAAGCGGTCGATCTCGCCGAGCTTGCCGGCCAGGAACACCTCGCGCCGCAGCGCCGCCTCCTCGACCAGCGTGCCGGGCATGAGCAGGCGCGCGATGCCGAGGAGCCGCAGGGCCTCCTGCGGCTGGCCGGCCACCTCCAGTGCCGCCCGAACCAGCGCGACCTGGCCACCGAGATTGGGCGGCAGGTCCATCGGGTCGAACCGCGACAGCCGCCGGCGGGCCTCTTCCGCGTTGCCGTCGACATAGGCCAGGGCCCCGCGCAGCAGGTCATCCTCCACGGCCGGCGGCGGGGTCAGCGCGATGAGCTGCCGCACCACCTTCGGGTTGCCGCCGCTCAGGAGATAGATCACCGCAGCCCGGGCATTGCGCTGGTCGGCCCAGGTCTCCGGCGGGGCCGACAGGAACGCGTCCTGCATGCGCCCGAGCAGTGCCCGCTGGGCCACATGCGCCCGCGCATCGCCCTGGGCGACCTCCCCCTGCAGCGCCTGCAGCGTGCGCACCAGCTCGAACGGCTGGATGCCGCTCACGGGAACTGCAGGGACCGGAACCGGTCCCGAGGGAACCGCAGGCAGCGGCACGGCGCCCGGCAGCGGCTCGCCGCCCAGGGGGCCTCCCGCCGGCGTTTCTGCCAAGGCGTTGACCGGTGTGTTGTCCGGTGCCGCGCGCTCCGGTGCGGTCACACCGGCCCCGCTCCACAGGCTGCCAGCCAGGAGAAGCGCGGAAGCAGAGCACCATGTGCGTCGCCGGGTCATGCGCCGGGTCATGCGTTGTCCTCCAGGATGAAGATCTCGATGCGGCGATTGGACGGCGCCAGCGGATCCTCCGGCCGCTTGAGATCGCGGTCGGCATAGCCCTCGACACGGTCGATGCGTTCGGCGGCGACGCCGCCGCGCACCAGCATGTACAGCGCCATGTGCGCCCGGGCCGTGGACAGGCGCCAGTTGTCGTAGTCGCGGGACCGGAAGGGGCGCCCATCCGTATGGCCGCGGATGACGATCCGGCCGTCCTTGCCGGCGAGCACGCCGCCGATCCGCTCCATCAGCTTGACCAGCTCGCCGCGCGGCTCGGCCGAACCGACCGCAAACATGCCGAAGTCCTGGTCATCGGTGAGGCTGATGAGCACGCCGGAGCCCTGCTGCACCACCTCGACATGGCTGGCCGCCGCGCCGAGCGCCGTGCCCTCGACCCCGCGCATCGCGCGGGTCAGATCCTCGGCCAGCTGGCGCGCGGCCGCAGCGGACGCGTCGGATGCCCCGGCCGCAGAGGCCGTCGGGGCCGTGGAGGCCGGCTGTGCGGCGTCGGCCTGTTCCGCGCCACGGAGGACCGACGGGTCATGAGGCCGGTCTGCGGACGAGGCGACGGGGGCGACGGGGGCAACGACCGCTGTGACGGCAGCAGCCGGCAGCTGACCGGCATCCGGACCGGTGCCGGACCGGGCCTCGGCCACGTTCTCCGGGCCGGCCTGGCCAGACTGGTCGACGCCGGTTGCCGCTGGCCGGGCCGGCGCGTCGCCAGCCGTGGCCGTCTCCGGCGCCTTGAAGCTCGACGCGCCGGCAACAACCTCGCCCGAGATGTCGTTCGCGGCGCCACCCTGCTGTGCGGCCGTTTCGCGGCCCGGCAGGAACTGCCAGTACATCGGATCGAAGGGATCGCGGAAGGCTTCACCGCCCTGCGCACCTTCCTGGCGCTGGGTGCCCAGCCCGCGCGTTTCGGGGGCCGCACCTTCGCCGGGCGTCAGCGTGACGCTGTCGGCCAGCTGGTCGAGCACGGCATAGGGGTCGCGGAACAGGGCAGCCTCGGTGTGGGTCGGCTCGAACTCGCCCAGCCCGCGCCTGGCAGGACTGTCCGCCGCGGCCGGCGACAGCGTCGTCATGTCCTGGCCATTGGCCGCGCCGGGCCGGCCGTCGGGGTCGGGCGGAGAGTTCATGATCACATCGATCTCGGCCGGCTTGCCCTGCTCGGGCCCCGGCATTTCCTGATCGTTCAGGCCCTTGCGGGTCTGGGTGGTCGAGGACAGCTTGACCGGATTGAAGTACTGCGCAACGCCCCGGCGCACGCTGTCGTCGGTGACGTTGATGAGCCACATCACCAGGAAGAAGGCCATCATCGCGGTCATGAAGTCGGCGAAGGCGATCTTCCAGACGCCGTTCTTCACCTGCTCGCTGTCGAGCGACGCCCGCCGGCGGACAATGACGATCTCGTTGGGCTGGAGATCCGCGCTCATTCCATCTGCTCCCGCGCGCTGCGGACCCGGCCAAGCCAGTCCGCGATCTGGGTTTCAATCACCGTGTCCTCGAGATTGGCGCGGACTTCCGGCCCCGGACCCGGCACCAGGGCAACGCGCTCGGCCATCGGACCGAGACCGCGTTCGACCAGTGCCAAAAGGTCCGGCGGACCGACAACCTCGACCGGACGCCGGTCGTTGCCACCGCCGGTCATCACCTCGCCAAGGGCAGCGCGGAAGTGGCTGACCGCCCGCTCCAGAACAAGCTGCTCGACGAAGGGGGCGAGGATACGGGCCACCGTGTCGGCCAGCCGCAGTTCCAGGCCATCCAGCGCGGCGGAAAGGGTCCGTCCGAGCCGGTCCGCCTCGTCCAGCTGGTGCCGGGCCCGGGCTGCCTCGATCTCCGAGCGCAGGGCGGTGACACGGGCCTCGAGGTCCTCCTCCGCCTCGAGCCGGGCCTCCTGGCGCCCCGCCCGGACGCCCCGGGCATATTCGGCGGCAAGACGCTCCTCGAGCGTGGGCTCCGGCTGGCGGTCCTCGCCGATGATCACGTCGGCAATGAGCACGTCATCCTTGCTGAGGCGGGGAAAATGCCCGGCGGCAAACTCCGGGATATGGGCCGCGATGGAGCGGACAGTCATCACACGCGCTCCGCTTCATAGAGCCACTGCTTGAGGATCGCGGCCGACTGTTCCTCGTCGAGCTCGAGCAGCGATTCCAGCTTCTTGATCGAGGACTGGTTGATCTTGTTGGTCATGTCGGCCAGCAGGGCCGTATGGTCCGGGGCCGCGAGGGCGCGCGGTTCGGCGAACTGCTGGGCCAGCTGCTCGGCCTCGCCCGTCATCGACAGTTCGGCGATCTCCGCCGGACGCTCGGTGCGCTGCGGCAGGAGCACGGCCAGGGCCGGACGCAGGCCGAACCAGATCAGCAGACCGGCCACCGTCATGATCGCGACGGCGTTGATGACATTGCCGGACTGGCGCAGCAGCAACTCGGTGATGGACAGCGGCGGCGTCGGAGCAAGGTCGCCGGCCCCCTCGAAGAAGTCGACAACCGAGACCTTGATGTTGTCGCCCCGCTCCGCGCTGACCCCGGCCGAGGACGCCACCAGCTGCTCGATCTCGGTGAGCTGTTCGCGCAAGGCGGTCTCGTCGGGCGAACCGCCGAGAGAATCGGCCAGACGCGCGCGATCGACCAGCACGGCGATCGACAGACGCTCGACCGAATAGCCTTCCTGCGAGGTCTCGATGGTCTTGGATGAAATCTCGTAGTTGACCGTTTCCTCGCGGCGCTGGTTTTCCTCCGACGAGCGCTCGCCATTCTGCGCCTCGACCGTCGCCTCGGGCAGGTTCTGCTCGACGGTGGTCGGTGTCTCGGTGCTGGCGTTCTGGGACGTCTCGTTCTGCCGGACCGTGCGGACGGACCGCTCGGTGCGGGTCTCGGGATCGAAGACGGTCTCGGAAATCCGCCGCTTGTCGGTGTTGAGGTCGGCGGCAACGCTGACCTGGAAATGGTCGAGACCGAGATAGGGCGTCAGGGTCTTGCGGATGTTCTCCTGGATGCGGCTGGATACGGCCGCCTCCAGGGTTGCCATCTGGCCGGCCGAGGCATTGGCCGGATCCTGGCCGCTGGCGAGCAGGCTGCCCGAGGTATCGAGCACGGTGACCTTGTCCGGCGTCATGCCCGGCACGGAGGCCGCGACGAGGTGGCGGATGGCATCGGCGGTGCGGGAGTCGTTCGGGGCATCGGACCGGATGACGACCGAGGCCGACGGGGGCTGCTGGTCCCGCCGGAAGGAGGCCTTTTCGGGCATGACGATGTGGACGCGCGCGGCCCGGACATCCTGCATCAGCTGGATCGTGCGGGCCAGCTCACCCTCGATCGCGCGCAGGCGCGTCACCTCCTGCATGAAGGAGGTGAGACCGAGCGAGCCCAGATCGTCGAAGAGCTCGTAGCCGGAGCTGCCGCCGCGCGGCAGGCCGCGCTCGGCCAGCAACATGCGGGCCCGGGGAGCGGAGCCGGTGCTGACCATCACGGCCGTGCCGTCGGAGCTGACATCGTAGGGGATGCCGGCATCCTGCAGCGCCGAGCCGATGCGGTTGACATCGTCGCCCTGCAGGCCGGTGTAGAGGGCCGTCATCTGCGGACGGCTCAGATAGTAGGCGCCCAGACCAACGGTCAGGACGGTCGCGAGTCCGATGAAGGCCAGCGCGATGAGGCGCTTCATGCCCAGTTCCATCAGATTGGCCAAGAGTTTTTCGGCGTGTTCACGGCCCGGCATTCCATACCCCTGTGCTCGTTCGGTCAGAACATGACTGCGACTATCGCGGGGCTGGCTGGCGCGAGGCTTGCGGCATGCCTCCGGCGGACTGCCGTTCCGGAAAACGAAAGGGGCCGCGTCCTTGCGGACGCGGCCCCATCGAGATCCCGGCCGTGCGGCCGAAGGTCTTAGCGGAAGAGCGACAGGATGTTCTGGCTGCTCGAGTTGGCGATCGACAGGGCCTGGATGCCGAGCTGCTGCTGGGTCTGGAGAGCCTGCAGACGGGTCGATTCCTTGCTCATGTCGGCGTCAACCAGCTGGCCGACGCCACGGTCGATCGCATCGGTGAGGGCGCTGGCGAAGTCCTTCTGCAGGTCAACGCGCTTCTTCACCGAACCCAGCAGGGTTGCTGCGTCCGTGATGTCACCAAGGGCCTGGTCCACGATGGAGATCTGGTTCTCCAGGGTGGTCAGGTCAGCGGCAGCGTCGGTCAGGGCCGAGATGTTGATGGTCGACACCTTCGCGGTGGTGCCACCAACGGTGCGGTCCCGGTCGAGAATGCCGGACTGGTCGGCGCTGTCGTACAGCTCGGTCTGGGTGATGTCGATCGCGATCGTGTCGATGGTGATCGCACCGGCAGAGCGGGTGAACGAGCCGACAACCGTCTTGGTGCCGTTGTAGGAGGCAGCGCCGGAGTTCACCGACAGCCAGTTCTCGCCGTTGAACACGGACGAGTCGGCAATCGTCTGAAGCTGGCCCTGCAGCTCGGTGATGTCGGACTGGATCTTGCCGCGGTCAACGCCCGGCTGGCGGGCGGCGACGAGCTTGGCCTTGATCTCGTTAACGACATCAACGGTCTTGTCCATGGCCGTGTACATGACGTCCACCGTCGCGGCGCCGAGGCCCAGGGCGTCCTTCACTGCGGAAAGAGCCATGTTGTCGGACCGCATGGTGGTCGCGATCGACCAGTAGGCGGCGTTGTCTTCGGCCGAGGCCACGCGGTAGCCGGTGGAGATGCGGTTCTGCACCTGTGCCATCGACTTGTTGGTGGCGTTCAGCGTCTGGAGCGCCGTCATGGCGGAGGCGTTGGTCATCAAGCTGGACATGATTAGTCCCTTTCATGTTGGAAGATCTTGAAGGGGACATACCGGACTTGCACCGGTACGACAGGGCGGCGTCATGCCTTTGGACTTCGTGTTGGGTTCCGTCCAACCTGTCGTGACTTCAACCTAGACCCGCTTGCTTGCGCGAGGCTGACCTTCTGGACACGCCGGGCATTTGCCCTCGTCACGGGAGATGCAGTGCCCCCGCCGCCTCCCGGGCCTGCCGGCAGAAGGATGGCGGATCCACGGCAAGGCGCCTCATGGCCCGTCCCGGCCAGGGCGCTGGCGCCCGGCGTCCGCGGCGATGCAGCGAGGCCGCGAGGCGCGATGCCCCGGGCAGAAAAGACGAAGGGCGAGGCACTGCTGCCTCGCCCCCGATCCGGGTCGCGTCTTTTGTTTGCAGGCTACATAAATGACCGGACGAGGCTTCCCACCAGCAGGTTCCAGCCATCGATCAGGATGAAGAACAGCGCCTTGAATGGCAGGGAGATCACGGTCGGCGGCAGCATCATCATGCCCATCGACATGGTGATCGTCGCCACGATCATGTCGATGACGAGGAAGGGCAAGGCGATCAGGAACCCGATCTCGAAGCCGCGCCGGAGTTCGGAGATCATGAAGGCCGGGATCAGCACCCGCATCTCGATTTCCTCGGGCGAGGTCGCCTCGCCGGTGGTGACGCGGCCGGCGGCAAGTTCGTCGAACAGCACCAGATCCTGTTCGCGCACCTGGCTCAGCATGAAGTCGCGGAACGGGTCGGTGATCCGCTCGTAGGCCTCGACCTCGTTGATCTCGTTGTTCATGAGCGGCACGACGCCTTCCTTCCACGCGCGGTCGAAGGTTGGGGCCATGACGTAAAAGGTCATGAACATGGCGAGCGAGATGATGATCAGGTTGCCCGGCGTCGTCTGCAGGCCGATGGACGACCGCAGGAAGGAGAAGGCGATCGAGAAGCGGATGAAGCTCGTCACCATGATCAGTATCCCCGGCGCCACGGAGAGCACCGTGAGCAGGGCCATCACCTGGATGATCCGCCCGGCCAGGCTGCCGTCGCCCTCCGGGATCAGCGTGGACAGATCCGGCAGGGCCGGCTGGGACTGGGCCGCGGCCACCGCCGTTCCGGCCAGAAGGAGCAGGCTGGCAAGCCCGAGGCGCGTCAGGGCACCGTTCATTGCACCACCAGGGATTCGAGAATGAGTTCACGCACCTTGCCGCCCGAGCGGGTGATGGCGCGCTCGTTGAGGTCCTCGCGCAGGTGCTGCAGTCCGGCCGCGCCCTCGACATGCTCGAGCGTGATGGTGCGCAGGTAGGCGAGGATGTCTTCCTCGATGTGACCGGCCAGGATGCCGGGATCGTCGATATCGCTTTCGTCGAGGATGATCGAGGCCTGCACGCGGATCCAGGCGTCCTTGGGCGCGGCGAGGTTGGTCACCAGCGGCTTCAGCTGCCGCAGACGCGACAGCGCCGGATAGACCGGAGCCGCCGGCGCGGGGGTGGCGGCCGCTTCCGCGTTGACGGACCGGCGCACGGTGTCGGCCAGATGCATGCCTGCCAGCGCACCGACGCCGGCCGCAAGCAGGGTGAGGATCACGAGCGATCCGAACAGGCTGGCCCCCGTTGGGCCGCGGCCGGAGGAGGAAAAGCCGGAGTCAGACATGGCGGGGCTCCTTCAGCACGGGCGCTCAGTAGGGCACGACGGCGTCATAGAGCTGCTGCCCCCAGGCCGGCTGCTGCACCTCCGAGATGCGCCCGCGACCGCCATAGGACACCCGCGCCTCCGCGATCTTGTCGTAGTCGATGGTGTTGTTGCCGGCGATGTCGCGCGGGCGGACGATGCCGGCGACGTTGAGCACGCGCATCTCGTAGTTGACGCGGACCTCCTGCGATCCGGAGATGACGAGGTTGCCGTTCGGCAGCCGGTCGGTGACCACGGCCGCCACGGACAGCTCGATCTCCTCCTTGCGGTCGATCGAGCCGCGCGAGGTGGAGTTGGAACCGGAGGTGCCGTCGAGCGAGAGTTCGCCTCCGGTGGAGCGCCCGTCCCATCCGGCCGACAGCTCGCCGCCAAGGCCGATGGACGAGTTGCGGCCGCGGTTGGAGTTGTTGTCGAGCGTGGCCTTGTCGTTGATGGCGATCCGGACGGTCAGGACATCGCCGACGCGGCGTGCGCGCGGATCGGAGAAGAAGTCCTCGCGGCCCCCGACCCACAGCGAATTGTAGTCCTTTCGCGCGGAGGGGCTGAAGGTGTTGAGCGGATAGACTGCAGCCGGCTGGACCGCAAGGCCGTAGCCCACCGGCGACATCGTCGGCTCGCGGCCAAGATCCTGGAACTGGCTGGTGCAGCCGCCAGCCAGCAGGGCAACGGCAGCAAGGGCGGCATGCGGGCGAAAAAGACGATGCATCAGAGGCTTCCCTGGGCTTCGGATTTGGTGAGGCCGGCCATGGAATTGGTCAGCTGAGCCGCGCGGGCGGGCTCCATCTCGTCCAGGATCTGGCTGGCGGCACGGGCATTCAGTTTCACGAGAACGGCGACGGCGGTGTCCTCGTCGAGCGTGGCAAGCTGGGCGGCTGCCGCCTCCGGGCGCATGCGCTGGAAGATCGAGACCACATGCCCCTCGACCTCGCTCAGGACCTTTTCCCGGCGCTCGACCCAGGCCTGGTACTCGGCCCGCTTCTGTTCCAGTTCCCGGATGCGGACCTGGACCTTTTCCTCCAGGGCAACGAGGTTCCAGGTCTGCCAGGCAAGACGGGCATCGTTGGCGGCGCTGCCGGTGTTGCGGCAGTACCGTTCGGCGTCGGTCATCGGCGTGTCGGCGCCGGCGGTCTGGTCCGGCTTGGGCATGGGCGCCGACTGGGCCAGCGCGGCCCCCGCCGGTGCCAGGATCGCGACGCCGGCCAGCGTCACGACACCGGCAAGCCTTGCCAGCAACGGAAGGGGACGGCGCCGCAGGGCGGTCAGGCATGACGAGAGAGCCTTGGGCATGGGGATCCTTTCGGGAGGTCCTGTCCGGTCACTGTTGCTGCCGACTATGCCGCGCGAGGCTTGCGCGGGGCTGTGCCACCCGTGCCGGACGAGAGGCACGGCACAAACAGAAGGCCCCGCTCCGGTGCGCGGAGCGGGGCCAAGGTGCTGCGGGAGGCAGACGGGCAAGCGGCTACTGGATGACGAGGTCGGCCTGGAGCGCTCCGGCGGTCTTGATCGCGGTCAGGATGGCGATGATGCCGGTGGGCTTGAGGCCGATGCGGTTGAGGCCGCGCACCAGGGTCTGCAGGTCGGTGCCCCCGACGATGGCCAGCTGGCCGCCGGACTGTTCGGCATCGATGAAGGTGCGTGGCGTCACCGTGGTCTCGCCGTTCAGGGCAAAGGGCTGCGGCTGCGACACCTCGGGCGCCTCGGTGATGCGGACCGTCAGGTTGCCGTGGGTGACCGCAACGGTGGAGACCTGCACGTCGCGGCCGATCACCACCGTGCCCGTGCGCTCGTCGATCACGACCCGGGCGGGCGTGTCCGGCTGCACGAGCAGCCCCTCGATCTCGGCAATGAAGCGGGTGACGTTGATCCTTGCCGGCGGCGTGAGGTCGATCGAGCGGTAGTCGCGCTCCTTGGCGGCATTGACGCCATAGGTCGCCTTGGTGTGCCGGTTGATCGCATCCGCCACCCGCACGGCCGTGCGGAAGTCGGGGTTGGAGAGTTCCAGCACCAGGGCGGGGATGTTGGAGAAGCGATCCGGCAGGTTGCGCTCGATCAGCGCGCCGTTGGGAATGCGGCCGACGGTCGGAATGCCCTGCCTGAGGCTTTCGGCCTGGCCGCTCTCGGAGAAGCCGGACACGGCGACCGCGCCCTGGGCCACGGCATAGACCGCACCGTCAGCCCCCATCAGCGGCGTGGCCACCAGCGTTCCGCCGGCCAGCGAGGCAGCGTCGCCGAGCGAGGAGACGCTGACGTCGATGCGGGCCCCCTGGCTGGAGAAGGGGGGCAATGTCGCCGTCACGACCACCGCGGCAACGTTGCGGGTCCGCAACCGGGCATCCCGGACATTGACCCCCATGCTGTCGAGCATGGACTGCAACGACTGTTCGGTGAAGGGCGAGTTGCGCAGCGTGTCGCCGGAGCCCTGCAGGCCGATGACAAGGCCATAGCCGACAAGCTGGTTGTCGCGCACGCCCTGCAACGAGGCGATGTCCTTGATGCGGACCATGGCGGCGGACGGAGCCGCGCCGGCAACCAGGGCCACGGCGGCAGCCAGCGCGAGAAGGAGGCGGCGCATGTTCAGTTTCCTATCAGGACGGAGCCGTCCGGCTGGACCTTGCCGGTGACAATCAGACCGCTGTCGATGTTGCGCACCCGGACGAAGGACCCGACGGTGCCGTTCTGCAGGGCCTCGGCCTGGGCGATGATGAAGAGCGAGCCCTCCTGGAACACCAGCCGCGCAGGCTCGCCGCGCTTGATGACGATGTCGGGGGCAATCGCGGTCGCCGGCACCGGATGACCCGGCTGCAGCGTGCGCCGGGCGATCTTTCCGACCAGCTCGCTGCGGCTGACGACGACCTGGAAGCGGCGGGTGGTCTGGTCCGGGAAGCGGCGGATGATCACCATGTCCTCGGTGATCAGGTCGCCGGGATGGATGGTGGCGCGCGGCACGGGCAGGTCGATGTTGCCGGCCCGGGCCCCGGTCAGCGCGGCGCTGGCGGCGAGGCCGGCGACCAGCATGACGATGAACAGTCGCACGAACATGGCGCGCCTCCCTGTCAGCTCCGCGGTCAGCGGATGCCCTTGGTCACGACCGCCGCCATGTCGTCGGCCGCCTGGATCACCTTGGAGTTCATCTCGTAGCCCCGCTGGGCGGAGATCAGCTCGGTGATTTCCTTCACCGGATCGACGTTGGAGGCTTCGGTGTAGCCCTGGCGGATGATCCCGAAGCCGGGCTCGCCGGCCACGCCACCGATGCCCACACCGGAGGCGGCCGTCTCGCGGAAGAGGTTGCCGCCGATCGGCTCGAGGCCGGCATCATTGGCGAAATTGGTCAGGGTCAGCTGGCCGAGTTCGCGCGGGTTCACCTCGCCGTCGATCTGGGCAAAGACCTGACCGGATTCATTGATGATGATCTCGGTGGTCTCCGGCGGGAACAGGATCGCGGGCTCGACCGTGTAGCCGTCCAGCGTGACCAGGCGACCCTCGGCGTTCTTGTTGAAGGCGCCGGCACGGGTGTAGAGGGTCTCGCCTTCGGGGCCAGTGACCTGGAACCAGCCACGGCCGTCGATGGCGACGTCGAGCTTGTTGTTGGTGTTGGTCAGGGTGCCCTGCATGTGCAGCTTGCGGATGGCCGCCGAACGGACGCCGAGCCCGAGCTGTGCGCCTTCCGGCACCGGATCCTCGCCGCCCCGGTTCGGCACGCCCTGCAGGCGTTCGGCCTGGTACAGAAGATCCGTGAACTCCGCCCGCGCGCGCTTGTAGGCGGTGGTGTTCATGTTGGCGATGTTGTTGGCGATCACCTCGACGTTGAGCTGCTGAGCGCTCATGCCGGTGGCCGCGATGGCAAGGGCTTTCATGTCATTCTCCGTGTCCGGGGACCGGAAGCCGGTGGCTTCAGATCGTCATGCGGCTGATTTCCTGGTAGGCGGAGACCACCTTGTCGCGGATGGCGATGGCGGTCTGCAGCGACGCCTCGGCGGCCATGACCGCCTCCACGACCTGCTGCGCAGAGGCCTTGCCGCTGATGCCGGAAATGGCGGCGGCCTCGCCGTCCTTGATGCGGTCGACGACATCCAGCGACACCTGGGCCATCGTCTCGGAGAAGCTGACACCGGGCGTGGCTTCGGCCCCGCCGACCGGAGCCGGACCGCCGACGTAGCGGGTCTGCGAGACGCCGGAGAGGATGCCGTCCGACGACACCGAGTTCAGGGAAGAGATCTGGTCGATCATGGTCAGGTCCTCAGCAGGTCGATGGTGCGCATGACCATGGAACGGGCCTGCGTCATCATCTTCAGGTTGGCTTCGTAGGAGCGGTTGGTCTCGCGCATGTCGGCCATCTCGACCAGCATGTTGACGTTGGGCAGCTTCACGTAACCGTTGTCGTCGGCGGCCGGATGGCCCGGGTCATATTCGACCGTGAAGTCCCCCTTGTCGGTGCCGATGTCCTTCACCTTGACCAGATCGGCCGAATAGGCGCGGTCCAGCTCGCTCTCGAAGGTGATGGTCTTGCGACGGTAGGGATCAGCCCCCTTGGTCTTGCCGGTCGACTGGGCATTGGCCAGGTTTTCCGACACGACGCGGAGGCGCTCGGACTGGGCCTGCAGGCCGGAGGAGGAGATCTTCAGGGTGGCGGTCAACGGGTCGATCATCATCGCTTAGCCTTTCAGGCTGGCCAGATACATGCGGTGGAAGGACTTCACGAGCGTGGTGGTGAGCGCGTGCTCGCGGGCGACCTCGCCCGCCTTCATCAGCTCCTGCTCGAGGCTGACGCTGTTGCCGGAATGGGAAACCTGCCAGGTGTCCGCCTTCTCCACCTCGGCCGCCTCCGGCGTCTCCGCAGCGCTGCCCATGTGGCTGCCGTGGGTCGCAATCATCGAAAGGCGGGTCTCGTTGAACACGGAGGCGAAGGGCTCGATGTCACGCGCGGCATAGCCCGGCGTGTCGGAGTTGGCCACGTTCTGCGCGATTGTCGCCTGACGCACGGCGAGCCAGTCGTTGTGCTGGGATGCCAGACGGGTAAGGTAGACCGGTTCCACGGCAAGTCTCCGCAACGGTGTCGTTCGGCCTACAGGACTACCGGGCCAAGCTTGCACGAGGCTGACGCTTGTCTCTGGCGGCGGCGGGGATTGCGCCGGCAGGGCTTATCGGTTATTGCGCACACCCCTGCAGATCGGCCCGATGACCCGGGCCTGCGCACCGGTGCTGCAGACTGTCCCGTCCGGCCATGCCGACATCCGCCCGCTGTTTCCGCGAAGAGGTTCCCCATGCGTCCGGCTCTCGGCCTTGACTTCGGCACGTCCAACACCGTCCTGACCGGCGTGGATGCCTCAGGCCAGGCAACAACCCTGACCTTCGGCAAGGGTGCGGAGGAAGTGGACAGCCTGCCCTCGGTGCTGTGCTTTCTCGAGCCCGGGCGCACCGAGCAGGCCGACGCGCGCGCCGACGTGGGACCCTGGGCGATCCGCCAGTTCCTCGACCACACCGGCGAGTGCCGGTTCCTGCAGTCGCTGAAGACCTTCGTCGCCAGCCGGCTGTTCCGCGGCACCGGCATCTTCGGTCGCCAGTTCGACTTCGAGGCGCTGATGGAGGTGTTCCTGCGACGGGCGGGCAGCCACCGCGATGCGCCTCTGGATGCCGGCGGGGCGCGGCTGGTGATCGGCCGCCCGGTGACCTTCGCCGGCGGCGCGCCGGACGAGGCGCTGGCCATGCAGCGCTACCGCAACGCCCTGTCGCGCTTCGGCTTCTCGGACGTCATGTTCGTCTACGAGCCGGTGGCCGCTGCCTTCGCCTTCGCGCAGCGGCTGGAGGGCTCGGCAACGGTGCTGGTCGCCGACTTCGGCGGTGGCACCACCGACTTCTCGCTGATGCGCTTTTCCCGCGATGGCGGACGCCTGCAGGCGGAGCCGCTCGGTCACGGCGGTCTCGGCATCGCCGGCAACACGCTCGACTACCGCATCGTCGACAAGGTGATCCTGCCGCATCTCGGCAAGGGCAGCCAGTACCGCAGCATGGGCAAGACGCTGGAGGTGCCGCCGAACCTCTTCTCCAACTTCGCCCACTGGCACCTCCTGTCGGTGTTCAAGGCCTCCGCCGACTACCGCGACCTGAAGAAGATGCTCCCCTACTGCATCGACGAGGACAAGATCGAGCTGTTCATCGAGCTGGTCGAGACCGACCAGGGCTACCCGCTCTACAAGGCGGTGTCGGAAGCAAAGGCGCGGCTGTCCTTCGCCGAGGAAACCGAGATCCGCTTCGCGCCGATCGGCAAGGACTTCGTGGCCACCGTGACGCGGGCAGACTTCGAGACCTGGATCGAGCATGATCTCCAGCGCATCGACGAGGCCCTGACCCGCACGCTCGATCAGGCTGGCCTTCAGGCCGGCGAGGTCGACCAGGTGTTCCTCACCGGCGGCACGTCCTTCGTCCCGGCGATCCGGCAGCTCTTTGCAAGGCGGTTCGGCCCCGAGCGTCTCAGCGGCGGCGAGGAACTCTCCTCCGTGGCCAAGGGTCTGGCGCTGATCGGGGCCCGCGAGGATGCGCGCAGCTGGACCGTGGCGGAGTAGGCCCAGACCCGACCTGGCCCCGAACTGGCCCCAAACCGGACCCGACCGGGGTCCGACCGGGGCCCGACCCACGCCTGCCCACACCTGCCCCCGGGGCCTTGCCCACGGCCGACATTTGACTTGAAAACAACCCGGGCGAACATTAAGCCTTCTGCACGCACAGGTTTAACACACCTCACAGGAAGCGAGGGTGCAATGGCGGCAGAGCCGATCCTGGGATTTGGATTTTACATCAACGTCGAGGCGAACTCCTACGTGATCGAGTTCGCGTTGGCGCGGACGCGGGAGAAGCACCGGATCGCCTTCAGCGACGCTGCCGCCTTCGGCCACATCGCCCTGCTCGTCAACAACGCGTCCCATTTCGCCTTCGACCCGGACACGCGCGAGATCCAGATCGGCGGCGGGCGCCTGCCGAGCATCGCGATCTGAGATCCCGGCAGAGGCGAGGCCAGCCCGGGCGGGCGGGCGCATCCGCCGGGGGCGCGTGCGCGACTGCCGCAGCGGCTCAGTCGTCTTCCTCGTTCATGTCGATGTCGGCCATCAGGTCGGCAGCGATCGACTGGATGGCCTCGTGCAGACGCGTGACGCTGGCCCCGGCGGGCAACCGCAGGTCGGCCGAGGCACGGAACAGCATCTCGCCCGACATGGAGCCGGGTCCGACCAGCGTTTCCAGCGTCTCGATGCTGATGCCTTCGGCGGCAATGACGCGGGTGACCGCGCGCAGGATGCCCGGCTGATCCTGGCAGACGAGATCCAGCCGGATCTTGCGGCCCTTGTCCTCGGCCTCCGGCGCGCCGGTGCGCAGCGTCACGGCAATCCCTTCGCCCGAGAGCGCGGCGAGCGCGCTTTCCAGCGTGGCCGCCCGGTCTTCCGGCACCTCGAAGCTGACGATGCCGGCAAATTCACCGCCAAGACGGGCCATGGAGCTTTCGAGCCAGTTCCCCCCGGCTGCCGCGATCACATCCGCAAGCGCATCCACGAGGCCCGGGCGGTCCTTTGCGATTGCGGTCAAGACCATATGACGACCCATCGGCTGCTTCCTTCTCACTGCACGCGCTGCAGGCGCGATCTGTGCTGACCATAGCCGCGGATTGCGACCGGGGCATCCGGTCCTTGTAAATTTTTTCAGTTGCCCCCGCACGCGTGGACAGCAGTCCGGACCATCCGGGCGTCCAGGCTGCGGCGAGGCATCAGCCCGGGGCAGCCGCGTCGAAGGCCGGATCGACCGGGACCTGCAGTGCCGTCGCCAGATGGTTGGTCTTTCCGGCCAGCCCGACAATGGCGAGCAGCTCGCCATGCTGCGCGCCGGTCATGCCCTTGGCGCGGGCCGCAGCCGTGTGCGAGTGGACGCAGTAGGAGCAGCCGTTGGCAATCGAGACTGCAATGTAGATCAGCTCGCGCGTCAGCGGATCGAGGCTGCCGGGGGCGACCATCACCGCCTTGACCTCGGCCCAGGTGCGCTCGAGCCCGTCGGGATCGACGGCCAGGGCGCGCCAGAAGTTGTTGACGAAATCAGACTTGCGCGTGGCGCGGATGTCCGCAAAGACGGCTGCCACGCGGGGCGACGCGTCGGCATCGCCAATGAGTGTCACGGTGGCCATTCTGTCCTCCCGACCCGTTTTTCGGTGACAGTCTAGCGGATTCTGCCGCCTGGCATCACCCCGTCGCGGGCGCGGCGGACCCGTCCGTGCGGGTGGAGACTGCGCAGGCGGTTCCCTGCCGGCGCGCCGCCCGGTCACGACGCGCCGGCAGGGCCAGGCTCAGCGCAGGGCGCGGCGCAGGGCCGGCAGGCGCGAGATGACGAGCAGGTCGAGCGCCAGGACGGCAATCATGGTCAGACCCGCCAGCGGGAAGGCGAAGGCGACCAGCAGCATGACCAGCATTGCCGAGCGCCAGTGCGGCATGTCGACGGGCACCTGCGGCGGCAGCAGGCGCAGGGCAGCGCCCTTCGGCCGGCGCTGCCACCACATGACGAGGCCGGAGACCGACAGGAACACGATGGAGAGGCAGAACACCGTGTTGAGCGTGATGTTCCACCAGCCCATGTCGCCCTCGTGCAGCGCAATGCCGATCGCCATGGCCTTGGCCGGGATCGAGTAGTCGGCATAGGCGGCAACGGCGATGATCTTGCCGGTGTACTGGTCGATGTGGACCGTGCGGTCATCGGCCGGGTTGCCGGTGTCGTTGCTCATGCTGTCCTGGGACAGGGTCCAGACGCCGGTCTCCCCCTTCGGGAACGCCATCTGGAAGCGGCCCTCCATGCCGATGGCGCGGGCCAGCGCGGCAATGCTGTCGGCCGTGACCGGCGTCCCGGCCGGAACGCCGGTGACACCCGCAGCGGAGCCGGATTCCGGCATCGGGGTCTTCTGCATGCCCCAGGCGACGTCCTGCCCGCCGTGGTTCATCGAGGCGTGGGTGGCGTCGGACAGGGGCACGTTGTCCCACTTCTCGGCCGGGAAGGTGCTCCAGGCCTGCACGTAGCGGTCGCCCCAGATGCCGGCCCAGGCGAGGCCGGACAGCAGGAAGGCCACAAGCAGCAGGGCGCTGTAGAAGCCGACCGACACGTGCAGCGACTTCATCAGCTTGCGCCCGGAGGCACGGAGATCCGGCAGCAGCACGCGACCAGCCCCCTCCTCGCGCGGCCACCACATGTAGAGGCCGGTGACGATGAGGACGAAGGCAAGGCTGGCCGCAATCTCGATCAGACGGTCGCCGAGGTCGCCGATCAGCAGCGTGCCGTGGATGTCGGAGGCCAGATCATAGAGGCCGGCGCGCCGGGGCCAGCTCTCGATGACCTCGGCCGTGTACGGGTTGACGGCGACAACGGTCGGGCCCTCGGCCCCGTCGACGCGGACGAGCGCGGTGCCGTCGGCGTTGCGCGGGGCGATGTAGTGGCGAACCGGCGCGCCACCGTTGGCCGCGCTTGCGGCGGCAACCTGCGCCGACACCGGCGCAACGCTGGCGGCCGGTGTCACCGCGTAGCGGTACTCACCGTCGCGTCCCTCGATGACGGCCGTCCACATCATGATCAGGCCGGTCACGGCCAGCATGATCAGGAACGGAGCCACGTAGAGGCCGGCGTAGAAGTGCCAGCGCCAGGCGGCGCGGTAGAAGCTTGCGGTATGGTCGGTGCCCGCGCGCCCGGTGCCGGCGGCGGTTTCGGAAGTCATGTCAGTCATGTCTGAACCTCGGATGACCATGCGGGCGCGCGTGCGGGCACGGCGACGCAGGGCAGTCGGATCACGGATGTGGTGGGGTTGGGATCAGACGACGACCGGGGGAGCCCGGGCCCCGACGGGGCGCAGGAAGAGCGAGGGTGGCCCGCTGTCGGAAACAGGGCTAGCTGCCTGTGCCACAAGGTCCGGCGCCGGCGCGGGCAGCACGCCGGAGGCCGGAAGTCCGAGAGCCAGCACGGCGGCAAAGATGCAGGGATTGCCGTGGTCGCCGCTGCGGTGCCCGTCACCGGAACCAGGGTCTGTATCCGGTGCGGACGCCGGCAGTTCCCGGCCGTCCGCATCCACCTGGATGGTGCGGACCCCGTCCGGACTGTCCGGGCTGCAGATGACGATGGTGAAGCCACCGTCTGTGCTGACCGCGGGCATGAAGCCTGTCGGGATGAGCGACCACAGCAGGACGGCAAGCATCGTCAGCCACGCGGCACTGCCGCGCGGTCCAGCCGCTTTGCCTGTCCTGGCGCAAAGACTGCGCAACACCCCGTCCCTCATGCCTGTTCCCTAGCGGAAGCTGCCGGCTGCGGCAATGCGGGAGAGCGGGGCGGTTGCAGGACCGTCCCCGGCTCTCTAGTCTCGGCTCGCCACTGCATCCCGCCGAAGAGGTTGGGGGCTTGAAACACACCGTTCGGAGTTGAGACAGGATGACACGTCGGGTGCCCGTGACCCCGGGCTCGCTTGGCCAGCGGCCGCCGCGCGCGTCCTCACCCGCCGCCGGTCCGCAGGAGCTGCCTGCCACGGCCCCGGAGCGCCCGGCCCCGGAGCGCCCGTCCCCGCCGCTGCGTTCCCGTCCGGCGCGGGCTCCGGTCTCGCCGCCAGAGGCGACGGACCGTCCACCGGCCGCCAAGGGCTTGCGCTCGCGCGGGTTCCTGTCGCATGGCGGCAGCCCCTCCGGCGAAGCCCCGCGCAAGGCGCGCGGCAAGAAGATCCATGCCGACGTGGTCAGGCAGCCGGTCACGGACAGCGCCGCCCCGAAGCCCGGCGACTATGCGATCCGGGCAAAGCGCCTTCCCTCGCTGCGCGAGGATCGCAAGGACGAGGGCTGAGACGTGAGGGAACCGAAGGCGTTCGTCGGCATCGGGCTGAGCAGCCGCTGCAGCGCGGAGGAACTCGCCACGCTCGTCGCCGCCGCGCTCACGGAGGCCGGCCCGCTGGCCGTTGCCGGTCTGGCGACGCTTGACCGGCGGACCGGGCACCCCGCGCTGCAGGCCCTGGCAGCCGCGCGCGGCTGGGCAGTGACAGGCCTCAGTCCCGACGACCTGCAGGCGCAGGCAGACCGCATCCGCTCCGGGTCGGACCGGGTGCGGGCCCTGACCGGCAGCGGCAGCGTCTGCGAGGCAGCGGCGCTGGCGGCCGCCGGCCCGGGAAGCCTGCTGCGGCTGTCCCGGCGCCAGAGCGCACAGGCAACGGTCGCGGTTGCGGTCTGCGGCGGGAACGAGCGGCCCTGACACCCGTCCCGATGGGGCGAGCGGCCGGACCCGGGCGTTCCCGGTCGCGGATCAGGCGCTGATGAGGTGGGCGAAGGAGCCCATCACGCGGCCGCGCACCAGCCCCATGTCCGGCAGTGGCGCGCCAGCCGGATCACAGGCGGCAAACAGCCGGTCGGCCGCGCCCTCATGCTGGATCGTGGCGTAGTGGAACTCGTGCGCGGCAAGCTCCGTTCCCCGGTGCAGGCCGGCAAAAGGCAGGTCTGCCCTGGCGGTCAGGCGGCGGTAGCCGAGATGGAGGCGCCGGGCGGCAAAGCTGGTGCGCAATGGCAGCAGCCCCAGCATCGCATGCGACGCCCCCTCCGCATCGACCAGCACCTCGCCCAGAACCATGTAGCCGCCGCATTCGCCGAAGACAGGCCGGCCTGCAGCCACGGCCCGCTTCATCCCGGAGCGGAAGCCGGCGTTGGTCGCAAGGCGCCCGGCATGCAGCTCCGGATACCCGCCGGGCAGATAGACCGCGTCGGCAGCCGGATCGGGCCCCTCGTCGGCAAGCGGCGAGAAGGGCAGGATCTCGGCGCCAGCCGCCTGCCAGCCGGCAAGCAGATGCGGATAGGCGAAGGAAAAGGCGACATCGCGCGCGATGGCCACGCGCTGCCCCGGCGGCGGCAGCAGCACCGGCGCCGGCTGCGCCGCCGCACCGGCAAGCGGCCCGGCCAGGGCGACGAGGGCTGCAAGGTCAACGGCCGTTCGGGCCGCTTCTGCCGCGCCCGCCAGAAACCCGGCGAGGTCGGCGGTTTCTTCGGCCTGAACGAGCCCGAGATGGCGCTCTGGCAGGGCCAGCGCGGCCTTGCGCGGCATCAGGCCGAGCACGGGCATGCCGAGCGGTGCCAGTGCCGAGGTCAGCAGATCCGCATGCCGGGCGCTGCCGATGCGATTGAGGATGACGCCGGCCACCCGGACGTCGGCACGGTGGTCGCGGAACCCGCGCACCAGCGCGGCAACCGACTGGGCCTGGCGGCCGCAGTCGACGACGAGGATCACCGGAACGCCCAGCGCGGCGGCCACGTCGGCAGCGCTGCTCTTGCCGTCGGCAGCCCCGTCGAAGAGGCCCATCGCCGCCTCGATCAGCAGGAGGTCCGCCCCGGAGGCCTGTGCGGCAGCCACCTGACGAAGGGTTTCCGGGGTCATGGCGAAGGGATCGAGATTGACCGACGGCGCGCCGCTCGCCGCCTCGTGGAACCGGGGGTCGATGTAGTCGGGACCGCATTTCGCCGCCCGCACGACGAGGCCCGTGGCACGCAGGGCGGCCAGCAGCGACAGGGTGAGCGTGGTCTTGCCGGATCCGGATGTGGGTGCGGCCAGCAGCAGGGCCGGCGGCAGGGAACCGGTCATTCGGCCGCGCCCAGGCTGCGCAGCGGATCGCCATGGCCAAGGGGATCGCCGGTGAGCACGCGGCCGGACATGGCCCCAAGCCAGTCCAGCCCGGCGCGCAGGCGCACCACCTCGCCGACGCAGACGATGGCCGGCGGCGCCAGACCGGCTGCCTCGGCATCGGCAGCGCAGGTGGCCAGCGTCGTCTCCAGCACGGTCTGGGCCGACAGGGACGCATTGCACACGATGGCCACAGGTTCATGCCCGGATCGTCCACAGGCCATCAGTTCGCCGGCAATCTGGGAAAGATGCTTCATCGCCATGTACATGATGATGACCGGCGAGCCTTCGGCAATGCCCTTCCAGTTGATCGCGTCCGGAGCCAGTCCGGTCTGGTCATGCCCGGTCAGGAACGTGACGGCCTGGTTCACGTCCCGGTGGGTGGCGGGGATGCCCGCATAGGCGAGACCGCCGATGCCGGCCGTCACGCCCGGAATGACACGGAAGGGGATGCCGGCCCCGGCCAGCGCCAGCGCTTCTTCCCCGCCCCGTCCGAACACGAAGGGATCGCCGCCCTTGAGCCGGAACACGCGCCGGCCGGCCCGCGCATAGTCGATCAGCTTCAGCGTGATGTCGCGCTGCTTCGGACTGGGCTTGCCCCCACGCTTGCCGGCATAGTCCAGCAGGGCCCCAGGGCGGACGAAGGACAGGATGCTCGTGTCCACCAGCGCGTCGTAGACGACCACGTCCGCCTGGCGCAGGCCGTTGAGGGCATGCAGGGTCATCAGTCCCGGATCGCCCGGGCCGGCACCGGCCAGCCAGACCCATCCCGGTTCAAGGACCGGCAGGCTGTCTGGCAGGGAGAATCCGGTCAGGGCAGTGCTCATCCTGATGTTTTAGCCGCGCGCGCGCGGCTGGCCAAGTCTGGATGCGGCATCGGCCCTCCGCCAAAGCGACAGGTGCGCGGCCAGGACAAGCGGCCCGAAGGAAAAAAGATGACAGGTCGGCCTGCCCCGTCCGGGCCAGATGCGCCGTCCGGCCGGGCTCCGGGAGGGGTCAGGCCGGCGTCACAGCATCGGCGGCCGCGTGCGCTCGGCCTCGAGCGCGGCAGCCCGGCGCGTTTCCTGGCGCAGGCGGTAGACGGCGGCGAGGAAGCGGTAGATGCCGATCGTGTAGCGCTTGCCGAGACGGCGCGGCTCCTGCATCAGCCGGAACAGCCATTCCAGACCGGCCGCCTGCAGCACCTGCGGCGCGCGCACCACCTCGCCCGACATGAAATCGAACAGGGCTCCGACGCCGATGCAGACCGTCGGGTTGAGACGGGCCCGGTTGTCGACGATGAACTGTTCCTGCCGCGGGTTGCCCATGCCGACCAGCAGGAGGTCAGCCTTGGCCGCGTTGATGTCGGCGATCACGTCGTCGAGCTCGTCCGGACCGAAATAGCCGTCGCGGAAGCCGGCAACGTGATGGCCGGGATAATTGTCCTCGATGTGCTCCGCCGCCCGGGCCACCGGCTCCGGCTTTGCCCCGAGGAGATAGATGCGCAGCGGCAGTCCGATCGTGTGCAGGATGAAGGGAACCAGATCGGTGCCGTTCAGGTTGGCCGGAAACGGGGCGCCGGTCAGGGCCCGGTTGGCAATATCGACGCCGATGCCGTCATTGAACAGCGTCATGCGCGACAAGGTGCGCGCGTAGGCCGGACTGTCCATCGCCTGCAGCACCGTGTTGGCGTTGCAGATGCCGATATCCATCTTCAGTCGAAGCAACATGGCGCTGCGGATCATGTCCACAGCCTGCGGGCGCGTGAGCTTATGGATACCAAGCGGCCCGATCCGGGTCATCCCAGATCCCACAGGCGTTCCAAGCTGCAAAGTAGACATGAGCATTACGCGCCTCGCACCGATTTTTATTTTTTATCTCGAATGACATCATGCCCATGATGGCTGAATAAGTGCTTAAACCCACAAATCCAGGAGATTTACCATTATCTTTCTGTCACTTTATTTGGTGGCATTTTATCTGTCACGTTAACTTTCGTTTAACGATTAATTCCATTGTCTACATTTGCAGTGTGACAATTTCCAGATCGGAAGCGTGGCAGACGTTCATTTGCCACTTGTTAATCATGTTTCCCCATTCTCACCGGCAATCGGACGCAGCGTCGCCTGCGGTCCGTCATGACATTCCGGTAGTCCTGAAAGCGAAGCGGGGCTCTTGCACGAGCGGTCACGGACAATGGTCGAAGTCTCTGACATTCCAGCAATTCTGGCCCGCAGACTCCGGTGGCTGATCCTTGTCCCTGCGCTGTTCATGGCCTTGGCGGTGGCTTTCGTTCTGGTGCGTTCGCCGCAGTACAGCGCAACCGCCGAGCTGCTTGTCGAGCCGCCGAGCCTGCAGATCCTCGGTCGCGACTTCTCCGGCCGCGAGGGCGCCTCGCCGCTGGAAAGCCTCGACATCGACAGCCAGGCGCTGGTGGTCATGTCGAACCCGGTGCTCAATGACGTCGTCGAGAAGCTCGACCTCGAGAACGATCCGGCCTTCACCGGCCCGGGCCTGCGCCAGCGGCTGTTGCCCTTCCTCTTTCCGGCCAAGCCGAACGAGGAGCAGCGTGCCTCGGTGATCGAGGCCCTGCGCAAGAAGCTTCAGGTCGGCCGCATCGAGAAGACCTTCGTGTTCCAGATCGTGGCCACGCATCCCAACCGGATCCGGGCGGCCGAAATCGCCAATGCCACGGCAGAGGCCTATCTGGCGGAGACCCGAAAGTCCCGCTCGGAAGGGTTCCAGCGCACCAGCCAGTCGCTGCAGGCGCAGGCGCAGCAGCTGCGCGAGCAGGTGGAACGCGCCGAGGCGGCTGTCGAGCGTTACCGCGCCGACAACGGCCTCATCGCCACCACCCAGCGCGGCCTGGTCGAGGACCAGCAGCTGCAGGACCTGAACACGCAGCTGACCCAGGCCCGTGTCGATCTCGAGAAGGCGAAGAACACCTTCGATCTGGTGCGCGGGCTGAGTGCCTCCGACGTGGAAGCCGGTGGGATTCCCGTCGATGTGAACAACACCGTGCTCAGTTCCCTGCGCGTCCAGTATGCAACGCTCGCCGAACGGGAGGCCCGCGCCTCCACCACGCTCGGGGCCAACCACCCGCAGATGCGGGAACTGGCAGCGCAGATGCAGAACACGCGCCGCCTGATTTCGGACGAGCTGTCGCGCATCCAGCGCAACATCCGCACCGACTTCGAGCGGGCCCAGGCCAATCTCTCCGGCCTCGAGAACCGCATCGCCCAGCTGAAGGTCGCCAACTCCGACCAGAACAAGGCGCAGATCGAGCTGCGGCAGCTGGAAAGTGATGCGGAAACCAAGCGCGGCGTCTACCAGCTGTTCCTCAAGCGGGCGCAGGAACTGTCCGAACAGCAGGACGTGGAGGCCACGAACTCGCGCATCCTCTCGGCAGCCCAGCCGCCCCTGTCGCCGGGCGGGCCGTCTGCCCTGATCCTGATTGCCGCCGCCGGCATCTTCGGCTTCGCGCTGGCAGCCGGCGGTGCCGTCGGGCTTGAAATCGTCAGCGGCCGCCTGAACTCGGAGCGCGAGCTGGTCGAATGGACCGGGGCTCCCGTGCTGACCAACCTGCCGGCTCTGGCGCAGCCCTCGACCCGCAAGGGCCTGTTCGGTCGCGGAGAGGCGTCCCGGCCGGAGCGGCTGCCGGAAGAGGCGGAACTCGGACTGACCCGGGTCGCCTATGCGCTGCGCTATGCGCTCGGCGAGGATCTTCCGGCAAACGTGCTGGTGCTGAAGACCACCGACCGCATCGAGACCCTGCCGGTGACCCGCGGGATCGCCACGTCGCTCTACGACATGAACGAAGAGGTCCTGCTGGCCCGCGCGCTGCCCGGAGCCAGCCGCGAGACCGACATGCGTCAGCTCGACGATCGCGGCCGCCAGGGCGGACGACGGGGCAGCAGAGGTCGCGAGCTCGGTCCCGGTCGCGGCCAGGCCCTGTCGAAATATGTCAGCGTCGAGCGGGTCAACGATGCCCGCAAATACGCCGGTCCGGCCGACTTCGACGGGGATGCACGCGATTTCCTCGTCATCGACTGCGGCTCGACCGAGAGCAACCCGATCCTGCCGGTGCTCTTGAAGAACTGCGACGCGATCATTCTGGTCAGCCAGATCGGCAGCACGCGCATGACCGATCTGGACCGCACGCTGGCCTATCTGCAGCCCTGGCAGGAACGGGTGATCGGCAATGTCGTTCTCGAGGCCGCTTGACCGACTGCTGCTGTCGCCCCGCCTGAAACCGCTGGACGAGCGGCGCCCGGAGTGGATGGCGCTTGTCTGGCTGGTGATTGCCGGAACGCTGTTCTTCAACCTCGGGCTCGCCTTCCTCAACACCCGGGTCATGGGCATTTCCCAGAACCACGTGGTGCTGTGCGAGCTTGCGCTGACGGGACTGGCGCTGGGGCTGGCGATGACGCGGCGCGCCAGCCTCTACGTGGTCATCACCCTCTACATCACCTACATGCTGATGCTGATGGCGATCCGCGCGGAGATGGACCTCAAGTCGATCCGCGACGCCCTGGTGCCGATCATCTTCTACTTCGTCGGCCGGCAGATCCAGGACATCCGGCAGGTCGACCTGATCGTGCTCTGGTCGGCCATTGCCGTGCTGGTGGTGGGGCTGTTCGAGTTCCTCTTCCTGGAGCTCTACACCGCGAACGTGAACATCTTCGACTATTACGTTGCGCGCGGCACGATCACGGCGGACACCAACTTCCTCGGCGAGGACAACGCCCTGTTTCACAGCGGCGTGCGGTATGGCGGACGCAATTTCTTCGGTTTTCTCGGCAATCACCGGGTCTCGTCGGTCTTCCTCGAGCCGGTTTCGATGGGCAATTTCGGCGCCTTCCTGGTCCTGTGGGGCGTGTTCCGCCGCGACATGGCCCGTCGCTGGCTGCTGCTGGCCATTGCCTTCACGCTGATCATCCTGTGCGATGCCCGCTTCGGCATGTTCGTGTCGCTGCTGTTCTTCGCGGTGGCGCCGTTCTACCGCGCCGCGCCGCGCGTGCTGATGCTGCTGGCGCCGGTGGCCATCGTGGTGGCGCTGATGATCTATGCCACCGCCGCCAACCGCATCGGCTGGGATGACACGCTGACGGGGCGGTGGCTGTTTTCCGGCCAGCTGCTGATGAAACTCGACTGGCGCGGCATCCTCGGCATCTCGACCAACACCACCTACCTGTCGGACAGCGGCTATGCCTTTGCCCTGTTCCAGACCGGGGCGATCGGACTGCTCGCTCTCTGGGCGCTCTATGTCTATGCCCCGATCAACACGGACGAGGCCTGGAAGTTCAAGGTCCTGCTGGTGGTCTACATTTGCCTGCTGATGATCGTGTCCTACTCGCTGTCGACCATCAAGACGGGCGGACTTCTCTGGCTCTGTGCCGGCGCGGTCGATGCCTGGCGACGGGGCCACGATCCGGCCGCCCGGAGCGCGACGCCAAGGAGCTCCCCGCCGGTCGGGGGGCCGGCGCGACTGGCGGCAGCCGGCACCTGGCAGCGCCTGGCCGGGCGAGACCCGGGCCGGCGGCGGGTGACCGCCCGGGTCGGCGCGCTGCCTCAGCCGAGCGCGTCGCGGTACAGATCCTCGTAAAGCCGGGCCGTCGTCTCCCAGCCATGCTGGCGGGCGGAGGTGATTGCCGCCTGGCGCAAGGCCTCGGGACGCTCCGAAAGCGCCGAATGCGCGGCCTCGACGGCCGCTGCCGCGCCGGCCGGGTCGGCAAAACCGGCCAGCCGGACCATGTCGTGCTTGCGCGACAGCGAGCGGAAGGCGGCATTCGGTTCGACGACTGGCAGGAGCCCGGCGCTCAGCGCCTCGATAAGCGCAATGCCGAAGCCCTCGTACTCGGACGCGCTGACGAACAGGCTGCAGGCGCCCATGACCGCCCGGATGTCGGCATTCGACGGCCCCACATGCAAGGTCACGGCGGAGTGGAGGTCGCGCGCGGCAATCATCGCGCGGATGTCGGCCTCGCTCCAGTCGGAGGCGGAGCCGGCGATGTGGAGATGCCAGGCCGGATCGCTCGCCGTCAGCACCTGCATCATGTCGAGCAGATGATCGAGCCGCTTGTTGCGCGAGAAGCGGCCGATGGTGATGAGGCTGCGGGCCGGCCGGCGGGCAGCCGCATCGCCGAACTTGTCCAGATCGGCCGCGTTCTCGATCAGCCGGACACGGGAGGGCGCGATCTGGCGGAAGGTGGCCAGATCGCTCTCGCTGCAGCAGGCGATGCCGCGGTAGCGGCTGGCGGTGGCGCGGGTGACCGTGTTGAACCAGGCCGACTTGAGACGGCGGAACTTGGCGGTGTGGAAGAACCCGCCATGGGTGGTCGCGACCATCGGCGTGCGCCGCGTGAGCGAGGTCGCGGCGAGCACATCGAAGAAGAAGTCGACCGCATGCACATGGATGATGTCGGCACCGCCAAGACAGCCCAGGACAGAGGGGGCGATCGGATAGCGCGGCGATCCGCGGAAGGGGATGCGCCAGACCTCGACCCCGTCGATCAGGTCACGGGCCGGCAGCTGCCGGTCGGGCTCGATGAACAGCCGGTCGAGCGTGACCACGCGGACACTGCCGAAGCGGCCGACCTGACGACCGACCAGGTTGCGGACAAAATCCTCCAGTCCGCCGATCATCGGGTAGAACTGGCGCACGACATGCACGATGGACCGGTCGGCGAAAGGGGCCGTGGCGCCGTCATCGGCGGCCGGTGCGACGGGAAGGATGCGCTCATGCATCATCAGAAGTCTCCGGGCAGAAGGCAGGGGGTGCCGCCGCGGCTGGCAAGGGCGCGGAACAGGCCATCCGCGCCGGCACGGGCATGGGCCACGGGGGCAAGCCGGACTTCCCCGTTCTGGCGCGGCAGCAGGAAGGACTGGGTGTGATGGGCTGGAAACAGCCCGCCGGGATCGGTGGTGACGGCGCCGCGGAAGCCGAGACTGCGCACGACCTCCGCCTCCCGCGTGCCGCCGATGGAGGGACGGCCGTACGGGTAGGCAAACCAGCGGACCGGGCGCTGGAGCAGCTCCTCCAGGAAGATCTTGTTGGCCCCGATGTCGGCGCGCAGGGCGTCCTCGTCCAGCAGCCGCAGCGCCCGGTGCGTGGTCGTATGGGCCTCGATGCGCAGGAGCGGGTGCCGGTCGGCCGCCACGATCCCGGCTGCATCGAGGACATGAAGGTCGACGACATCGGCCAGTGCGATGCCGTGCCCCCGGAAGATTTCGGGCAAGAGCGATGCCCGCGCGAAATCCGCCCAGACCCAGGCCGTCATCCGGTCGAGCGCCGCCTTCTTTTCCGCCCAGGTGCCGGTCACGAGACGCTCGCCCATCGGCTCCATGTCGATCTGCGCCAGGTCGAGGGCGAGCTGCCGGAGACCGAGCCACCAGGCATTGATGTCACGGGTGACCATGCCGGTGGGCACGAAGATCGTGGCAGGCGCGCCATGTCGCTCCATCACCGGCAGCGCCAGCTCAATGTTGCTCCGGTAGCCGTCGTCGAAGGTCAGGACCGCGAAGGGCGCGGCAGCGGGATCGGCGCAGCGCTCCAGCGCCTCGTCGAGCGAGACGAAGTCGCGCCCCGCCGCCCGCAGCGCCGTGAGGATCGCATCGAAGTCGTCGATGTGGCAGCCCTGCCCCAGAAGGGCGCGCGGCGAACGGGTGAATTCGTGGAACATCAGGATGACGCCCCGGCCGGCATAACGCCGCGCCAGAAGGCGCGAGACGCCGGAGGCGGTCGCGGCCACCGAGAGCCCGGCGCGCACCATCTCCTTCAGACCGGCGGATCCGGACGGCTTGGGGACGATGGTCAGCATCTGGGGCTCCCGGGGCATGGCGGCCGGCGCGCGCCATGGTGATCAATTTCCTGTGTGTGGGCCGCATTCTCGGTGGGTGCTTTTAAGGATTGCTTCCCGCTGCAGACCGGGTGCACCTTAATTTGGCGGTAAGATTAACGAAGCACGGACCTCATCGTCGGAGCCTCATTCTTCTGTAACCAAGGCTTGGTCGCATTTGGTTCAATTTGTGTCCATCACTCGGGAACTTACCGTTCTTCAAGGAAAGCACTCCTATCAAGAACCGAAACAACGATGGGTGGGAGTGTCCAATGCGTATCCTGATGGCCTGTGCCGCTTTTCCGCCAAACCTCCCCGGCGGCGCGCAGACCTCGTCGCTGATGCTCGCCAGGATGCTGCAGTCCCAGGGGGCCGACATCACCGTCGTCAATGTGGGCGATGTTGCAGGCGTCGAGGACGTCCAGGGGCTGCGGGTTCACCGGATCAAGAGCCCGAACATCTACTGGGACTACCTGAAGCGCCGCCCCAACTGGAAGAAGCCGATCTGGCACCTTCTGGAGAACGGCAACCCCTTCGCCTTTTCGGCCATGCGCCGGCAGATCAGGACCGTCCGGCCGGACCTGCTGCTCACCGTGAGCATCGAGAACATCAATGTCGCCAGCTGGGCTGCGGCAAAGCTCGCCGGCCTGCCGGTCGCGCACACGTCATTCAACTCGTTCCTGATGTGCTGGAACTCGGTGATGCAGCGCGACTCGGAAAACTGCAGCCGCCAGTGCAGCTCTTGCCGCACGACCTCGCTTGGAAAGAAATTCTTCACGCGCTACGTCGATGGGGTGATTGGCGAAAGCCAGGACGTACTGAACCGCCACATGGCGGAAGGCTATTTCCCCAATGCGGTCATGAAGCGCATTCCGGCGGTGCTGCCGCGCCTCCATGCCGAGGCCGGTCGCCGTTTCCCGGCGGGCCGGCCCTTCCGGGTCGGCTTTCTCGGGCTGCACAGTCATTTCAAGGGCATTGCCCATCTGGCCGATGCGGCGCAGATGATGGCAGACATGCCCGATGTCGAGTTTCATATCGCCGGCGAAGGCGCGGAGCGGGACAATTTCGGCGAGGAAGTCCGCCGTCGCTTTCCCGCGGCGAGCACCCGCTTCTACGGCTGGGTCAAGGCGGACGACTACCTCCGCGAGATCGACGTGCTTGTCTATCCGTCCATCGGCCGCGAGGCCTTCGGCCGGGCCTCGATCGAGGCTTTCGCGCATGCAGTTCCGGTGATATCGACAAGCATCGGCGGCGTGGCAGAGAACATCACGGATGGCGTGAACGGCTATCACGTGCCACCTGGCGATGCCGGAGCCATCCGGGAGGCAATCCTGCGCATGGCGCTGGCGCCGGCGACCTACGAGCGCCTCTCCGCGGGGGCGCTTGCGGCGGCGCATGGCTATCTTCCTGACACATTGGGCCGCGAATTCTCTTCCTTCCTGGAAACGGTCCGTGCCCGCAGCGAACGACGGCTGCAGCGCAAGACAGAGGTTCATCCTGCATGACACTGGCCCGGCAGTTACTGGCGAAGGTCGATCTGAAGGAATTCGTCTGGTCCTTCTTCAGCCGGATTGCATCTCCGCTGCTGAGCTTCGCCGTGCTGCTGATGGCCAGCCGCACGCTCTCCATCGAGGAATACGGCCTCTACAACTTCCTGTTCTCGGTCGGCTCTTCGGTCGGGCTTGTGCTCGTGCTCGGCCAGAACGTGCTGCTGATGAAGCATTTCCGCACGTCTCCCGACACGGCAGAGGAAGAGGCCAACCGGACCCTGCTGGCCATGAACTTCCGCTGGATCGCCAGCGGAATTGCCGTTGCGCTGCTGGTGGCCGGGGCGATCCAGATCTTTGCGGTCGACTTTCCGCACCATTATGACGCGCTGCCGATCGCCTTCGTGTTCTCCTGCGTCTTCGCCCTGAGCGAGTATTTCCAGTACTATTTCCGGGTGCGCGGCAACATCGGACTGGCGCTGACACCGCGCGAGAACATCTGGCGCATCCTAACCCTCGCCGCCTTCCCGGTCGCTGCCTACACCGGCTTCATGACGACCGGCGCAAGGGCGATGGAGGTGACGACAGTGCTGCTTGCGCTTGTCGTCGGCTACCAGGCGATCCGGATGGTCGGCATCGAGGGTCGCGTTTTCCTGCGCAGCCGCCGCGTGGACATGGACGCGGAGACACGGTCGATCTGGTCGCGCGAGAGCCTGTTCTTCACCGCCAATGCCTTTTTCGTGTCCGCAGCACTCTATCTCGAGACGATCCTGATCGGCATCTTCCTCAGCCTCGAGGCGGCCGCTTTCTACTTCGTGGCGTTCCGGCTTGCGGCACTGCTCATGTTGCCGGTGTCGATCATCGACACGATCGGCATCCCGATGGTGTCGGCCAGGCTGCAGGCCCGCGACATTCCCGGCGCGCAGCATCTGATCTCGGTGCTGTCGGCCGGCAGCTTTGCCGGAACACTGCTGGCCTTCTGCTTCATGATCGCCATCGGCAAGCTCGCCCTGTCGCTGTTCGAGCCCTCCTTTGCCGACCATTACGCGGTCCTGGTGGTGCTGTGCCTGTCGCCTGTCGCCCACGCCTTCTTCGGGCCCGGCACCAACCTGATGATGATCGGCGGCGGTGAACGCTATTTCCTCTGGATGCGCAGCCTCATCTTCGTGGTCTACATCGCGGCGCTGATCCTGTTCGGTGTCTATTTCGGCATGATCGGCATCGCGGTCGTCGGGCTTGTGCACAGCTTCGTCATCCTGCTCCTCTGCCGGAACTGGACGCTGGCGCATGTCGGGGTCGACAACATGGCGACGACCGTGATCGCGGCCATCCGGCACTGGCGCGGCCGTGGGGGACCGGAAGCGGCAGGGGAGCGATCCGATGGATGAGGCACAGGATCATGGCACGAGGACGCGGGCACGCCTGCGCGCGGCGGGGCGCGGCCTGGCTGCGGCTGCGAGCCTGTCGGCGCTGCTGCTGACCGCCGGGCAAGCACAGGCCCTGACGTGCCTGCGCGGCGCGAATGTCGCCGGCGCCGAGTTCGGAGACACCATCGGCCGCCTTGGCCATACGCATTTCTATCCGACCGAAAAGACGCTGCGCTACCTCGCGGGCAAGGGCATGAACGTGGTCCGCTTCCCCTTCAAGTGGGAGCGCCTGCAGCCGGTGCTCTACAAGCCCTTCGATCTCGCCGAGCTGACGCCGCTGGTGGACAGCATCGCCGCAGCCAAGCGCATGGGCTTCAAGGTGATCCTGTCGCCCCATACCAACGCGCGCCACTCCGGCAAGCAGATCGGCTCGCCCGAGGTGCCGACCTCGGCCTTCGAGGATTTCTGGACGCGGCTTGCCAAGCTTTATGCCGGTGACAGCGACATCATCTTCCTGCTGCAGAACGAGCCGGACTACATGGACGCTGCCTTCTGGCTGCCGTCGGCCAACGCGGGGATCGCCGCCATCCGCCGGACCGGCGCCGACAACCTGATCCTCGTTCCCGGCACGATCTGGACCAGCGCCTATCACTGGTTTGCCGAGCAGAACGGGGGCAGCAACGCCGAGGTGATGCGTGGCATCATCGACCCGCTGAACAATTATGCCATCGACATCCACCAGTATCCGGACGCGGACTTCTCCGGCACCAACCGCACCTGCCCGGCGAAGGACACCGCCCTCGAGGCGCTGGCCCGGGTCACGGACTGGCTGAAGGCCACCGGCAACAGGGCCATCCTCAGCGAGTTCGGCGGCACCGCGTCGCCCGACTGCCTGGACGCGATCCGCGACATGGCCGTGTTCGTGAACCGCAATCCGGACACCTGGATCGGCTGGACCTACTGGGCCGCCGGTGACTGGTGGGGGGACTACCCGCTGTCGATCCAGCCGGACGAGGCTGGCCGGGACCGGCCGCAGATGAAAGTTCTTGAACCGCTGATCCGTGACGGACAACCAGTCATCGCCGAGTGTCCGTCGCTCGACCCGCTCACCTTCTGGCCGCTGCGCGGTCCAAACCGTCCGGATGCACCCAATGGACGCCCTCAGTAACGTCAGCCGGCGACAACGGCCGGTCCTCATCGGGCAGGAGCCCGGCCTGCTGCTCGGAGACCCCGGGCAGACCGGCGTGCTGCTGATCGAGGACTGGGGATATGAGGGCCTTTGCGCCCGGCGCAGCTTCCGCATGCTCGCCGAGCTGCTGGCCGATGCAGGCTATCCGGTGCTGCGCGCCGATCTGCCGGGCATGGGCGGCTCGACCCGCGCACCGGAGGCGCTGGTCGGCATTGCGGATCTGGACCTGGCAACGGATGCCGCCCTCGCCACCCTGAAGGAAGAGGGCGGCTGCCGACGGATCGTGCTGGCCGGCATGGGTCTGGGCAGCCTGCTGGCCGTCCGGCGTGCGGTGCGCAACCGCAGCGATGTTGCCGCGCTTGTCCTGATGGCGCCGATGATTTCCGGACGGCTGGCGCTGCGCGAGGCCCAGATCCGGTCCGCCATGATTGCCGAGCGCACGCGCGTGCCTGTCGAGGCCGGGCAGGCGGGCAGCGTGACCGTTGCCGGACTGAGCATGGGCCCGGGCCTTGTCGCCGACATCCGCGGCAGCAGCTTCGGCGAGGCTGCCATTCCCGACGGCTTCCCTGTGCTCATCCTGCCGCGCCCCGGCCGCAGCGGCGAGGAGGAGTTTGCCGCCGCCCTGCTGGCCGGCAATCCGAATGCCGCCTCGCACGGCTTCTCGGGCTATGACGACCTGATCACCGACCCGACCCTCGCCGAGCCGCCGCTGGCCGACTTTGCGGTCGTGCGCGACTGGCTGCTGCGCCATCACGCGCCCGAGCCCCTGCCCGCCGCGCCCGCACCGTCTCGGGCGCCGTCCGCGTCTCTGGCACAGGTGAGCGCCAGCGGCAGGATTGGCGGAGAGGGGTACGAGGAAGAAGTCCTTGTCCTTGGCCGGCGCGGCAATCTCGTCGGCACCCTGTGCCTTCCGACCCTTCCGGGCTCGGGCGCCGAAACGGCGAAAGATCCTGCGGTGCTGTTCCTGACAGCGGGCGGCACGCCGCGCGCCGGGTGGGCGCTGTCGATGCGGGAGAGTGCGCGCGCGCTCGCCCGGGAGGGCATTACCTCGCTGCGGCTGGATCTTGCCGACATCGGCGACAGTTCGGCCGTCCCCGGCGCCCAGGTTCCGGAGCATTATCACCCGCGCCAGCTGGAGGACCTGGCCGACGCGCTTGACCTGCTGGCGGCGCGCGGCCATGCCCGCGTCATTGCCACGGGCGCCTGCAGCGGGGCCTATCTCGCCCTGCGCGGGGCCATCGCCGATCCGCGCATCGAAGCGGCGGTCTGCGTCAACCTGCAGCGGTTCCTCTGGGATCCGCGCGAGAAGATCGGCAACCTGCTGCGCTTCGACCATGACAACACGGTCGCCTATGCCCGCAAGCTGTTCGACCGGGAGAGGCTGCTGCGGCTCATCAAGGGAGAGGTGCCGGTGGCGGCCCTGCTCGGCTTCCTTGTCAGCCGGGCATGGACCAAGCTGGAGCGGGCCACGGCTCCCTATGCCCTCGGGCTGACGCTGTCGTCGCGGCTGCGGCGCCAGGTCCAGTCGGAGCTCGCCGGCCTGGCGCGGCGTGGACTGCGCCTCGACCTGATCTACAGCGAGGGCGACCCGGGGCTTGCCTTCCTTGCCCCGGCGCTTGGACCGGACGGCCGCGATGCGGCCCGCTATCCCGGACTGAGCGTGACCTTCCTGGACGGGACCGATCACAACCTGACCCCGATCAGGGCCCGCCAGACTGTGCTTGCGCATCTTCGCAAGGCTGCGGGACGCCGTCCGGCCCAGACCACTGCAGACTGACGCGGATCACTCCGCGTCGGGCTGGTTCTGCGGCGCGGCGGCGATGAAGGCAGGGAGCTCCATGGCGGCGGCGTGGATGCGCCGGATCACCGGGTAGGGCTCCATGTCAACGCCGAAGCGGCCATTGTTGGCGACCTGCGCGACCAGGCAGATGTCGGCCATCGTCGGTGTATCGCCGTGGCAGAAGCGGCCGGTCTGCGGATCATTGGCGAGATGCTGCTCCAGCGGTCCGAAGGTCTCGGCAACCCAGGTGCGGAACCAGTCGGTGACGGCGGCGTCATCGGCACCGAAGCGGCTGCGCAGGGCGTTGAGAATGCGCAGGTTGTTCACCGGATGAATGTCGCAGGCGATCATCTGCGACAGCGCGCGCACGCGGGCACGACCCGCCGGATCGCGCGGCAGCAGGGCCGGCTCGGGGATCACCTCGTCGAGGAACTCGATGATCGCCAGCGATTGCGCCAGCACCATGCCATCTGACCACACCAGCGTCGGAACCAGCCCCTGCGGGTTGACCGCAAGATAGGCCGGATCCCGATGCTTGCCGAGGCGGAGGTGATGGAACTCCGGACGGTAGCTGACCCCCTTGAGGTTCAGCGCGATGCGCGCCCGGAAGGACGTCGAGCTGCGGAAATAGGTATGCAGGACCACTTCGCCCATGGCGCTCTCCCGGTCTGGCTGGACAGGGAGAGATTGATTGCAAATGTAACCAATCGCCGTCAAGCGCCGACTGGGCCAGCAAGGGGCCTGGAAACCGGTCTGGCAACCGGTCTGGCAACCGGTCTGGCAAGCGGTCTGGCAAACGCTCTGGCGACCTGACCTTACTTGCCGTCGAACCAGACCTTCCACTGGGGCACCGCGCGCGCAAAGGTGCCGCGATGGCTGGTGGGCCCGGTCGACACGGCCTCGGCCATGGGGTTGCCGGCGCCCATGGCCCGCTGCCAGGTCTCCGCCATCTTCGCCACACCCACGGTGATCGCCTCGTCGGCCTCGCCGTAGTAGTTGCGCACCGGCGTGCGGATGACCCAGCGATAGGCCTGGGTCTCGGCGATCAGACGGCCATAGGCGGAGGCGGCAAAGAACTGGGCGTCGAAATACTCCGGACGGATCAGCTTCTTCAGGTCGGTCGGGATGGCGGCCGGATCGAAGGGTTCCCGCAGATAGGCCTTCTTCGCCAGCTCGTAGGTGTCATCGGTGAACAGCGAGCGGGCGAGACCCGGGATCCCGTAGTAGGTTTCGAAGGAGAAACTCGAGAGGATGAACAGGCTGTTGACCCACACGGCGTCGTTCTGGCGCGGGAAGTTGAGGAACCCGTTCAGCGCGGCGAAGACGTCGAGCGGCGCGCTGGCGGTGGCGGTTGCCTTGACCGGCACACCGTCCCGCTCAAGCTTTTCGAGCATCGCCATGGTGACGAACCCGCCCTGCGACCAGCCCGCGAGATAGAGCCCGGTGTCGGAGAGCTTCATGTCGGCCAGCACCGCCCGGCTGGCCGTCAGCATGTCCGTCGTTGCCTGCTGGTGGCTTGCCTTGACCATGTAGCCTTCCTGCTCGGTCGAGGCGCCCATGCCGAAGTAATCGGCTCCGATCAGCAGATAGCCCTGCCCCGCGAACTGCGCGATCATCAGCTGGGTTTCGGGCGACTGGTCCGGATAGGACGGCACCTCCTGCTTTCCGTAGACGGTGCCATGCTGGTAGGAGACCAGCGGCAGCGCCGTCGCGGCGATCTCGGGGACAGCGACGAGGCCGGTTGCGACGGTGGGCCGGCTGTTGCGCTCCGGGATCACCGACGGATAGGTCACGCGGTAGAGACGGACGGCATTGGTGGCCGGGGTATAGGTCTCGGCGATGCCGGCGAAGGCTGGCGTATCCTTGGTCAGGATCTGGTTCAGCTTGTCGACATCCCAGCGGCCGATCAGCTGATAGGAAATGCCACCCCCGATGGCGACAGGCGCGGCATTGGCAGCCGTGTCGGCGGCGACTGCGCCTGCTGGCGCGACCATCAGGGCAAGGGCGGCGGTGGCGGCCGCGATCAGGCGGCGGGCGGTCAGGACGACAGACAGCAAGGAAGACCTCGACAGCTTGGGCGGGGCGGCTGATACGCCGCAGGATGGCGACCACCCTAGCGTGCAGAGGACAAGAAACGGTTAGCGGTCAGCGTTAACCGACTGCCGCCTCAGGCATGTTCCATCATCAGCACGACCACCGTGTCCGGCTCCAGCGCCTCGTAGCTGTGCGGAACGTCGCCCGGATAACTGTAGTAATCCCCCGGGCGCAACTCCTCCGGCGCGTCGAGCGGGCCAACCAGCGCACGCCCCGTGGCGACGATCACATGCTCGACGGTGCCGGGAATATGCGCCGGCGAGCGGCGCGCGCGGCCGGGCTGGATATCCAGCCGGTAGAGATCCCGACGGACGCCCTGCGCGCCGGCGCTCAGCAGCGTTCCGGTGTAGTCGGCGAGTTCCGAGCGGGTTCCAAGGCCCTCGCCCGCCCGGACAAGTCGGACCGGACTGCGGCGAGGACGGTCAACGAGACGGCTGAAGGGCACGCCAAGCGCGACCGCCAGGGTCCACAGCGTCTCGACGCTGGGATTGCCGGTGCCCGCTTCGATCTGCGACAGGGTCGACTTCGACAGGCTGGCGCGGCGGGCGAGTTCGCTCAGGCTGAGGCCTGCCTTCTCCCGCTCCTGCCGCAGCGCGCAGGAGATCCAGCTCATCAGGTCGTCGGGGCCCTGCGGCGCGGCAGGGGAACTGTCGGCGGCGGTCAGCGGCAATCTCCGTTCATTATGTAGAACGATCGTTCTGATTGACGAACGATCCACGTTCGTTCAGTTTAGCAAACATGCGTACGATATTTCAAACAGTCCGGGTGCCAAACCTGTTCCGGCCGCTCACCCGCCGGGACCTGAGCGACGTGGGCCTCGTCGGCGTGGCTGCGGCCATCGTCGGCCTGTCCTTCGGGGCCATTGCCACGGGCGGCGGCTTTCCGGTCTGGGTGCCGGTCGTGATGTCGCTGGTCGTCTTCGCCGGCGCGTCACAGTTCGCTGCCATCGGCGTCATCCTGGCCGGCGGCAGTCCTTTCGCTGCGGTCCTGGCCGGCCTGATCCTCAATGCCCGTCACCTGCCCTTCGGCTTCAGCGTCGCCGGCCACCTGCGCGGCGGCCTGCTGGAACGACTGGTGGGCGCGCATGTGCTGACCGACGAATCCCTCGCCTTCGCGCTGAAGGACAGCGACCCGGACCGCAGCCGCGCGCTCTACTGGGCCTGCGCGCTGACGCTGTTCCTGTCCTGGAATGCCGGCACGGCCGTCGGCGCGGTGATGGGCGAGACGCTGGGCGATGCCGCAAGCCTTGGTCTCGACGCCGCCTTTCCCGCCGTGCTGCTGGCACTGGTGCTGCCGGCGCTGAAAGATCCGCGGACACGGCGTGCGGCCGGCATGGGCGCGGCCGCCGGTCTGGCGCTGACCCCTTACCTGCCGGCGGGTGTGCCGGTCCTGGTCTCGCTGGTGGGGCTTGTTGCCCTGCTCGGCCGACGCCAGACCCAGACCCAGACCCAGACCCAGACCCAGACCCAGACCCAGACCCAGACCCAGACGAAGACCAAGACACTGGCCCCCACCACGAACCAGCCCCCGGAGCAGGCCGAATGAGCCAGACCATCATGCCCCTGGCGGCGATCCTGACCCTTGCTGCAGGCACCTATGCGTTCCGCGTCACCGGCCCGCTGTTGCGCGACCGGCTGACCCTGTCGCCGGCCCTGCAGACGCTGTTCACCACGGCGGCGGTCGTCATGCTGATGTCGCTGGTCGTCAGCGCATCCATGCTGGACGGGGACCAGTTCGCCGGGTGGGCCCGACCGCTGGGGGTTGCCGTGGCGGCCGGGCTCTGTCTGGCGAAGATGCCGTTTCCCGTGATCGTCATCGGCGCGGCGGTGACCACGGCCGGCCTGCGGATGCTCGGCATCGCCTGACATCCGGGGGGCCGTCTCGCCCGTCCCGGTGCGACGCGGCAGGCCCTGTCCCGGTTCAGCCGAAGGCGTAGAGCGCGGCGAGGCCGATGCCGCCGACGATGATGCGCCACCAGGCGAAGGGCGCGAAGCCATGGCGGCTGACGAAGTCGAGCAGCGTCTTGACGACGAAGGCACCGGCAATGAACGACGTGACGAAGCCGATGGCGATGATGGTGGCATCGTCCATCGAGAGCGCGTCCCGGTTCTTGTAGAGGTCATAGGTGAAGGCACCGGCCATGGTCGGCAGGGCGAGGAAGAAGGAGAACTCGGCTGCCGAGCGCTTGTCGGTGCCCATCAGCAGCGCGCCGACGATGGTGGCGCCGGAGCGCGAGACCCCCGGCACCATGGCCAGGCACTGGCAGAAGCCGATGGCAAGGCTCAGGCCGAGCGGATAGTCCATCGCGTTGGTGTAGCGCGGCGTCAGCGGCAGCCGGTCGACGATGAGCAGCACGAAACCGCCGAGGATCAGCGTGATGCAGATCAGGACCGGGGTCTCGAACAGGACGGTCTTGATGAAGTCATGCGCCATCATCCCGATGATCACCGCCGGAAAGAAGGCGAGCAGGATGCTGGCGGCGAAACGCCGCGCCGCCCGGTCATGCGGCAGGGCCACGAACACCTTCCACAGCCGGCCGAAATAGACCGACAGGATGGCCAGGATCGCGCCCAGCTGGATCAGGATCTCGAAGGATTTCCCCGTGCTTTCAAAGCCCAGGAAGTGCCCGAGCAGCAGCAGGTGACCAGTGGAGGACACGGGGATGAACTCGGTCAAACCCTCGACGATCCCGAGGATGAAGGCGCTGACAATCGTGTCGCTGGTCATGGCAAAGGTCTCCTTGAAAAGACTTTCACAGATGGGATTGAAACGGCGGTCGCGGCGTGATCTATGCGGGCTTCGCGGCGGCCTGCATGCGGCACGCCAGAAACAGGATGCTAACCTTATCCTACTAAGCTGGTGTCCGCGCGCTGGGGGGCCGCGGCGCTGAAGGTCCAAATCACTTTAATGCTCACGCTCTATCATCATCCGTTCTCTCCGTCTTCCCGTTTCGTGCGTCTGGTGCTGGGCGAATACGGCGCCAACTTCGAGCTGAAAGCCGTCAACCCCTGGGAGCGGCACCGCGAATTCCTGATGCTCAATCCGGCCGGCACGGTGCCCGTGCTCATCGAGAACGATGGTCCGCCGATCTGCGGACCGCTGCCGATCATGGAGTATCTGGACGAGACCCGCGGCTATGCGATGGGCGACCGGCGGCTGATGCCCGACCACCCCGACCGGCGCGCGGAAACGCGGCGCCTCGTGGACTGGGCGCTGCGCAAGTTCGATGATGAGGTCGTGGGCCATTTCGTGCGCGAGCGCATCTACAAGCAGGACATGCCGCGCTCGGTCGGCGGCGGCGAGCCGGATTCGGCCATCCTGCGCATCGCGCGCGCCAACATTCACCACCACATGCGCTATTTCGGCTATCTTGCAGCCTCGCGCAAATGGCTGGCCGGCGACCGCCTGAGCTTTGCGGACTTCGCGCTGGCTGCCGAATTCTCCTGCGCCGACTATCTGGGCGAGGTTCCGTGGGCGGAAGAGGAAAACGTCAAGGCCTGGTACGCGCGGGTGAAGTCGCGCCCGAGCTTCCGCCCGCTGCTGGCGGAAAAGATGCTCGGCATGCCGCCCTCGCTCAGCTACGCGGATCTCGACTTCTGAGCGGGACGCCCGGCGCCCCCGTCTCTCCCCTGTCGCCAGCGAAGCTCCGGGCCGCGCTGGAGGCCAAGGCGCACGCCCTCGGCTTCAGCGCGCTCGCCGTCACGCATCCGGAGGCGATCCCCGAGGCACCGCAGCGGCTGCGGCAGTTTCTCGATGCCGGGCATCATGCATCGATGGGATGGATGGCGGAGACCGAGGAGCGGCGTGCCGATCCGCGCGTCCTCTGGCCGGAGGTGCGCTCGATCCTGCTGCTCAGCATGAACTACGGGCCCGACCGCGATCCCCTCACGCACCTGACCGACCCTTGCAGCGGCGGCATATCCGTCTATGCGCGCAATCGCGACTACCACGACGTCATCAAGGGCAAGCTGAAGGAACTGGCCGGCTTTCTGGTGTCGCGGACGGGCGCGGACGTGAAGGTCTTCGTCGACACGGCGCCGGTGATGGAAAAGCCCCTTGCTGCCGCCGCCGGGCTCGGCTGGCAGGGCAAGCACACCAATCTCGTGTCCCGGGAGCTGGGATCCTGGTTCTTCCTCGGCTCGATCTTCACCACGGCGGAGCTGGCGCCCGACGCGGCCGAACGGGACCATTGCGGCTCCTGCCGCGCCTGCCTTGCCGCCTGCCCCACAGATGCCTTCCCGGAACCCTACCGGCTCGATGCAGGGCGCTGCATCTCCTACCTCACCATCGAGCATGCCGGCCCGATCCCGACAGAATTCCGCGTTGCCTTGGGCAACCGGATCTATGGCTGTGACGACTGCCTTGCGGCCTGCCCCTGGAACAAGTTCGCGCAGGTGGCGCGGGAGGCGAAGCTTGCGGCCCGGCCGGAGCTGGTCGACCCGCCGCTGCAGGCCCTGCTGGCGCTGGACGATGCCACCTTCCGTCAGATGTTCTCCGGCTCGCCGGTCAAGCGGATCGGTCGCGACCGGTTCCTGCGCAACTGTCTGATTGCGGCCGGCAACAGTGGCAGCGCCGCCCTGGTCCCTGCGGTCGCCGTGCATCTGGACGACCCGATGGCACTCGTGCGGGGCGCTGCGGTCTGGGCGCTCGGCCGGCTGCTGCCGGCTGGGGATCTCGCGGCGCTCGGGGCCGCCCGCGCCGGCGGCGAGACCGACGCGGATGTCCTCGCCGAATGGGCCGCAGTGCTGGGTCAGCCCCAGCGCCAGTAGTCGCTCCCTTCCTTCTCGTAGAAGCGGGCCAGCACCATCTTGTGCACCTCGGAGGCACCATCCACGAGCCGGGCCGCCCGGGCGTAGCGATAGATCCATTCCAGCACCGTGTCGGTGGAGTACCCCCGCGCACCGCACAGCTGGATCGCGGTGTCGACTGCCTTGTGCAGGGTATCTGCCACATGGATCTTGGCCGAGGACACTTCCTTGCGGGCCAGATCGCCCTGATCGAGCTTCCAGGCGGCATGCATCGTCAGAAGGCGTCCGATCTGGATGTCGTGGGCGACCTCGCCAAGCTTGATGCGCACGCTTTCGCGCTCGGACAGCCGAAGGCCGAACCCCTCGCGGGTCTCGACATAGGCCTTGGCGATCTCCATCGACCGCTTGGCCAGTCCGAGCCAGCGCATGCAGTGGGTGAGGCGCGCCGGGCCGAGGCGGATCTGGGTGAGCCGCAGGCCGTCCCCCACCTGCATGAGACGGTCGCCATCGTCGATCTCCAGCCCGTCGAATTCCAGCTCGCAGACGCCACCATGCTCGTCCGGCCCCAGATTGCCGATCCGCCGCACGATCCGCCAGCCTGGCTGGTCGGCATGAAACAGGAAGGCCGTGAGGTGGCGGCGCGTTTCGCCCATGTCCGGATCGGTGCGGGCGATCAGGATGAAATGCCGTGCAACGGCCGCGCCGGAAATGAACCACTTGTGGCCATGGATGCGCCAGCGGCTGCCGTGCCGCTCGGCGCGGGTGCGGATCATTCCCGGGTCGGATCCGCCCCCCGGATGCGGCTCGGTCATGGCGAAGGAGGAATTCACCGTGCCGTCGATGATGGGCTGCAGCCAGCGGCGCTTCTGGTCCTCGGTTGCCGTCATCTCGAGGCAGCGCATGTTGCCATCGTCCGGGGCCGCGCAATTGAAGCAGCTCGGGCCGAAGATGGAGCGGTTGGTCTCCTCGTAGAACGCCGCCTGTTCGGCCATGGTCAGCCCGAGCCCGCCACGCGCCTCCGGCATCTGCGGCGCGTAGAGCCCGGCAGCCCGCGCCCGGGCCCGGACCGCATCGCGCAGGTCAAGTCGGATGTTCTCGTGGCCGTCATAGCTGGCCGGATCGGCCTCGAGCGGCAGGATTTCCTCGGCCACGAATTGCCGCAGGCGGGGCAGCAGGGCGGAAATCCGGTCGGAAGCGGTAAAGTCCATCAGGGTCTCCGGACGCTCAGAGGGAGGCAACGAGGTGCCCGCCGTCGACCGGGACAATCGCCCCGGTCATGAAGCGGGAGGCCTCGGTGGCGAGCAGAAGGAAGGGTCCGTCGAGATCGGCATGGTCGCCGACACGGCGCAGCGGCACCCGTGCCAGAAGCTTGCGTCCGGCGTCCGTCTCGAACAGGCCTGCATTGATCTCGGTCTCGAAATAGCCCGGCGCGAGCGCATTGACGCGGATCCGGTGGCGGGCAAACTCCAGCGCCAGAACGCGGGTCATCTGCACCACGCCGGCCTTGGAGATGACATAGGGGGCCACGCCCTGGGTCACACCGATGCCGAGGACCGAGGCGATGTTGATGATGGCACCCGGCTCGCCGGCTGCCGTCCAGGCGCGGGCGCAGGCGGTTGCCATCAGGAAGGCCCCGCGGAGGTTGACGTCCATCACCGCATCGAAGGCGGCAGCCGAGACCTCCAGCGCCGGGGCCTCGTCCGCCGTGCCGGCATTGTTGACGAGCACGTCGAGGCCGCCAAGCTCTTCGTGGAGCTCGGCAACGAGCGGATCGAGCGCATCGGCATCCGCCATGTCGAGGGCGCGGACCGCAACGGCTGTCGCGCCGAGGGCGCGCAGCTCGCCTGCCAGATCGTGCAGTCGGTCCAGCCGCCGGGCCACCACGGCCACGGCGGCGCCATGGCGGGCCGACAGGCGGGCAAAATGCGCGCCGAGGCCACTGGAGGCGCCGGTCACCAGCACGCGCCGGCCGCGCATCATCGCTCCCAGATCCATCTCTCCTCCCGGGCCGTCCGGCCTCTCCCGGCAGGATGGTTCAGCCTGGGCGCGCGGCTGTCAACGCGTCAGATGGGCGAAGGTGGCAACGACTTCCTCATAGACACGCCGCTTGAAGGGCACGATCAGGCCGGGCAGGCGGCTGGCGTCTTCCCAGCGCCAGTCGCTGAACTCCTGCGAATGCCCCTCGGGCGGCGTGAGGATGTTGATCTCGCTGTCATCGCCCTCGAAGCGGAAGGCGAACCATTTCTGGGCCTGCCCGCGAAACTTGCCGCGACGGGCCGTGGCGATGACATCGGCGGGATAGTCGTAGAGAAACCAGTCGGGCGCCTCGGCCAGCAGCGAGACGCTCGCCACCGAGGTCTCCTCGTACAGTTCGCGCCGCGCGGCCTCGAGCGGGTCCTCGCCGGCGTCAATGCCGCCCTGGGGCATCTGCCAGGCGTACCCCGGGTCCACCTTGCCATGGCCGTCATGGCGGCGACCGGTCCAGACCAGCCCCTCGGCATTGATCAGCATGATGCCGACGCAGGGGCGATAGGGCAGGCCCTCGATGGCCTTGGGGCGGGCGGGATCGTAGAGCGGACCTTGCACTGTCAGACCTCATTCGCAAGCAGCTGCGCCTCCGGCGCGCGCTTACCCTAGCCGCATTTCCGCTTGCCCGATACCGGCGGATGGCACCGGATTCCGTTATCCTGCTGCGATATGTGACAGGAGGTCAGCCCTCGGTCGGACGGTCCACCGTGGCGCTGATCGGCACCAGCATGAGGCCACGCTGCTCGAGATCGCGTGACCAGTCTTCCAGGGCCTTGATCGTCACCGGCAGGGCCGATCCGGCGGCAACGGCCATGCCGCGCGACCGGGCAAGCGCCTCCAGCTGCAGCAGGCGTGCGTTGATCTCGTCCGCCTTCGGGACCGCATCCAGCACGACATCGACCCGGCTGAAGGGCGTCTGGGCCGCGTTGGCCACGGTCGGGGCGATCGACCGGGACGAGCTGCCGTCGTCGACATACATCAGGCCGCGCTTGGTGATCTCCTCCAGCAGATACTGCATCGAGGGCTCCGTCGCGGTGAACCGCGCCCCCTGGGTGTTGATCACGCCGACATAGTTGGTGAAGCGGCTCATCAGCCAGTAGAGCCGGTCAAGGAACTCCGGGCCGCGCAGGCTGACCAGCAGCGTATGCGGCCCGGGATCGTTGTCGGGAAAGTCGAAGGGCTCGAGCGGCAGTTGCAGCAGGATCTCGTGTCCGGCGGCCCGCGCCTGACGCATCCAGCGGTCCAGCCGGTCGCCATAGGGCGCGATGGCGAAGGTCACATCGGCGGGCAGGTTCTCCAGCGCATTGCGGGATCCGGCCTCGGACAGGCCGATGCCGCCGATGATGATGGCGATCTTGGGCGCGGAGGCCGGTTCTGCGGCAATCTGCTTGGCATAGAGGTCGAGCGGACGGATGCCGTCGATGCCGACCTTCGGGATCAGTCCATGATCGACGCGTTCGACGACGCGGTCGTCGGGCAGGGAGGTCAGTTCGCGGCGGGAGGCGAGATTGGGTTCGCTGCCGACAGGCGGCTCCTCGAAGCGGGGGCCGAGCGTGGGCAGCCTCTTCTCGGGCGAGTCCGGCTTGGAGTCGCCGGCAATGTCCGGGTTGATCTCGACCACCGCGATGTCGCGGGAGGAAAGGCCCTCGACGGTCCGTTCCAGCGGGACGACGGCCGTTGGCTCGCCGCCCAGTGGATCCTCGACCACGCCGATCCAGACCAGGCCCGTGGTGACGATGACGGTCATGATGCCCAGCCCGATAAGTCCGAAGGGCATGCGGAAGATGGTCCGCTTGCCCATGCCAAGTGGGGCTGTCAGGTCATTTCCGGCCATGTCGCGTCTTGCCAGTCCTCGGGGCCCGTACCGGGCCGTTTACCGCCGGCCGGGCTTCAGGGTCGATCGGCCGGCTTGCGCCGGCCTTCGGTTTCATGCGGAACGGGGCCCTGCATCCGGAACGCGACACAGGGAAACAGGGCGCCCGCAGCCTCTCAGTTCGGAACGCTGGCGGCCTTGCCGGCCGACGGCGGGAAGGCGCTGTTGGCCTGCACGCCGCGCAGGAGATCAAGCGCCAGGTTGAGCTGCTTGTCTTCCTTCGGGTCGGCCGGCACGTAAGCCTGGCTGCCGGACTCTTCCTTGCCCTCGGTGTTCTCGGAGGACAGGTGGCCGCGCAGGCCGGCCTCGCCCTTGGTCTCGGCGCGGCCCTGCATGTCTTCCGGCAGGTCCTGCAGCACCTCGATGTCCGGGGTGATGCCCTTGGCCTGGATCGACGTGCCCGACGGCGTGTAGTAGCGCGCCGTGGTCAGGCGGATCGCCCCGTTCGCGCCCAGCGGAATGATGGTCTGGACCGAGCCCTTGCCGAAGGACCGCGTGCCCAGCACCGTCGCGCGGCGATGATCCTGCAGCGCACCGGCGACAATCTCGGAGGCCGAGGCCGAACCGCCGTTGACGAGGATGATCACCGGCTTGCCCTTGGTCAGGTCGCCGGAGCGGGCATTGTACCGCTGGGTTTCCTCGGCATTGCGGCCGCGGGTGGAGACGATCTCGCCGCGCTCCAGGAAGGCATCGGACACGGCAATCGCCTGGTCCAGCAGACCGCCGGGATTGTTGCGCAGGTCGATCACGAAGCCCTTGAGCTTGTCGGCCGGGATCTTGGAGGTGATCTCCTCGATGCCCTTCTGCAGCCCGTCAAAGGTCTGCTCGTTGAACTGAGTGACGCGGACGTAGCCGACGTCGCCTTCCTCGCGCCAGCGAACCGAGCGGATCTTGATCACGTCACGGGTGATCTTGAGCACGAGCGGGTCGGTGCGACCCTCGCGGCGGATGGTCACCTCGATGTCGGTGTTGACCGGGCCGCGCATCTTCTCGACCGCCTCGTTCAGCGTCAGGCCCTGGACCTGCTCGCCGTCGATGTGGGTGATGTAGTCGCCGGCCAGTACGCCCGCCTTGAAGGCCGGCGTGTCGTCGATCGGCGAGACGACCTTGACCAGGCCCTCTTCCATGGTGACCTCGATGCCGAGGCCACCGAACTCGCCGCGCGTCTGCACCTGCATGTCGCGGAAGGTCTTCGGCGACATGTAGCTGGAATGGGGGTCGAGCGAGGTGAGCATGCCGTTGATCGCCGACTCGATGAGCTGGGCGTCATCCGGCACCTCGACATAGTCGGAGCGCACGCGCTCGAACACGTCGCCGAACAGGTTGAGCTGGCGGTAGGTGTCAGAGGCAGCCGCGTTGGCCGTCCCGCTCAGCGACTGAGGCAGGTTGGCGACCGTCGATGCTGCGATGGCGCCGACCAGGATACCGGTGCACAGCAGGGTAGCTTTCCGAATCATCCGCGTACCTTTTCTTCCTCGGTGCGGGCCCACCACGGGGTTGGGTCGATCGCACTGCCATCTTTTCTGAATTCAACATACAGGACGGGGCCGGTCGATCCCAAACCGATGGTCGACGCGCTTGCCCAATGCGTGGAGCCCATTACGCCCACTGGCTCTCCTGCCAGCACAAACTGCCCCAGTTCCACGTCGATCCTGTCCATACCAGCCAGGAGGACATGATAGCCGTCGCCGGCGTTCAGGATCAAGAGTTGGCCAAACGACCGGAAGGGTCCGGAATAGACCACCCAGCCGTCATTTGGGGCCGTCACCCTTGCGCCGGCGCGGGTGGAGATCGACTGGCCCTCGGTGACGCCGCCAAAGTCGTCGGCCTGGCCGAAATCCTTGAGCATCGTGCCCGCAACCGGGCGGGGAAGCTGGCCTTTTGCCTCCGCAAAGGCAATGGCAGGCGCCAGCCGACCGGGGTCCGCGAAGGGATCGCCGGGGCGCCGGCCGTTGGCGTTGCGCTGTTCCGTGGCCTGCTCCGCCTCTTCGGCCGCCTTGCGGGCGGAGGCGATCTCGGCCTCCAGGCGCGCGATCAATTCCTTGAGAGAACCGGCCTTGCCGGCCAGTTCCTCCGAGCGTCGACGCTCCTCCGACAGGGTGTCGGCCGACGTGACGCGCTGCTGGCGCTTGGCCGAGATCAGCAGTTCCAGACGGGACTGTTCCTCCACCAGGCGCATCGAGTCTCCGGCAAGACGGTCCTTTTCGGCGGTGATCGAGATCTTCAGCCGCGTCAGCTCCTCCAGATCGGAGGCGAGCGCCTCGGCCTCGATGCGCAGGTCCGGCATGATGGCATTGAGCAGGATCGCCGAGCGCACGGCCGCCAGCGCGTCGGCCGGGCGGACCGCCAGGGCCGGCGGCGGACGGCGACCGATGCGCTGCAGCGAGGCCAGCACCTCGGCCAGCGTGCCGCGTCGCTCCCAGAGGGAGGCGCGCACCGCATCCTCGTTCTCCGCCAGCCGCTGCAAGCGCCGCTCCGTGTTGGCAAGGTCTGCTTCCAGACCCTTGATCCGGCCCGCTGTCCGCAGGACGGCCGCATTGATGTCGGCAGTATCGCGGTCAATCGCGGCAATTTCCTGTTCGATCTCGCGCTGCCGCGAGGCAGAGACTTCAAGATCGCGTGTGAGCGCGGCCAGTTCGGCCTCGCGCTCTGCCTTGCGTTTCAGCGCCTCCGCCTCGGCGGGCGACGTGGCCGGCGCGGCCGGCGCGGTTTCGACCGCCGTGGTCACCGGCTCCTGCGCAAGCCCGGTCCGGGGCATGAGAGCCGGCGCGAGCAGGCCAAAGGCGAGCCCCCACGTGGCAAGCCGCGCTGCCCGTGCTCCCGCTGTCGGCCCATCGCCGGTCGGTGCTCTCCCGTGTGTCACGCCCTGTGTTACCGTGCCTTGCTTGTCCCGGCCTTGCCGGGAGACTCACTGCCGTTGCCGGAGCTTCAGCCAGCTTCCGCCGATGGTCGTTAACGAAGCGTTTACCAAGCTGAGAACGGGCTGCGGAGGCCGGTCTTTCCCCCGTTTCCTGTGATGGGCGGCAATTGCGGCAACATGCAGGCGCCAGCCGATGCCCTCAGACCCGGTGATAGGGATGCCCGGCCTGGATCGTGAAGGCGCGGTAGATCTGTTCGGCGATCAGGATGCGCACGATCTGGTGCGGCCAGGTCATGGCGCCGAGCGCGAGCACCACATCGGCGCGGTCGCGCAGGGCATCGCCATGGCCGTCGGCACCGCCGATGGCAAAGACGATCTCCGGAGTGCCCTCGTCCATCCAGCCACGCAGCCGTTCGGCCAGCGCCGGACTGGTCATGGTCTTTCCCGTCTCGTCAAGCACCACGAGCCGGGCGCGTGCCGGCAGGGCCTGCAGCAGCGCTGCCGCCTCGTCCGCCTTGCGATCCTCGGCCCGGGCGGCCCGGCTCTCGGCATGCTCGAGCATGTCGACGGCACTGACGCCGAGCCCCTTGCCCGTCTTGCGGGCGCGGTCGAGATAGCGGTCCAGAAGATCCCGGTCCGCCCCGGCCTTCATCCGGCCGACGGCGGCAATCACGTAGCGCATGGCAATGTCAGTCCAGTGCCGGTTGGCCAGGGTCCACACGCCGGTGCCAGGCAACCCTGCCCTGCTCCAGATCCACTGCTGGCCTGAGAGCGGAGTGAGGCTGGCCGGAAGCCGGCTTGCATCGGCCCTGCATCTGGCCGGGCCACCGGGCTCCCGCAGCGCGGCCTTGCGGACCGGCGTTGCCCTGCCTCAGCCGGCGTAATGCGGCGCGTCGCTCGGATCGGCGGCCCACATCTTCTCGAGATTGTAGAAGCCGCGCACTTCCGGACGGAACACGTGGATGATCACGTCCCCGGCGTCGACCAGCACCCAGTCGCAATGGGTCTGGCCCTCGGCCCGCGGGTTGCCGTAACCGGCTTCCTTGAGATCGCGCAGGAGGTGATCGGCGATGGCGCCGACGTGACGGTGCGACCGGCCGGAGGCGATGACCATGTAGTCGGCCAGGGCGCTCTTTCCGGCAATGTGCAGGGAGACCACGTCTTCCGCCTTCGCGTCGTCAAGACTGGCGAGGACCGTTTCGATCAGGGTGCCCTTCGCTTTTGCGCCGAGGGCGGACTGAAGAGGAGCGGTCACGGCCTGCCCCTCGCTTTCAAAGGTCATGTTCAGGTGTTCTGCCTTTCAAAACAGTTGTGGCGGTTCAATCAAGCGGGCCGCCAGTCACCAACGGGGTGGCAGTGTTTCAGACCTTGCCTGCCACCTGCCAACAAGGATAGTCACCGGGGCCTGACAATTTCAAGACAGAGCCCCTCGTGTCGTTAATGCCGGTTTACGCCCGGGCTGCCTTCCGGCGCAAGGCCGTCGACGATGCGGCGTCCAGCGGCGTATGCAGGAAGACCCAGGCCGGCGCCCGGCGCTGCATCAGCGTGGCCGCCTCCGGCTCCGGCACCCTTGCCATGCCGAATGCCTGAGCCATAGGCGCAAACAGCGGCGAAAGCGAGGCGCCCGGACGGTCGACGATGGCAATCGGCACCGCCCTGACGATGTCGCGCCAGTTCTGCCAGCGATGGAAGCCGGCGAGATTGTCGGCGCCCATGATCCAGCAGAAGGACAGGTCGGGCCGTCGCTGCAGGATGCCGGCCAGCGTGCTGGCCGTATAGCTTGTTCCGAGCACGGCTTCAAAGGCCGTGACGCGCATGCGCGGATGGTTGGCGGTGGCCGCCGTCAGCGCGATGCGCCGGGCGAGCGGGGCAAGCTCGGCATGATCCTTGAGCGGGTTGCCGGGCGTCACCAGCCACCACACCTGATCGAGCCCGAGCCGCCGCATCGCCGTCTCCGCCACCAGACGATGGCCCGAGTGGGGCGGATTGAAGGAGCCCCCGAAAAGTCCGACGCGGTTGCCCGGCTCGGCATGCGGCAGGTTCATCCAGCTCGGACGCGGCAGACCGGAACCGGCCAGTTCGCTCATCGCGGCAACACCCCTCGCGGTCGCGGGCCTCACGGCCGGATCTGTCCATCCCCGCGCACGCGGTACTTGAAGCTCGTCAGCTGCTCGACGCCGACCGGACCGCGCGCATGCATGCGGCCAGTGGCGATGCCGATCTCGGCGCCCATGCCGAATTCGCCGCCATCGGCGAACTGCGTCGAGGCATTGTGCAGGACGATGGCCGAATCCACTTCCGCCAGGAACCGCTCCGCTGCCGCAGCATCCTCGGTCAGGATGCAGTCGGTGTGATGCGAGCCATAGGTCTCGATGTGGTCGATCGCCGCGTCGAGGCCGGCCACCACCCGCACCGACAGGATCCTGTCGAGATACTCGGTCGACCAGTCCTCCTCCGTGGCCGGGAGGGCGGCGGGGAACAGGGCCTGCACCTCGGCATCCCCCCGGATCTCGCAGCCGCGCCCGGCAAGGTCGGCCAGGATGTCCGGCAGCAGCGTCGCGGCGATGGCGCGGTCAACGAGCAATGTCTCCAGGGCGCCGCAGATCCCCGTCCGGCGCAGCTTGGAGTTGACGATCACCGACCGTGCCTTTGCAGCATCAGCCGCGCGGTCGAGGAAGATGTGGACGATGCCCTCGAGATGCGCAAACACCGGGACCCGGGCGTCGCTCTGGACGCGGGCGACCAGGCTCTTGCCGCCCCGCGGCACGATCACGTCCACGGTGCCGCCAAGGCCGGCGAGCATCTCGCCGACGGCAGCCCGGTCGGCGACCGGCACGAGCTGGATGGCATCCACCGGCAGGCCGGCGGCGACCAGCCCCTGCTGCAGCGCGCGGTGCAGCGCCAGGTTGGACTGCAGCGTGTCCGAGCCGCCGCGCAGGATGACGGCATTGCCGGCCTTCAGGCACAGGCCGCCGGCGTCGGCCGTGACATTCGGCCGGCTCTCGTAGATGACACCAATGACACCGAGAGGCGTGCGCACGCGCTCGATGCTGAGTCCGTTGGGGCGGTCCCAGGCCGCGATCCGGCTGCCGACCGGATCCGGCAGGGCTGCGATCTCCTCCAGCGCCCGGGCAATTGCCTCGATACGGGCCTCGGTCAGGGTGCCGCGGTCCAGGAAGGCGTCGGTCTGACCGGCGGCGCGCATCGCCTCGAGATCGAGGGCGTTGCCGGCCAGGATGTCGGGCGTCGCGGCGCGGATTGCCGTTGCCATCTGGCGCAGGGCCGCATTCTTGGTTTCGGTGGTGGCGAGCGCCAGACGCCGCGCGGCCGCGCGCGCCCGCCGGCCGATGTCTGCCATCAGCGCCGGCACATCCTGCTGCGCCTGCGTCACACCGGTTCCGTCCCTTGCCTTGTCCAGCATCCCTGCGTCCCCATCCGCTTCGTCAGAACCGGCCCGCCCCGAGGGCTCCTGCCAGCGCGGGCCGCCCGTGGCCCATCCCATCCGGTTGCCCCTCAGGCCGGTCGCTCGAACGGCGCATCGTCGAGGGCAAGATCGTCCCGGTGGATCATCTCCGCCCGTCCGGGATAGCCGACGATGGCCTCGATCTCGCGGCTGTTGCGGCCTGCGATCATGCGGGCCTCGGCCGCATCATAGGCAACAAGTCCGCGACCGAGCACGCGACCTTCCGGCGACAGGATCTTGACCGCGTCGCCGCGCGAGAAGTTTCCGGTCACGCCGGTCACCCCGGCCGGCAGCAGGCTCTTGCCGGATTTCAGCGCGTCGACGGCGCCCTGGTCGAGACGGATCTCGCCGCGCGGTTCCAGATGCCCGTTGATCCAGGCCTTGCGCGCGGTCGCCGGTGTCGAGGCAGCCAGGAACCAGGTGCAGCGGGCACCGTCGTCGATGGCCTTGAGCGGGTTCATGCGCTTGCCCGAGGCAATCGCCATGATCGTGCCGGCGGAGGTTGCGATCTTGGCCGCGTCGATCTTGGTCTTCATGCCGCCGCGCGACAGCTCCGACCCGGCACTGCCGGCCATCGCCTCGATTTCCGGCGTGATGCGCGGCACTTCGGGCAGGAACACGGCGTCCGGATTGGTCGCGGGAGGGGCGGTGTAGAGACCATCGATGTCCGACAGCAGCACGAGGCAATCGGCGCTCATCATCGTGGCGACGCGGGCGGCGAGGCGATCATTGTCGCCGTAGCGGATCTCCGAGGTCGCGACGGTGTCGTTCTCGTTGATGATCGGAACCGCGCCAAGGCGCAGCAGCGTGCCGATGGTGGCGCGCGCGTTGAGATAGCGCCGGCGTTCCTCGGTGTCGCCAAGGGTCAGAAGGATCTGGCCGGCACGGATCCCCTTGCGACCGAGATACTCCGAATAGGCCTGGGCCAGCGCGATCTGGCCGACGGCAGCGGCAGCCTGGCTTTCCTCGAGCTTCAGGGCGCCCCGGGGCAGGCCCAGCACGCCACGCCCGAGCGCGATGGAGCCGGAGGACACCACCAGCACCTCGCAGCCGCGTTCGACAAGGGCCGCGATGTCATCGACGATGGCTTCAAGCCAGGCGCGGCGCAGGTCTCCCTGTTCGACCAGAAGCGCAGAGCCGATCTTGACGACGATGCGCTTGTGGTCCGCAAGCTGACGCAACTCGTTCACGGACGCCATTCCTCCTCGGGGCGGGCCGGAACCTCGTTGGCCGCCTCTTCCTTGTCCTTGTCGATGGCGCGGATGATCATCCGGAGCGCCGTGTCCACGTTCTCGCGGCTGGCCGAAGAGAGGATCAGCGGCTTGTGACCGCAGGCTTCCTCAAGCGAGGCCAGCCGTTCCTCGCGCAGCTCCGGCGAGAGCGCGTCCGCCTTGGACAGGGCGACGATCTCGGGCTTCTCGTCAAGCCCATTGCCATAGGCTTCCAGTTCGCCGCGCACGATCCGGTAGGCTTCACCCGGGTCTTCCACACCCGACCCGTCGACCAGATGCAGCAGCACGCGGGTGCGTTCGACATGGCCCAGGAACCGGTCACCCAGGCCAACGCCTTCGTGGGCGCCTTCGATCAGGCCCGGAATGTCGGCCAGCACGAAGCCGCGTCCATCCAGCTCGACCACGCCGAGGTTCGGATGCAGCGTGGTGAAGGGATAGTCGGCGATCTTCGGCTTGGCCGAGGAGACGGAGGCAAGGAAGGTCGACTTGCCGGCATTCGGCAGGCCGACGAGCCCGGCATCGGCAATCAGCTTCAGGCGCAGCCAGATCCACTTTTCCTCGCCCTCGAGGCCGGGATTGGCATGACGGGGGGCCTGGTTGGTCGAGGACTTGAACTGGGCATTGCCGAACCCGCCGTTGCCGCCGCGCAGCAGCAGCAGGCGCTGGCCGACCTCGGTCAGGTCGGCAATGAGCGTCTCGTTGTCCTCTTCCAGGATCTCGGTGCCCACCGGCACGCGCAAGGTCACGTCCTTGCCCTTGGCGCCGGTGCGGTTGCGCCCCATGCCGTGGATGCCGGTTCCGGCCTTGAAATGCTGCTGGTAGCGGTAGTCGATCAGCGTGTTGAGGCCGTCGACGCACTCGATCCAGACATCGCCGCCGCGGCCGCCGTCGCCGCCGTCCGGGCCACCGAACTCGATGAACTTCTCGCGCCGGAACGAGACGGCACCCGCGCCGCCATTGCCGGAGCGCACATAGATCTTGGCCTGGTCGAGAAATTTCATCGTCTGTCCGTTCCCCTGACGCGTCGCGCGTCAGGCGTTACTTGATCCCAGAAAGGCCGCGCGCTCAAGGCGCATGCGGATGGCCGGCACCGTGCCGCAGCGCGCGAGGCTGCTGCAGGCGTCCGGGCCGATGACGTCAAAGCCCTGTTTGCGCAGCAGCGCCGACGAGGCCGGGTTGTCCTGCATGACGGAGGCCTCCACCGCAGCCGCACCGGTTGCCGTGAACAGCCAGCCAAGCGCGGCCCGCACGGCCTCGCTCATCAACCCCTGCCCCCAGTAAGGGCGGCCAAGCCAATAGCCGATGACGGGTGTCGCACGCAATGCCCGGAAGGACATCGCGCCGACAAGTCCGTCGTCATGGTCAATCGCAAAGCCGATTTCCTCGACGTCCGGCCAGCGGGCCGCTGCCGCCTCGGCCGCGCGCAGCTTCTCCAGCCCGTCTGCGCGGTCATAGGGGTGCGGCACCCGCGCCAGCATGCCGGCAACCTCGAAGTCGCCCAGGAAGCGGGCGACCCGGTCGATGTCGGTGGCGGCCAGCGGCCGCAGCCGCAGCCGCCCGGACGCGATGCCGAGGGTCATGCCGGCAGCCTCCGGTCCTCGAAGGACGCCCGGTCGAGGCGCACCACGATGTTGCGGACCTTGCGGTTCAGCGGCCGGGCGAACCGCTCGGTGACGGCGGTCGGCAGGAAGCCAAGCCGGCGCAGGACCGCCCGCGACGCCGCGTTGTCCTCGTAGACACGGGCGGCCACCGCAACGCAGCGATGCGTCTCGAAGGCCCAGGCCAGCACGCACTGGGCCGCTTCCGTGGTGTAGCCGAAGCCCTGGAAAGGACGCCCGAGCCAGTAGCCGAGCGTCGGGCAGTCGGCCGCCTCGGTCAGGTCGCCCGGCGGGTCAATGGCGATCAGCCCGATGAAGACGCCCCCGAGCGTGATGGCGAAGACGGCCGGGTCCGTCAGCGGATTGATGCCCTGCTGGCGGGCGACAAGCTGCTCGGCCGCGCCCTCTTCATAGGGCCAGGCAAAGCTGGTCATCCAGCGGGCGATCTCGAAATCGCGGCCGCCGAGCGTGGCGATGGCTTCCGCATCGCCGTCCCCGAGCGGACGCAGGACCAGACGGCGCGAGCGCAGCACGGGCAGGGTCATGCGGCCCTCCCCCAGCGCTTGAGCGCGAGCCAGACCGAGCGTTCCAGGCCATAGCGCTCGACAGGGACGCTGCCGCCGGCACCGAGCGAGCGGGCCATGCTCTGGTCCCTGTACTGGAAGCCGCACTTGACCAGCACCCGGCGGGAGGCGGCGTTGGTGACGCGGCAGTCGGCCAGCAGCTCGCGCATTTCGCCCTGGCCGAAGGCATGATCGACCAGCCTCTGCAGCGCTTCGGTGGCAAAGCCCTGGCCCCAGAAGGGTTCGCCCAGCCAGTAGCCGACGTGAACCGGACCGCCCGGCTCGAGAGCGGACCAGGTGGCCTGACCGATGAACCGGCCGGTGGCATTCATGCGGATCGCGAAGCTGGCATGGCCGGCGCTGACCAGCTGGCTGCGCTGGACCAGCCGCCGGGCATCCTCCAGCGAGAAGGGATGCGGCATGGTGGCCAGGTGGGATGCAATCTTGCGGTTGTTGGCGAGAAAGACGATGTCTGCCAGATCGTCCGTTCGCGGCAGGTCGAGCCGCACGCGGACACCTTCCTGCGGCATCACGGCCGCGCTGAGACTGCTTTCGTCTAAGTATCCTTCGCTTTCGACAACCATGGCTTCCTCCGGTCAAAGTGAAAAGAAAAAGGGGAGATGGCGTCCCATCTCCCCTTGAACTTTGACCGGTTCACACGAACCGCCGGGTCGATTAGGACGCCGGCGATCGATGATTCACTCGGCGTTACTCCGCAGCCACCGCTACCGGCAGCACGTTAATAGTGGTTCGGCCGTTGGATTTCGGCTGGAACACGACCTTGCCCTCGACGGTTGCAAAAATGGTGTGGTCCTTGCCCATGCCAACGCCCGTGCCCGGGTGCCAGGTGGTGCCGCGCTGACGTGCGATGATGTTGCCCGGGACGACAGCCTCGCCACCGAACTTCTTGATGCCCAGACGGCGGCCAGCGGAATCGCGGCCGTTACGGGACGAGCCACCTGCTTTTTTGTGTGCCATGACGAAACTCCTCGTCTCTGCTGTTCAGTTGGAACCGAAGTGGCGGCGATTACTCGCCAGCAGCTTCCTCGGCCTTTGCCTTCTTCGCCTTCTTCGCCGGCTTCGCGTCGCCGGTCACGATGCCAGTCACCTTCACGAGCGTGTAGGCCTGGCGATGACCGTTGCGACGGCGCGAGTTCTGGCGGCGGCGCTTCTTGAAAATGATGATCTTGCGGGTACGGGCCTGATCGACCACTTCCGCCGTCACGGTGGCGCCGGCCACGAAGGGCGCGCCAACGGTGGTTTCCTCACCGTTGCCGACCATCAGGACCTCGTCGAAGGTCACGGTGGCGCCAGCTTCGGCGTCGAGCTTTTCGACCTTGAGGAGGTCGTCCTGGGCGACGGTGTACTGCTTACCGCCGGTCTTGATCACTGCGAACATGTCTCGCACGTCCTTTTTTTCGTTCTGATGACGCATCCGCAACCCACTGCCGTCGACCGCGTCTCCGACGCCGCAGGGTTTCCTGAGCGTCTGTGACGAGAACCGGTTTTCGGGAACTTTCAGGCGCTGCCGATCACGCGGCAGAAGCCTCAAAGGCTGGAGATTCGGACAGCCGAAAGTCTGGGCACACGTGTCCCAGTCCATCGAGCGGTTGCTGTATACCCCCGCCCCGGGGCAAAAGTCAACGTGTACAGCCTTCGCCGGCACAGGTTTTTCAGCCGGATCACGAGACGGATCCTGGCGGCAACCGGCACCCGGACCAAGCCCGCCGGACTGCGTCGGAGGCGGCCGGGGCACGGCCCATGCTGTCGGCGGGCCGGCTGCGCTCTGGCCGGACGGTGCCGAAGGAGGCCGGTTTGATGGAAGCAGTCTGATGGAGGCCGCCTGATGGGGCTGCTGGATGGCGCATGACGCCGGAGCCGCAGCCGCTGGCGTCCGCCAGCCCCGCCGCGCGGGCTGGCCCCGCGTCGTCGCCCCGGTGCCCGGCTGCCCCGCAGATGCCGACAACCCACTGATGTGCACCGGTTATCCACTGGCCGCGCAGGCCCGGATGCTTATCCGGAAAAAATCCGAAATTGCCTCTTGCGGGCCCGAAAACCCTTGTCTATGTTCCGCGCCACTTGAGACCCATTCATCTTAGGTTCCGCGGAGAGGTGCCAGAGTGGTTGAATGGGACGGTCTCGAAAACCGTTGTGCGGGCAACCGTACCGTGGGTTCGAATCCCACCCTCTCCGCCATTATTTTTCAGTACTTTATTGATTTCGCTAGCATATTTGAGCCCAGTTTGGGGCAGTCCCTCAATCCGTCCCTAAACCAGAACGTGCCTTGTCATAGTTCATGCCTGCGGCGATGATTGGTCACCAGACAATCGGGATACGCTACCGTCTCAAGACCGCTGGTTATCGGCTTCAATGTCGGCAATGGGCGCTCCGACATACTCGTCAGCATCGACCTTACCGTCAGAGAAACGACCGGCGAAGGCGTTCAGATGGGGGCGCTTGATAACATGGACGGCCTGTTTGCCTGCATCGGCGCGTTGACCAACCGTCTGGGTGCAAGCCAGTAGCCTATAACTATAGGTGTCGTAAGGCCGTTCAGGCCGGGACATAGCAAAAGGCGAAATTTCCTTTATTTCAATGGCTTGAACGCTCCGAACTGCCCTCCCCTCATGTCGTCTTTGGCTTATATTTGAGCCGTCTGTGGTCCATATTTGAGCCGTCGACGGTTCATATCTGGGCCGTTGACGGTTCATATTTGGGCCGTCTAACCGGCATGCTTTAGGAGGGATGCGGCAGGTACTGGTAGAAGTTCAATTCAGCCGGGGACTTTCCGTCCGGGGAGCAAGTCGTTAGCGCGTAACGAGGCGCGCGCTTATCAAGCGGGCCTTTCATCTGCATTCCGACCGACTGCGCAACAATCCAGCCGCGCTCCTCTAGCTCGTCAATGGCCTTGCTTGCCGTTGCCCGGCAACACCCCAGCATAGCCGCTGCACTTCTGCTGGTAATCGGGACAACGTTTGAGCCGGGGCCGTTTGGCCTGTATTTGGCCGTAAGCTCAACTATTAGCGCCCGCGCTGGGCAGCCCAGTTCCCGCCAAGCCGGAAGGTCCATCCATTCGGTGAAAATGCGGGCGTGCGGCTGTATGCGCCCATGCTTGTTTGTGTATTTCGTCATTAACCCACCCAGTAATGCGGACCGTGAGGACGCGGGGAAACGAGGTTCACTGTTCGTTCCCCCGCCAAGCTAACCGCGTCATCCGGCCTTGCGTGGCGCTGCCAGCCTCGCATTGTGCCCGTCCAGAAACTCCGCGCTGCCTTGCAGCACATATCGGGCATGCCAGCCGTCCCTATGGGGAACCGCCTCTGTTTCAATCAGCAGGCCCAGCGCGCGAAGCCTGTGAACATAGGCCGCTAGGCGATAGGCGGGGCCACCGGGAAAGCTAAGCACGTCGACGCCTGCCGGGCTGGCAATCAATGCCTTTAGCGTCTCCAGCTCCCGCCCCTTGACCATTGCCGAAACAACGCGCCCACTGGGGGCCGTATATTTGAAGAAAGCGCGTTCGAGCTGTCGCTTGGTTGCCTGGCTCATACGTCAAATACCTCCGTTGTTCCGAATGCCCCAAATCCCCCGAGTCCGCCTAACCCGCCTTGCCTTCCATAGGCAGCGTTTGCCGCGTCGGCAGGGCCATAGGAGGCACTTGCCGCCTGTGCAGGACCGTAAGACGGGGACTGGGCGAAGGGATTGGCAGGCCGTATGCCGCGACTGTCAGCGCCGAACTGTCCGCCTGACTGGTACGTCTGCATCATGTTGTCGGGGAGAACACCCCCCGCCCAACCGCCGCCCATCATGCGGTTGTAATTCCCCTGCTGAAGCTGCTGGTTCCCATGAAGCTGGGCCAGGTTTGCGTTAAGAGCCGCTCCGTTTGGCTGGGGAGGCGCGTTCATCCCGGTAACGGTCGAACTGGGCAGGTTTAGCCTTGCGCCATACTGCTGGTCGAATTGGGCGTATCCCTTAGGAAGGAGGCTCCAGTCTGTTGCCTGACCAGCATAGCCCGCATTGATTTGGTCCAGAGTCGGCAAGTAGCTGCCGGGGTTCTGAAACTGTTGGTTCAAGGCGTCCCTAGATTGCGCATAGGGCGCATAAGCCGCTTGCTCCTGCCCGAAGCTGGCGTGGTACTCGTCCGCCGTTCGCAACGGGTCGAATTTCCGATAGTCCCAGTTTGCCACCATGTTCAGCCCTCCTGAACGTCGACGCGTTGCCGGGCGCGAATCCACTCAAGTATTTCGCTTTCAAGCCAGCCAACAGACTTGTTCGTCAGCCTGATTTGGCGCGGGAACTGGCCTGCGGCTATCGCGGCATACAGGCATGAGCGCTTCAAACCCGTAGCTTCCTCAACCTCTTTACGGCGCATTACTCTGTCTTTCATTCCTCTGGCCCTCCTTTCGGGCACAAAAAAAGCCGCCCAGCGAAATGCGGAGCGGCGATAGGTGTTTTTTCTATACGGGTACTTGGACACACGATTCCAAGTATTGTCAGATTGACAATCTAGCCGGTTGCCTCAGCAAGACAAGGGCGGACGCACCCGGACGATTCAGTTTTCCACAAGACGACACGTCAGACCAGAAAGCAAAAGACCCTCCACCATTGGGGAGGGCCTTTCCTTCTCTCGCAGTTATCCAAGTATGGTGAGAATGACAATTGCATGAGATTCGCCGTTCGTAAACGGAACCGGACACGGCACTATGCGGAATACACAGGAATTAGCTGGCATCACGCTTTCGGCCCTGAAGCGACACAACGTCAGCCGCCGTCGAGCGTTCACACCATTGCGCCCACGCCTCCATCAGCTCACGGCGCTTTTTAAGAGCATCCCCACGGCGATAAGCCCGCTCCGTCGCATCCCCCACCACATGGGCAAGCGCGGCTTCTGCCACTTCTCGGGGAAAGCTTGTTTCCTCGCCTGCCCAGTCCCGAAAGGCGCTCCTGAAGCCGTGGACCGTCACATGCCCAAAGCCCATACGGCGAAGCTGCATCGTCATCGACATGCCAGACAAGGGCTTGCCACGCTTGGTGCCGGGGAACAGATAGTCGCTTTCCGTGCGCAGCAGCTCCAGCCGGTCCAGAAGCTCCAGCATGCGCCTTGTGAGAGGCACGCGGTGTTCACGCTTGGCTTTCATGCGCTGGGCCGGGATAGCCCAAACAGCGCCTTCCTTGTCGATTTCAGACCATGTTGCCCCCAGCACCTCGCCAGACCTGCAGGCACTCAGGATGGCCCATTCCAGCGCTAGGGCGGAAAGGCTATCAACAGCGCGAAGCTTGGCCATGAAGTCGGCAAGCCCTGCATAGGGCAACGCTTCATGGTGGCCACGTGTCAGCCTGTCGCGCTTGGGCAAGAGATTGTCCAGATGACCGCGCCACCGTGCCGGATTTTCGCCCGTACGCAAGCCTTTGGCCTTGGCAGCGTCCAACACCCGTTCAATCCTGCCACGCACTCTAGAGGCCGTTTCTGCCTTCTGCTGCCATATCGGCTTCAGCACCGTCAGCACGTCCTGCGTCTCAATCTGGTCAAGGCGTTTGTCGCGCAAGGGCGCGGCATAGGTGCGAAGCGTCATGCGCCATTGGGCAATGTGCTTGGCGTTCTTGAAACCCGGCTCCAGCCCGTCAATCAGCTCATCAGCGAACGAGCCGAAGGAATGTTCCGCCTGCTTTGCCCGCTCAGCTTTGCGCTGGTCAATCGGGTTGGTTCCGTTGGCGACCGTACGTCGCGCCTCATTGGCGGCTTGGCGTGCTTCAGCCAGCGTAACGACGGATACAGAGCCCAAGCCCATTTCCTTGCGCTTGCCGTGCCACTGGAAGACGAACACCCACGACTTGGCACCGGAGGGCTTCACACACAGGTAAAGCCCATCCCCATCCGCATGCATGCCCGATTCCTTCAGGGCGTCCACTTTGCGCGCGCTTAGCCGGTTTGCACCACGGGCCATTAGCTGCGTTCCCCCGAGCCAAGCGGAATACGTACCGTTGCAGCCCCAGCAGCATTGTCAGAGGCATCGTTGCCCGCGTCTGCTGCCAGTTCCGCGCGGCGCATCCGCTCAAACTCAAACAGCACTAACGCCTCCCACGCACGCTTTGGGCCAAGCTTGTGATAAAGCTCGATGATGCGCGCATCGATATCGCTCATGCGAAGCCCTCCCTATGCATCCCAACCAAGCGCAGCGCGGATTTCAGCCGCATCGGCAACGTTGTCGTCAGCTAGGTCATCTGCATCTAGGCCCAAGCCTTGGCAACACGCTCGTTCAACACGCTCCGTCAACTCAGCCCCGAATGCCTCCCTCAAGGCCCCGAAGGTCTTTTGCCGACCGTTGATAAGGATGCAGGTGGGTATCACGCGCCCCCAGACCATCGCCTCCACACCCCCAGCCATTTGGGCGTGCAGTTCCTCACGACTCATGAGGCCCAGGATTTTCGCCCTCTGGAGCGGATTGACGACCTTGGACCGGCGCTGGGCCGTCCGCTTGTTCTGCCGTCCAGCGACTTTTTGCATGTCGTCCATGTAACGCCTCCCTATACGCCCCTAAAATCGTCCCTAAATTATGCGCTGGATTTGAAAGGAACACAATGGAAACATCTGGACGCATGATGTTTGAGAATGACCGAATTACGGGCTGAATTTTGGACTGTCGGGAAGTATTGGGATTTCAGTTCGGCGGACACCCTCTCCGCCATTTCCGCCCGGATCCACTGGTGATCGCCGCGACGGGTTCGGGACAGTTTCCTTTCCGTCATCCGGACTGCAGCCCCTGACGTTCGCGTCGGGCGGGTTGTTGCGCGCGGGGACAGTCTGCCGGCGGCGGGCGCTGAGGCCCCCGGGCGCGGGCGCGCCCGGGTCGCATCCGGATCGTCAGGGCCACGGATCGGCCGGCCACATGCCTGCAGCCTTGCCGCGGACCCTGCGCGAGACCTCCTGTCACACCGCCTGGTAGGCGTAGATGAAGTCGGCGGCGGTGAGCTGGGTCACCCCGACAAGCTGGACCAGCTCGACGGCGGCGCCACTGCCCTGCATGCCATCGGCGTCCAGGAAGAGCTTGCCGGTCGTCACGTCGAAGACCAGTTCGGCCCGGCCGTCGGAGCGGCCGCCGCTGTAGAGCCCGATGTCGGAGCGCAGCGTGACCAGCGACCCGGCAATGTCGAACTCGACCGAGAACGGCTGCCGGGCCAGCTGCGACGTGACGCTGTGGTCGAGATAGAGCCGGTCCTGGCCCCGGGTGAAGTCCGTGATGGTGTCGAGGCCGGTGCCGAAGGCGACGACGAAGCTGTCGGAGCCCTGGCCGCCGGTGAGCGTGTCGAGACCTGCCTCGCCGGACAGGAAATCGGTGCCGGCTCCCCCCTCGAGCGTGTCGTTGCCAGCGCCGGCAAACAGGGCATCATTGCCGCTGCCGGCCTTCAGGATGTCGTTGCCGGAGCCGGCCGAGAGGCGGTCGTCGCCCGCGCCCCCGTCGAGCAGGTCATCCCCCGATCCGCCCTCCAGCAGGTCCTGGCCGTCCCCGGCAAGGAGCCGGTCATGGCCGGAGCCGCCGACCAGCGTGTCGTTGCCCTTGCCGGTCGTGATGATATCGGCGCCGGAGCCGCCATAGACGACGTCATCGCCGGCGCTGGTGGTGATCGTGTCGTTGCCGCCCCGACCGTTGACGAACAGGTCACGGCTGAACTCGAACACCTGGCCGTTGACCTCGAAGGCCTGCTGAGACCGGTAGGTGTCGGCGTTGAAGGTCAGGTTCTCGAAGCCGTCGCGCAGGGCATCCTCGTGCACGATGACGATGGAGCCGGGGATCAAATCCGGGATCTGGTTGCTGATCGGGCCAAGGGGGACAAAGGGGGACATGGTCGGGTGCTCCGGGTTGGTGGCGCGCTGGCGCGGCGCCGATGAGCAGACCCTAGCAACGGCCCGGGCCCGGGACCTGTGACGCGAGACACAGGCCAAGCCAGACCAGGCCCAGCCCGACGAGAGCGCCCCGCGACGCCTGCCCCTTAACTCTGGCCCCTCAACTCTGCCCCCTCAACTGTGGCCCCCTCAACTCTGGCCCCACGACACGGTCCAAGGACCTAACGGTCCATGACAGGATCGGACTTCAGGCACCCGGCCTCGAGAGGTGTCCCGGCCCCCTGCGGCGCGCGCGAGGCGGCAGTCAGTCCAGACTGGCCACGCGCGCCAGACCGGCCCTGTCGAGGATCACGAGCCAGCCGTCCTTCAGGTCGATCAGCCCGGCCTTCTGCCACTTGCGCAGGCAGCGGTTCACGTTCTCGCGCGAGCTGCCGATCATGTTGGCGATTTCGGTCTGGGACAGCGACAGGCGCGGGAGCGGACGGGCCTCGGACCCGGGGGCGGCCACCGTGACCCGCAGGACCATCCGCGCCAGGCGCGGCGGCAGGTCGAGGAAGGCGATTTCCATCATGCGCTCGTCCGACCGGCGGATGCGCTCGCACAGAAGCTCGATCAGCCGGATGGAGAGCTTCGGGCTGCGCTGCAGCAGCTCGAACAGGGCGGACCGTTCGAGCACCACCAGAGTGCAGTTGGTCAGCGCGCGGGCGTCGGCGGAGCGTTCCCGGCCATCGAGCAGGGCGATCTCGCCGAAGACCTCGCCCGGGCCGAGATCGGCAAGCGTCACCTCGCGGGCCGTGGGGGACAGCATGCTGATGCGCACGTGCCCTTCGGCAATCGCCATCAGGCTGTGACCGGGCGCGCCCATGGTGAAGATCACCTCGCCCGAGGCATGGCGCCGCGTGTGGGCAGCCTGGGCCAGGTCCCGCCGGCTGGCTTCGTCGAGCGCCTGGAAGATGAAGCTCTGGTCGAGCAGTTTCTGTTTCTTCAACGTGTCGGCGTCGCTCATGCGCAAGGCTCCTGCCCGGGTGTGCCGCCAGCCGCCGGCGGCCGGATGGCGCCGTGACCTTAGCAAGGCCCGACCGGCGGAGCACGCGGCATCCGGCGCAAGGCCCGCAGCCGGGGCTCCGGGGCGGCTTGCGGGGCGGAGCAGGCTCGACGAGCCTCGAAATCCGGCATAGGGTCGCAGGCACAACTGCAGGATGGATGGCACGGCTCCCGGAGCCGCCAGAGGCACGAGAGGGGGCAACATGCCGGTGCGGTGTTCACATGGGTCCGGTCTGCTGGCGGTCGGTGTCCTGGTGCTGTGCGGGCTTGCCGCAACACCCGTGCCGGCGCAGACCCTTGACGGCTGCACCCGGTCGGAGCGGACGGATCCCGCCCGCGTGGTCTTCACCTGCGCCAACGGCCTTGTCATCGAGGCGGAGGCTGCGGCGGTCCTCTCGGGCGGGACAACCGGGGGCACCCCGCGTCCCGACACGCTCCGGCTCACGGAGGATGCGGTGCTGGTGGAGTTGCCGTCGGGCAGCGGTCCGTTCCAGATCCTGACGCCCCATGCCATCGCCTCGGTGCGCGGCACGGTCTATGCCGTCGATGTCGAGGCCACGAAGACGGCGGTCTTCGTCGAACGTGGTGCCGTGACGGTGGCAGCGGCCGCCGGCAGCGCCGCAGCGGTCACGCTCGGGCCCGGCGAGGGGGTCGAGGTGACCCCCGGCGCCGCGCTCGAGGTCAAGCGCTGGCCGCAGGAGAAGGTCGACCGGCTGATGGCCCGCTTCGGCCGATGAGACTGCAACTCCCGCCGTGGCTGGCGCTCGCGGCGCTGCTGGCCGGCGGGGCCTGGGCGGTGTGGCTCGGGGCTGGCCACCGGTCTGGTGCGGCCAGTCTTCTGGACAGGGCGGAGGCGGGGCTGCTGGACCTGCGGGTGCTGGCCCATGGGCCTCGCCCGGCGCCGGACGACGTGATGATCGTGGCCATCGACGATGCGACGGTCGCCGCGGCCGGTCGCTATCCGCTCGACCGCAGCCAGCTGGCCGACGTGATCGACGGCCTCCGGTCTGCCGGCGCTGCGGCAGTTGCCGTCGACATGCTGCTGGTGGATGCGACCACCGCCGAAGCGGACGCCCGTCTGGCCAGGTCGCTTGCGGCCATGCCGGCGGTGATTGCCGCGGCAGGACGGTTTGCCACCGACCGGCCCGCCGTCGTCGGCGTGCCCCGGACCGTCGGCGAGCTGCGTCCCCTGCCGCTGCTGGGGCAGTCGGCATCGGTGGGGCTCGTCAATGTCGCCACGGATGCCGGCGGCACGCCCCGTCATGTTCCCCTGGTCTTTCTCACGGGCGCGGGGCCGGCGCCGTCGCTGGTTTTGCGCGGCACGGGACTGGCGCGCGGCGAGGATCCGGCCATCACGCCGGAGGGACTGAGGATCGGTGCGACGCTGCAGCCGCTCGACCTCGGCTGGCATCTGCCGCTTCGCTACTACGGGCCCGGCGGGACGATCCGCACCGTCAGCGCCGCGTCCTTCCTCCGCTCAGAGGGCATGCCGGCGAGCGCGAGCGCAGCGCGGCCGCCGGACACGGACGACGGCGCCGTCAGGGGCAAGCTTGTCCTGCTCGGGGTCACCGCCACAGCCGTGGGCGACCGCTTCAGTACACCCTTCGACCAGGTCCTGCCGGGCGTGGAGGTTCTTGCGACCGGCGTTGCCAACCTGCTGGATGGTTCCGTCCTGCGCCGCGACCAGACGGTCCGCATGGTCGATGCGGCAGCAGCCGTGGGGCTTGGGCTTGCCGGCGTGGCTGCGTTCGCACTCTGCCCGCCGGCCGTTGCCTCGGTGATCTCGCTGGTCCTTGTGGCCGCCTGGCTTGCGGTGGTGGTCCTCGCCTACGGGGCAGGCCTCTGGCTGGCCGCTGCCTTGCCGGTTGTGGCCAGCCTGCCGCCGGTGGCAGCAGTCGCCCTTGCCCGGCAGATCCTGGACCGGCACCGGATGCGCAGGCTGACGGCGGCCGGCGAGGCGCTGGGACGGCTGCAGGCCCCGGCGCTGGCCCGGCGGATCGCGGAGGATCCGGCGTTTCTGGCCGAGCCGGTCGAGCGGGAGGCGGCGATCCTCTTCATCGACCTCGCCGGCTACACGGGCCTCAGCGAACGGCTTGGACCGGCGCGCACCCGGGCCGTGCTCAAGACCTTCCACACGCTGGTCGTGGATCTCTCCGGGCAGCACGGCGGCGTGGTCCTGAATTTCATGGGCGACGGGGCGATGATCGGCTTCGGCATTCCCGACCCGCGCGCCGAGGATGCGGCCAACGCCTGCCGCTGCGCCTTCGCATTGACCCGGGGGGTGGCCGACTGGGTGGCGCAGAGCGGCCTGTCGGAGGAGACCAACAGCGTGCGCATCGGACTGCATCGCGGGCCCGTGATCCTGTCGCGGCTGGGGCATGACAACCAGGAGCAGATCACGGTAACCGGCGACTGCGTCAATGTCGCGAGCCGGCTGATGGAGGTCGGCAAGGGATTCGGGTCTGCAATCACCGTGTCATGCGAGGTCCTGCGGGCGGCAACGCCGCACCTTCCTCGTCCGCTTGCGCCACCACGTGAGGAAACCGTGCCCATCCGGGGCCGGCAGGAGAGCCTGACGGTCGGGCTCTGGGCCATGGCGGAGGTGCCGTGATGCGGATCTCCCGCGTCGGCTGCCCGGCGCGGCCGTGCTTGCCGTGGCCGATGCCGGGCTGTTAGCCTTGCAACGGGTGAGGTCGCAGCCCCCGGCACGCCGGGGCAACCGGGAACCAGTCATGCTGACGGTGGTCATGTATCACTATGTCCGGGACTTCTCCCGGACGCGCCATCCCGGCATCCGCGGGCTGGATCTTGCCGGCTTCCGCCGTCAGCTGGACCACTTGCAGGCGCATTACACGGTGGTGACCGTCGCCGACGTGCTGGCCGCCCGGCGTGGCGAGCGCCCCTTGCCCGCCACCGCAGCCCTGCTCACCTTCGACGACGCCTATGCCGAACATTATGCGCTGGTGTTCCCCGAGCTCCATGCGCGCGGTCTGCAGGGCGTGTTCTTCGCCCCGGTCGATCCGGTCTGTCACGGCCGCCTGCTCGACGTGAACCGCGTGCATTTCGTGCTGGCGGCAGCACCCGGACGGGTGGACGAGCTGGTTGGTCTGGTGGAAGCTGCGGTCGAGGATGCACGCGGCGACTTCGATCTGGAGCCGCTCGACACCTACCGCGCGACCTGGGCCCATCCGAGCCGTTTCGACGATGCCTGGACAATCTACATCAAGCGGATGCTGCAGACGGCCCTGCCGGAGACCTTGCGCAACCGGATCGCGGGACAGCTGTTCGCGCGGTTCGTCAGTGCCGACGAGGCCACCTTTGCGGCCGAGCTCTACATGAGCGAGGCGCAGGCGCGGCTGATGCGCGACTGCGGCATGGCCTTCGGTGCGCATGGGGCAAGCCATTGCTGGCTGAACCAGGTTCCGCGCGACCGGCAGGAGCAGGAAATCGACGCGAGCCTTGCCTTCCTGAAACGGATCGGCGCACCGGTCGAGGACCACTGGCTCATCGCCTATCCCTATGGCGGCTGGAACGAGGGGCTGCTGGATGTGCTGCGGGCGCGCGGCTGCAGCCTCGGCTTCACCGTCGAGCCGGCACTTGCCGATCTGGCCACCCGCGACCCTCTGCTGCTGCCGCGGCTGGACACCAACGACCTGCCGCAATGACGGACCCGCAGCCGGACATCCCGTCCCGCGGCTCCGGCCCTTCCTGGTGACACCGCCCGTGACGGACGCGCGATTTCCGCCGATAGTGCCAGAAGCCCCTGCCCGAGGGTCCGGCGATTCGGTCCTGTAACGGACGGACGGGTCGCGGTGCCGGGGCAAGGCGAGCAGGCAGGCATATAGCGAGGCGAGGCCGGGTGCCCTCGCCGGAGTGCGGAAGATCAGGAAGGGTCCGTCGATGAAGACCGTGTCGGAAAAGGTGCTGGCAGCATTCGGGACCGTGCTGGGCGTTCCCGACGACGTGCCGACGGCCACCCTGGTCTACAACGACTTTCCAGGCTGGGATTCGGTGGCGCACATGGCGCTGGTGGCGGCGCTGGAAGAGCAGTTCGACTGCATGCTCGAGATGGATGACATCCTGAACATGAGCGATTTCGACAAGACCGTGGAGATCATGGCACGCTATGGCTGATCCGCTCGATCTGACCGGCCGCGTCGGGGTCGTCACCGGAGCGTCCCGGGGCATCGGCGCGGCCATCACGGACACGCTGGCCCGGCATGGAATGGATCTCGTCCTGAATGCGGGGGCCAGCGGTGAAACCCTCGCGGAGCTGGCGCAGACACTGACGGCGCGGCATGGCGTCAGGATCGACACCGTTTCCGGTGATGTTTCGGATCCCGCCACCTCGGCCGATCTGGCCCGCCAGGCCTTCGGGCAGCACCGGCGGCTGGATGTCTGGGTCAACAATGCCGGCATCCTTCTGGACGGTCTCATCGGCATGACGCCGACCGCCGACATCGAGCGGACGCTGGCCGTCAACCTGGCCGGGACGCTGCACGGAACCCAGGCCGCCTCGCGGCTGATGGCCCGCAGCGGCGGCGGCTCCATTGTCAACATGACCTCGATCATCGGTCAGGTCGGCATGAGCGGACACATGGCCTACGGCGCCTCGAAGGCCGGGGTCATCGGCGCCACCCTGTCGGCCGCCAAGGAACTCGCGCCGAAGGGCATCCGGGTGAACGCGGTCGCACCGGGGCTCATTGACACGGGCCTTGTCGCCCATGTTCCGCCGGAGAAGCTGGAGGCGCGGGCCGCGTCGATCCGGATGGGGCGCATCGGCGACCCGCAGGACGTGGCCAATGCGGTGCTCTTTCTCGTGTCCGACCTGTCGCGCTACATCACCGGGCAGGTCCTCGGCGTTGACGGGGGGATGGCGCTGACCTCATGACGGAGCTTCCGTTCCTTGCCGGCATTGCCTCCGACCGTCCGGCGCTGCTGGACGACGCCGGCGGGCAGTGGCTGAGTTACGGCGGCCTGACGGCTGAAGCACGGGGGTGGGCGGCCCGGATGCCGGGACCGCGCGGCCTCGTCCTGCTCTACGCCCGCAACGACATCGCAAGCGTTGCGGCCCTGCTTGGCGCGCTGGCGGCCGGCCATGCGGTCGCGCTGCTGGACCCCCGCCTGCCGGAGGAGACCCGGGCAGATCTTGAAGCCCTCTACCAGCCGACCTGGATCATCGGTCGCAGCGCCGGCCAGCTCGACCACCCGGGCGGCGAGGGCCCGCTGCATCCGGACCTGGCGCTGCTGCTGTCGACCTCCGGGTCCACCGGCAGCCCCAAGCTGGTCCGCCTGTCGCTTGCCGCACTGACGGCCAATGCCCTTGGCATCGCCGAGGTGCTGGACATCCGATGCGATGATGTCGCGGCCGGATACCTCCCGCTGCATTACTCCTACGGCCTGTCAGTGCTGACGAGCCATCTGGTGCGTGGCGCCGGCATCCGGCTGACGGAGGCGGGGCTGATGGAAGCCGGTTTCTGGCCGGCCCTGCGGGACGCCGGCGTGACCCACATGCCGGGTGTCCCCTTCCATTATCAGGTCATGCTGCGGCTAGGCCTGGCCCGCCTCGGCCTGTCCCGACTGCGCAGCATGACCCAGGCGGGTGGCGCGCTCGACACCGCGCTCCGCGCCCGGGTGCATGCCCATATGGCGGCGTCGGGCGGCAGGTTCTTCGTTCTCTACGGGCAGACCGAGGCCAGCCCGCGCATGACCACGCTGCCACATGACGAGTTTCCGGAGGCGCCGGCGTCGGTCGGACGCCCCTTGCCCGGCTGTCGCATCGAGATCCTTGATCCGGATGCGGCGGGACAGGGCGAGGTGGTTTTCGTCGGCCCCAACGTCATGCTGGGCTATGCCGAAACCCGCGCGGATCTTGGCCGCGGGGACGTGTTGCAGGGCCGCCTGCACACGGGGGATGTCGGGTATCTCGACAAGGCCGGACGCCTCGTGCTGACCGGGCGGGTCAAGCGGGTCGCCAAGATCTACGGCCTGCGGGTCAACCTCGACGAAGTGGAGGCTCTCGCCAACGAAACGGGCGTGGCGGCCGTGACCCAGACCGGCGACAGCCTCACCATTCATGTGGCCACGCGCGGCGACACGGACCAGGATGGCGAGCTGACCCGGGCGATCCTGGCCCGCCTGCAGCAGCGTTTCACATTGCCGCTCACGAGCTACCGGTTCAGGATCGTGGCGGACATTCCCAGAACGGACCGGGGCAAGATCGACTATGCCCACTTGGAGACGCCCCGATGAGCGATGCGCTGGCGCAGGCCCTCGCCGCCGCCCCGTATGCCCTGCCCCAGCCGCAGCGGGAGGCCTTGCTGCTGGACGGGCTCAATGCCCTGACGCAGCATCACCATCTCCACTGCAAGGCCTTCGCCCGCATCCTTGACGGAGCCTGGAACGGGGCCGCCCCGGCAAGCTCGCTGGCCGACGTTCCCTATCTGCCGGTTTCCCTGTTCAAGACCCAGACACTGCAATCCGTGCCGGACAGCGAGATCCGCATCACCCTGACCTCCTCCGGCACGACGGGGCAAAGCGTCAGCCGCATCCGCCTCGATGCGGAAACCTCCACGCTGCAGCAGCGGGCGCTGTCGGGTTGCCTGATGCATGTCCTTGGACGGCAGCGGCTTCCAATGCTCGTCATCGACACCGACGCGGTCTTCAAGGACCCGACCATGATGAGCGCGCGCGGGGCCGGGGTTCTGGGCCTGATGCGCTATGGCCGCAACCATGCCTTCGCGCTCGATCCGCAGCTCAGGCCGGATCTGGCCGCGGTGCGCGGCTTCCTCGAGGCGCATGGCGGCGGCCCGTTCTTCCTGTTCGGCTTCACCTTCATGGTCTGGCTCAGCTTCTACGAACAGTTCAGGGCCGCCGGCCTGGACCTGTCCAATGGCATCCTCCTGCATTCCGGCGGCTGGAAGAAGATGACCGAGCGGTCCGTCGACCAGGGCACCTTCCGCAAGGCCCTGGCGGAGGCCTTCAATCTGACGCGGATCCACAATTTCTACGGCATGGTCGAGCAACTCGGCTCGATCTGTCTCGAGGGCCCGGACGGGCTGCTCTATCCGCCCAACTTCAGCGATGTCATCATCCGCGACCCCGAAACATGGGAGCCTGCACCGCTCGGGCGGCCCGGCGTGGTTCAGGTGCTGTCCCTGCTGCCCCGGTCCTATCCCGGACACAGCCTCCTGACCGAGGATCTCGGCGTCGTGGAGGCCGTCGATGCCGGCCACGGGGGCTGGATGGGCAAGGGGATCCGCATCCTCGGCCGGGTTGCACGCGCGGACCTGCGCGGCTGCAGCGACGTGATTGCGAGTGCTGCCTGATGGCCGAGATCTGGTCCCCCACCCGCCAGACGATCTCGGATGCCGCCCTGCTCGACCGGGTCGCGGCGATGACCTATGCCGGGCAGCCGCCGGGGGCGCAGGAGCTGACGGCGATGCTGGGCGACCTGTCGCGGCAGATCCTGTCCGATCCGGGCAGTCGCCGCCTGCCCCAGTATGTCGCCCTGGCCTACTGGCTGAGGCCGGCTGCGCTGACGCGGCTCGTCGACCGGCTGGCGCCCGCGGGCGAGACGGGGGTCCTGCGTGTGCCGCGCGGCGTGGCGCTGCATCTGCCGCCCGCGAATGTCGACACGATCTTCGTCTATTCCTGGGCCATGTCGGTTCTGGCGGGCAATGCCAACGTCGTGCGGCTGGGCACATCGCTCGCGCCGGACACGCAATGGCTCGTCGCCGCCGTCAGCCGCATCGTGGCCGACCACGGCCAGAGCGACCGGCAGCTGTTCTGTCACTATGACCATGGCGGGAGCACCGATCTGGCCCTGGCCCGCGGGGTCGATCTCCGGCTGGTCTGGGGCGGCGACCTGAAGGTCGAAACCGCATCGCGGGTGCCGATCCGGCCGGACGGCCTGTCGATCGGGTTTCCGGACCGGACCTCCCTCGCCATCGTTGCATCCGGGCCCTATCGCGCGGCGACCGACGCGACGCGCGATGCCCTGGCGCACGACCTCTACAACGACATCTACTGGTTCAACCAGATGGGCTGCGGCTCGCCACGGCTGCTGGTCTGGCTGGGGGATCCCGGCTCGCTTGCCGAGGATCTCTACGGACGTCTCGACGGTGTCATCCGGAAGCGCGGCTACACGGTCGACACGGGTGTTGCCCTCGGCAAGCGCGGGCTCGCCAACGATCTGCTCGCCGAAGGCCTCGTCGAGAGCTACCGGCACCGGTCGAACGCGCTCGACATCTGCCGTGCGCTCGACGCGGCAGCCGTTCTTGAGCGTCGTCACGGTGGCGGCTTCCTGTGCGACTGGGTCGCCTCCGGGGTCGAGGATGTGGCCGCACTCGTCAGCCGCAAGGTGCAGACGCTGACGCAATTCGGGTTGTCGGCTGCCGAGGTCGCCGCCCTTGCCCGCAGCATCAGCGGACGCGGCGGCTACCGGATCGTGCCGACGGGGCAAGCCTTGCAGTTCGACCCGACCTGGGACGGCATCGACCTCTTCGAGCACATGACACGCAAGATCGTGATCCGGTAGGCCGCGCCGGGTCAGGCCCCGGGCGACCGCATCCACCCGGACGGAGGACGGCCGCCGGCCCCCTCGGGGCTAGCCCTGCCGGCGGGGCAGCGGCACCTCGTTCGGCCTGTCCTGATCCGAATCCGCCCGATAGAGGCGCAGGGGCAGGTCGGTGGGCTCGCGGAGCTTCCAGGCGCAGCTGATCGTGATCGTCCGCCGCTCGAACGGCGCGAAATAGTTCGGCAGCACGAGCCCCGGGCATGTGTCGGGCGACAGCCAGCCGCCGGCCGACAGCACCTCTGCCGGCGTCCCGAGCTGCATCAGGTCGATGTAGTCGGCCCCCGTCTCCCGCAGGAGCGGCTGTAGCAGGGCCTTGCCGGCTGCAAGCCAGCCGGTGTCCCCGATGATGTCGACGATGCGCAGGATGGACGCGCCTTCGGCCCTCACCTCGCGCCAGACGCAGAGCGCGTCGGGTTCACCGTCGCGGCAGACGAGACCGCAATGATAGTCGTACCAGGGATGCTGCAGGAAACGGGCGGTCACGTAGGCGGCCGATTTCTGCGGCAGGCCACTGCGGCCGAGCCGGTCGAGCACCGGCGCGAGGGCCACGACCTCGGATGCCGTGCAGCGGCGCAGGCTCCAGTGTCCGGCTGACCCCGGAGACCCGGCAAAGGCTGCCGCCGGCACGCCCGCGGCAATGCGCTGCTGCGGCGCATCCGGATTGAAGAGGGCGGCCTGGTGCAGATCGCCAAGCGAGAAGCCCAGCGCACGATAGAGCGGCTTCACCTCCTCGGTGATCCCGATGGCGCCCATGAGGCGGGACTTCAGCTTCGTTGCGAGGGTCTTGAGCAGGAAGAGGCCGATCCCCGGAGGGGCCTCGGGTTGCGCTTTCCAGACGGACAGCATGACATCGGCCTGGCCGAGGTCGGGATCAAAGCGCCCCATCGGAATGAAGCCGAGCACGGCGTGGATCGCGGTCCCGTTCTGCGCGAGGATCATGTTCAAGCCATCCGCCTCGCCGGCGTATTGCCAGTCGAACAGGTCCGGAGCACGCACGAAGACATGCTGCGCCGACCAGTGGGCCTTCAGGAAATCCAGCAACGCCGCCCGGTCCGCTGCGGTTACCAGGCGGATGCCGGTTCGCCCCTGTTCCGCTCCGTTCGCCATCGCCAACTCCTTCCACGCTTCGCGCGCAAGCTTCGGGCGGGCGTGTCACCCGGGTGCGCCCGCACGCGCCATCGGTACCACTCCGCAGCGACCGACGCCATCGGGCTTGCGGGCACGGACCCGACCGCCGGCACGGCGCGGCCTGCCGACATACCCCCGGTGTCGCTGCAACCCGACCCTGTCACTTTCAACATTGGTCGAGACGGCGGGCGGCGACGGACAATCCCTGGTCAGGTCTCATGCGCGATCCGGGAACATGCCGCACGTCGACACCGGTTTCGTCACCTAAGCATTATTTGCAGGGCCGTCAAAAACTCACCATACGGCAATCTTAACCTTTTTGCAGTGCCGCATGCCGTTGTCTTTAACAGTCGATAAACCATGTCTTTCTTGGAAAGACTCAAAAAACACAGGCTTCTTTTCAATATATTTCTGATGAATTTTTTGCCTGGGTCGATTTTTCCTACAAAAACTCAGGTTTTAATGTTGCATTAACTTCGTTTATTGGGTCGATTTTTACATTTTCGGGCAAGTCTGCGTTAACGCTCGGAGCACTCCGGGCGCCATCGCGAAAGTGCGCATCATGACCTCGTTCAGTCGTCTTCTTCCCTGGTTCGTCACGGCCTGCCTCGTCGGTTTCCTGGTCACGCTGCCGATCGGCACCCAGTCCCAGCTGGTGCTGGGCATCGTGCTCATCGGTGCGCTGCTGCTCGTGTGGCGATTCTGGCCCGGCCCCCACCAGCGGCTGGTCATGATGGCGATCGGCACGCTGCTGGTCCTGCGCTACCTGTACTGGCGTGCGACGAGCACGCTGCCCTCGACCAGCGACATGGCGGATTTCATTCCGGGCATGATCCTGTTTGCCGCCGAACTGTTCTGCATCGGCATGCTGTTCATCAGCCTTTTCGTGGTGGCCAGCCCGCTCGAGCGCAAGCCGGCGCGGCGGCTTGCCGATGACGAGCTGCCAACCGTCGACGTCTTCATTCCGACCTACAACGAGGATGTCCACCTGCTCTCGGCAACGCTCGCGGCGGCCAGAGCCCTCGACTATCCGGCCGACCGGCTGCGCGTCTATCTTCTCGATGACGGCGGCACCGACCAGAAATGCGCGCAGGAGAATGTCTCGCTCGCGGCCGCCGCACGGCGCCGGCGGGCGGAGCTGATGAGCCTGTGCAGCGACCTCGGTGCGACCTACCTGACCAGGGCGCGCAACGAGCACGCCAAGGCCGGCAACCTGAACAACGGCCTTGCCCATTCCACCGGCGAACTGGTCGTCGTGTTCGACGCCGACCATGCGCCGGTGCGCGAGTTCCTGCGCGAGACCGTTGGCCATTTCCGTGATGATGCCCGCCTGTTCCTCGTGCAGACGCCGCATTTCTTCCTGAACCCGGATCCGGTGGAAAAGAACCTGTCGACCTGGCTCAGGATGCCCTCGGAAAACGAGATGTTCTACTCGGTCATCCAGCGTGGTCTTGACCGGTGGAATGCGGCCTTCTTCTGCGGCTCGGCCGCGGTCCTGCGCCGGGCGGCCCTGGTGGAGGCGGGAGGCTTCTCCGGCGTCTCGATCACCGAGGACTGCGAGACGGCGCTGGAGCTGCACGCGCGCGGCTGGAACAGCCGCTATGTCGACCGTCCCATGATCGCCGGACTGCAGCCGGAAACCTTCGCCTCCTTCATCGGCCAGCGCTCGCGCTGGTGCCGGGGCATGATGCAGATCCTGCTGCTCAAGAATCCCCTGCTCAAGCGCGGTCTCTCCCTGCCGCAGCGGCTCTGCTACCTGTCGTCGGCGCTGTTCTGGGCCTTCCCGTTCCCGCGACTCACGTTCCTCGTGGCGCCGCTGCTGTTCATCTTCTTCGACCTGAAGATCTTCATCGCCAACAGCCAGGAATTCGTCGCCTTCGCGGTGACCTACCTGATCGCGAACATGATCCTGCAGAACTATCTTTATGGACGGGTGCGCTGGCCCTGGGTGTCCGAGCTCTACGAATACATCCAGTCCTTCTATCTCGCGCCCGCCATGCTGTCGGTCCTGCTCAATCCGCGCAAGCCGAGCTTCAACGTGACGGAAAAGGGCGTGACCACGAACCGCGACTTCCTGTCGTCGCTGGCAACGCCCTACTTCGTCAGCTTTGCCGTGCTCGTGGTTGCCATGGGCTATGCCGGCTGGCGCTATGCGACCCAGACGCTCGACAATGACCTCCTGGTCGTCGTCTGCATCTGGAATGCGCTGAACCTCGCGCTCGCGGCCGTTTCGCTCGGTGTCGTTTCGGAACGCTCGGAACGGCGGCGCAACCAGCGCCTTGCGGTCAACCGCTGCGGCCGTCTCGACCTGCATGGCGGCAGCCTGCCGGTGCAGATCCAGGACGCCTCGACCACCGGCGCGCGCGTCAAGCTGCTGACGCCGGGGGTCGACCTGCCCGGCGGGGAGGGCCTTCCGGTCGGCTGGCTGCATGTCGCGACGCTCGACGGCAAGACGGAAACCGGCGGCATTCCGGTCATCGTCCGGCGCACGATCAGCGAGCCCGACAGCATGGCCATCGGCCTGCAGTATCTGAAACCGACGCCGCAGCATTACACGGTGATTGCCGAGCTCATGTACGGCCAGGGCAAGCCCCTGTCGGACTTCTGGAACCTGCGCCGCGCCGGCAAGGGCCTGCTCAGGGGCACGCTGATGTTCCTGCGCATGTCGCTCGGCCAGATGGTGCGTGGCCTGCAGTTCGGCTGGCTGGCGCTCAGCCAGCCGAAACCGGATGCCTCCGACCAGCCGGTCGTGCCGCCACGGGCGCCGGAAACCGGCGGCACGGTGGCTCCGTTCAAGACGGCGGAGGGCTGAGCGATGACCTCTCCCGTCCGCCCGACCACATCCCAGGCCGGCGTCTGGCTGCTGCGCAGCACGGCCCTTGCCGCCATGCTCCTCGCCGGCGTGGTCCTTCCCGCCGCCGCCCCGGTCGTCGCGTCCGAGCCGGTGGCGAGCGAGCCCGCGCCCGACCGCACCTTCCGCCCCCTGCCCGCGCTTGCCGGCGGACTGCGGCTGTCCGGCGAAAGCGATCACCGCGAGTGGCCCGTCTATCTGACCCGCACCCAGGCTGCGCAGCCGGGGGTCTTCGAGCTGGTGCTGACCTCGGCCGTGTCCGTGATGCCGGAGGGCTCGACGCTGCGCCTTGCCGTCAATGGCCAGACCCTCGGCGAACAGCCGATCAAGGCCTTCGGCCAGCCGCAGCTCCTGCGGTTCGATCTGCCTCCCGGTGCGCTGCAACCCGGTCTCAATGCGCTGCGGCTGACGGTCAGCCAGCGTCACCGGGTGGCCTGCGACACACCCTCCACCTACGAGCTGTGGAGCGACATCGACCCGGCCCGCACCGGCCTGCGCTTTGCCGACGCTTCACTCGGCCTCGAGACCTTGCCGGATCTGGCAGCGCTCGCCCCCGACAGCCGCGGGGCCCAGCGCCTGCGCATCGTGCAGGGGGACCTGACCGACACGCTCGCCCTGACGCGCGCCGTCGGCGTTCTGACGCGCATCGCCCGGGAAACCGGCATTTCGCATCCGATCGTCGAGGTGAGCGGCAGTGCCAGACCGGCCCCCGGCCTGACGCTGATCCTCGGCACCCCGACCGAGCTGCGTGCGCTCGGCAGCCCGGCCCTGCCGCAACCCGGCAACCTGACCCTGGTCGAGGGCGAGGGCGGCGTGACGCTGGTCGTGGCCGAGCAGGACCAGGACGGCCTGGATGCCCTCGCGGCCCGCATCGGGTCGGGCGACCTGTCGCTGGCAGCGCGCAGCGGGTCTGCGGACGGCGCGGCCGCGCTGGACCGCCTGCTGCCGCGCCCCGTGGAGCCGGGCACGACGCTGACCCTTGCCGATCTCGGCGCCCGGACCAGCGAGTTCAACGGCCGCCTGCAGCGCACGCGGTTCGACCTGCGGCTCCCCGACGACTTCTTCCCGGCCGAGACCGGCACGATCAACCTGTCGCTGGCAGGCGGCTATGCCGCAGGGCTGGATCCCTCCAGCCAGATCGTCGTGCGTGTCAACGGCGAGGTGGCCGCCGGCCTGCCGCTGTCGGATCCGGCCGGCGACGTCTTCGCCGACAAGGTCCTGCGCCTGTCGCTGAAGGCGTTCCGACCGGGGCTCAACAGCGTCGAGATCACGACCCAGACCGAGACCGCCGCCGACCGGCAGTGCGACACGCTCGCAGCCCTGCACGAGCCGCCGCGCTTTCTGCTGGTTGACGAGACGCGGCTGGACATTCCGGCCTATCCGCGCCTGCTCGGCCTGCCCTCGCTCAACGCCAGCCTGACGGGCGGGCTCGCGCGCAAGGCCGGCGGCGACGTGCCGGTCTACGTGCCCTTCGCCACGCCCGACATGCTGTCGGCGGCGGCCACGCTTGCCGTCCGGCTCGGGATGGACATGGACGGACAGGGCAGCGTCTCGATCCGGGTGGGACGCCCGCAGCCGGATGAACCTGCCGCGGTGCTGGTCGGCGCTTTCGGTGACCTGTCGCCGGCAGCCCTGGCGGCGGCCGGACTGGATGCCGGACGCCTGCGCGCGGCCTGGAGCGCGCCGACCCTCGACGGCAGCACGCCGCAGATGGTCAATGCCTCCAACCCGCTGCAGCGGCGTGTCGTCTCGCTGCAGTCGATCAGCCGGTCCGATCCGGTGATGACGGGCTCCATCCGCACGCCGCAGGAGGCAGCCGCCGCGCAGCCGGAGCGATCCCTGACCGCCACGCCGGGATCCAGCGACGAGGTGATGCAGCGCTGGCTGCAGGCGCATGAGGACCGCGACCTGCTGCGCAGCACCCTCTCCCGCGTCGAGACGGCGGTCACGGGGCTATTCGTGCGGCCCGACAGTCCGCGCCAGCCGCTGACGCCGGGCACGACGCTGGTCATTGCCCAGGGGCGACCGATGGCCGAGACCGGAGGCTTCTGGACGGTCGTCACCGCACCAAGCCCGGCGGCACTGTCGATTGCCGTCGAGGACATCGTGGCCCCCGGGATGTGGCGTCAGCTCGCCGGGCACGAGGCGCGGTACGACATGCAGACCGGACTGGTGACGACGGATGCGGGCGCGCCGGACTTCCATGTCGTGACCGCGCCGGAGTCGGCGGCAAACTGGCGACTGGTTGCCGCGGGCTGGCTGTCCGGCAATCCGCTTGCCTATGCAGGGCTGCTGCTGGCAGCAGCGCTCTGCCTGGCTCTGGCCACGGGCCGGGCGCTGCGCCCGGGCGGACAGGTGCGCTCCTGATGCGGCGCGGGATCATCCGGTTTGCAGGCGTGGTCGTGTTCGGAACGGCTCTGGCAGGGTGGATTGCAGTGACCGACTTCACCCCGTCCGCGCCCGAGGGACGCCAGCCGCTGCTTGTGGGCGCTTCCATGGCCCATCCGGCCGGCGGACCTCTCCCCGTGGCGCCGCAGGGAGCGGGCGAAGGGGCGCCCCCTGCATCAACCGTGGCTGCGACCCTGGCGCCGACCTCGGCGGCCAGCGTGAAGGTGCTGCCGAGACCGCTGCCCGGCAGCCTCGCGGCACCGGAGCTGTGGGCGGACTACACCCGCCGCTTCGTGTCGCCCGAGGGGCGGGTCATCGACACGGCCAACGGCGGCATCAGTCATTCCGAAGGCCAGGGCTACGGCATGCTCCTGGCTGTCGCCGCCGATGACCGGCCGGTGTTCGACCGGATCTGGTCGTGGACACAGGCCAATCTCGACGTGCGGGATGACGGGCTTGCCGCATGGCGCTGGGAGCCCGGCGCAAGTCCGGCCGTGACGGACCGCAACAACGCCAGCGACGGCGACCTCCTGATCGCCTGGGCCCTTGCCGAGGCCGGGCGTCACTGGGCCGACGCAACCCTGACCGATGCGGCCCGGGCGCGGGCGCGGGCCCTGCGCGACCTTGTCATCGAGGACAGGAACGGTCGTCCGATGCTTCTGCCGGGGGCCTCCGGCTTCACGGCAGACGACCGGCCGGACGGTCCCGTTGTCAATCCGTCCTACTGGGTGTTCCCGGCCTTTCCGGTGCTGGCCGCGCTCGACGGCGGCCCGCGCCGTGCCGTCGACTGGACGGCGCTTTCGATGAGCGGTCTGGCGCTGCTGGCCGAAAGCCGCTTCGGCGCGCAGCACCTGCCGGCCGAGTGGGTCGCCCTCGGTGGCGAGGCGCCAAGGCCTGCCGAGGGCTTTCCGCCCCTGTTCGGCTACAACGCCATCCGCGTGCCGCTGTATCTCGCCTGGGCGGGACCGAGCGAGCGGCAGCAGCTTGCGCCCTTTGCAGCCGCCTGGAGCAGCCGCGTGCCCGAGGTCGTGGACCTGACCACAGGCACACCGGGCGACCGCCTGACCGACCGCGGCTACCGCGCCATCGCCGATCTGGTGCGCTGCGTCATGGAAGGCACGCCGATGCCGGCGGACCTGCGGGTGCCGTCCGACGAGCCCTACTACCCCGCCACCCTGAGGGCCCTCGCCCTCGTCGCCGTCAAGCAGAGGTATCCCGAATGCTGGTGAGACCCCGTCTTCTCCTCGGAGCTGCGCTTCTCGTTCACGGCCTCGGCGGAGGCAGCGCCGCCCTGGCACAGACCTTTGCCTCCGCCCCGGAAACCCTGCCGGATCCGGTTGCGGCCGGCGCAGGTGCCGCGCTCGCCCAGCCGGGCGTCGACGAAAGCGCGTTGCGCTACTACGCCGCCCAGAACAACCGCGAGCGGGTGGAGGCGGAAATCCGTCGCCTGCGGACGCTGCATCCCGGCTGGGTGCCGCCGAAGGATCTTTTCACCGGCGCGGCCCGGGCCAACCCGAACCAGGATCTCTGGGACCTGTTCGCGCAGGACCGTCTCGACCTGCTCCGGACCGAGATCGCCCGGCGCCAGGCCGGCGATGCCGGCTGGCAACCTCCGGCAGAGCTTCTGGAAAAGATGGCGCGGAAGGAAACGCGGCTGCGGCTGATCCAGGCCTCCGAGGCCAGCCGGCATGCGGATGTCATCGCCGCCATCGAGACCGATCCGATGTTGCTCACCGTGGCCGATCTCGACGTGCTGTGGCGCGTGGCGGCCGCCTATGCCGCCTCGGGCGCGACCGCCGAGGCCTTCGATCTCTACGCGCTGGCGCTTTCGGCCGGGGAGGTCGCGGCGACCGACAAGCGCGCGACGGCGCAGAAGGCCGTTGCGGTGCTGCCGCTCAGCCAGTCACAGCGCCTTCTCGAGGATCTGCGCCGGGCCGGAGCCACGCCGGGTCTCGATGTCTCCGACGTGGAGCGGGATCTCGCCCGCCGCTGGGCCTCGGACTATCTCGAGCTGCGGCAGGACGTGGCCCCGTCCCAGGCGATGCTGGAAATCCTCGCCCGTCCTGCGGGCGCCGGAGCCGAGGCCGACCGCGAGATGATCAACGCCCGCCTGCTGGGCTGGCTGCACCGTCGCGCCGGACGTCATGGCGAGGCTCTCCGGCTGTTCGAGCAGGCCAGCGCCGGGACGACGGGGGCGGCTGCAGCCGACGCCCTGCTCGGGCGCGCCCTGTCGCTCGCCGGTCTCGGGCGGGGAGCGGAGGCCGAACAGATTGCCGGCGACAACCGCCAGATCTCGTCGGCGCTGGAGGATCTCTTCATCGGCCTTGTCGCCGAGGACCTGACGTCGGCGACGCCGCGTCCGGCTGCCGAAGGCCGGCTCGAGGCCTTTGCCGAGGCGGTGCGAAACCGCCAGTCTGCGGCCGGCGCCTCCGCGCTCGGCTGGTACGCCTTCTCGCTGAAGCAGCATGCGGCCGCCGCAGCCTGGTTCGAGACCGCCGTCGCCTGGGGGGGCGATGACAAGGCGGCGGAGGGGCATGTGCTGGCGACCCTTGCACTCGGCGACCGGACGGCGGCGACCGCGCTTCTGGCAACCTACACCGGGCGGCATCCGCGCCTCGCCAGCCTGACGCTGACCGCGCCACGGACCGGAGGTGCCGCACCCGGGCGGAGCGGTGGCGGTGCCCTGGCCAAGGCGGAGAAGGCCCGCAAGGCCGGTGACCCGGCCGGCTGCCTGCGCCTGGCCGGACCGGTTGCCGGGGCCGAAGCCGCCCTGCTGCGCGGCTGGTGCCTGATGGATCTCGACCGGCCGGAGGAAGCAGCCCTTGCCTTCAACGCCGCCCTGTCGGGCGATCGCAAGACCTCGCGCGATGCCGCCTATGGCCGGTCTCTGGCAATGCTGCGGGTCGGGCGGTCCTTCGACGCCGTGGAAGCGGCACAGAGCGTCGACCAGCCGGTCGAACGTCGCCAGGAGGTGGCGAGCGCCGCACTGGCGCAGGCGGCGGCCAGCGCCTTCGAGGCGGGCAACTATGCCGGCACGCTGGCAGCGCTCGACCGCCGTCGCCTGCTGGTGCCCGAACCGCGCGACCTGATGCTGCTGCGCGGCTGGGCCCTGATCCACACCGGCCAGAAGACCGCCGCCCGCGAGGTCTTCACCCTGCTCGACCGGCAGCTTTCCTCCAAGGAAACCCGCGCCGGCCTGCAGGAACTGGACCCGATCCTGGTGCTCGGGAGGGAATGATGACGCACACCGGACATGCCCGCAGCCTCGTCCTGGGCCTCGCAGCGCTGGCCGCTGCGGGCTGCAGCCAGGTGCCCCCTGCCGTCACGGCCTACCACGATGCGGCCCTGTCGGTGCTGACGGACAGCGCGCCCCGCGAGGTCGGGGCGGCGATGGCCCTCGCCCGCCTGCCCGAGGCGGCCGGACAGGTCATCCGGGTCACGCAAAGCCGTTCGGGCGGTGTCGAGCGGCAGCGGATCACCCTTGCGGGCGATCCCGCCACCAGCGGCGAAAATGCGATCGAGATCCGTCTGACCCAGCGCGGCACCGGTCCGGCGCCCTCGGCCGCCGTGATCCGGAGCGAGATGGCGACGGCCTTTCCTGGCCGCAGCCTCGGGCTGTCGAACCGGTTGCCGGTCAATGCCTATGGCCCCTTCGGCGTCGCCAGCGACGGGCGGGGCTGTGCCTATCTGTGGCAGGACGTGCAGCGGGCAACCGGCGACAGTGGCCTGTTCCGACCGCGCAGCCATGACATGGCCGAGATCCGTGTCCGGCTGTGCCGTGCGGGCCTGACCGAGACGGCAGCCGTGGATCTGATGCAGCGCCTGCAACTTGCCATACCGGGGATTTCCTCGGCCAACCTTCTGTCCAGCCTCGCCGCGCCCGGTCAGCCGCTCGCTCCGGCGCTGGCGCGCGTCGACACGTTGCTCGGCGCCCCTGGGATGCGCCCCGACATACGCCCGAAACCTCACATGGAATCTCGCATGGAGCCAGCTCTGGCGCCTGCCCCGACGGCCAGCCGGCCTGTTCCCCCGGTTGTGCGGCCGGCTGGTGCAGCAGCCCCGAAGGTGGTCGCTCCGGCCGCGACAGCCGTGGCCATTCCGCTTCCCGACCCGGCGACCACGCCGTCGCCCGGGCAGACCGCCCCCCTTCGGACCACGCCGACCGTGCCCCTGCCGCATGCCGTCGCCCAGCCGGCGGCAGCTGCTGCGGCGGCTCCGGTCCGGGTGCCGCTTCCGTCCGCCACGGCCGGAGGCGGGCAGGCCGGAGATGGCCAGGCAACCGGAGGAAAGGGGAGCGTCGGCCCTGCGGCAGCCGTGGCACCGACGCTGGCGCAGGCCGCGCCGGAGATGGTCGTCAGGCCCATTCCCCTGCCCTGAACGGGGCTGGCCGGAGATGCGGAGACCCGGCTTTACGCAAACTTTACGCTGACCCGCCGCATCCGGCATCGCGCCTTTACGCATCGCGGGCCTAATGGATAGGCCGTCCTTTCAACAAGGGTGGCAGGTCCATGACACTTGATGTTGCACTGGGGCTGGCGCTGGCCGCCGGCCTCTTCGTTTATCTTCTCGCCGCGCTCCTCGCGCCCGAGCGGTTCTGAGGGGGCAGCGATGCAAGCTGATCTCCTCCAGGCCGGGCTTTATCTGCTCGTTCTTGTCGGCCTCGCGGTGCCGCTCGGCGCCTACATGGCCGCCGTCTTCTCCGGCGACATCCGCTTCCTCGCCCCGCTGGAGCGCGCCATCCTGGCGCCCGTGGGCCGCCAGCACCTCGCCGACCAGCGCTGGAGCGCCTATGCCCTCTCGCTGCTCGTGTTCAATGCCGTCGGCTTCGCGATCCTGTTCGCGATCCTGATGCTGCAGCATTTGCTGCCGCTGAACCCGCAGGGCTTTGACGGTCTGAGCTGGCACCTTGCCTTCAACACGGCGGTGTCCTTCATGACCAACACCAACTGGCAGTCCTACGGCGGCGAGACGACGCTGTCGCATTTCAGCCAGATGGCCGGCCTGACGACACAGAACTTCCTGTCCTGCGCCACCGGCATGGCGGTCGCCGCGGCCGTTGCCCGCGGCCTTGCGGCCCGCAAGACGCGGCTGCTCGGCAATTTCTGGACCGACATGACCCGCGCCGTGCTTTATGTCCTCGTCCCGGGCGCGGTGGTCCTGGCGCTGGTGCTGGCCGCCCTCGGCGTGCCGCAGACGCTGGACGCCTCGGTTACGGCCACCACGCTCGAAGGCGCGCAGCAGACCATCTCCGTCGGCCCCGTCGCCTCGCAGCTTGCCATCAAGCAGCTCGGCACCAATGGCGGCGGCTTCTTCAACGTGAACTCGGCCCATCCGCTCGAGAACCCGAACGCGCTCACCAACTTCCTGTCGATCCTGGCGATCCTCGTCATTCCGGTCGGCTTCTGCTTCACCTATGGCCGCATGGTCGGCGACCGTCGCCAGGGCCTGGCGCTGTTTGCCGCGATGGCAGTGCTGCTCGTCCTGTCCTTTACCGCACTCTATTCCGCCGAACGGGCCGGCAACCCGATCCTCTCGGAGTTTGTCACGCCGGCCGGCAGCAACATGGAAGGCAAGGAAGTCCGGTTCGGCCTCGTCGGCTCCGTGCTCTGGTCGGTGGCCACGACGGCCGCCTCGAACGGTTCGGTCAATGCCATGCATGACAGCCTGACGCCGCTTGGCGGCATGGTGGCCATGCTCAACATGCAGCTCGGCGAGATCATCTATGGCGGTGCCGGCGTCGGCCTCACCGGCATGCTGCTCTTCGTGGTGCTGACGGTGTTCCTGGCCGGGCTGATGGTCGGCCGCACGCCGGAGTATCTCGGCAAGAAGATCGAGGCGCCGGAGATCAAGCTGGCCGCCCTGTCGCTGCTCGTGATGCCGGTCGGCGTGCTCGTGTTCAGCGCCCTGGCGATCTGGGCCGGCACGGCGGCGACCTCGGTGCAGGACGCGGGACCGCACGGCCTGTCGGAGCTGGTCTATGCCTACTCTTCCGCCACGGGCAACAACGGCTCTGCCTTTGCCGGTTTCAACGCCAACACGCCGTGGCACAATGTGTTCATTGGCCTCGCGATGCTGCTGGGCCGCTTCGGCTACATCCTGCCGATCCTCGGCATAGCCGGGCTGATGGCGGCCAAGATCCCGGCCAGCGCCACCGCCGGCACGTTCCCGACCCATGGCACCGTCTTCGTCGTCCTCCTGCTGGTGACGATCCTGATCGTCGGTGCCCTGACCTTCCTTCCGGTTCTCGCCCTTGGCCCGATCGCCGAATTCATCGCGATGCAGGCCGGACAGACCTTCTGAGGACCTCCCATGTCGAAACATTCCAAGTCCGAGATCGGCCTGGTCTCGCCCGCCATCCTCAAGCCGGCGCTGTGGCAGACCCTGACCAAGCTCGACCCGCGCCATCTGGTGCGCAACCCGGTCATCTTCGCCACGGCCACCGTGTCGGCGCTGGCGACCGTCCTGGTCCTGCGCGAGGCGCTGACCGGCGGGCCGGCGGTGTCCATCGGCCTGCAGATCACCGTCTGGCTGTGGTTCACCGTCCTCTTCGCCAACTTCGCCGAAGCGCTGGCCGAGGGACGCGGCAAGGCCCGGGCCGATTCGTTCCGCGCCACCAAGTCGGCCGTGACGGCCAAGGTCCTGAAGGATGCGGCCGACCGCAGCAGCTTCACGCTGGAGAACGCCGACTTCCTGCAACCGGGCAAGGTGATCCTGGTCGAGGCCGGAGATGTCATCCCCACCGATGGCGAGATCGTCGAGGGCGTTGCCTCGGTGAACGAAAGCGCGATCACGGGCGAATCCGCCCCCGTGATCCGCGAAAGCGGCGGCGACCGGTCGTCGGTCACCGGCGGCACCACGGTCGTGTCCGACTGGCTGGTCATCCGCGTCACCGCCAAGCCGGGCGAGACCTATCTCGACCGGATGATCGCGCTGGTGGAAGGCGCCAAGCGGGCCAAGACGCCGAACGAGATCGCGCTCGACATCCTGCTGGCCGCGCTGACGCTGGTGTTCCTGCTGGTCGTCGTGACCCTGCCGTTCTTCGCGGCCTGGTCCGGGGCAACGATCCCGCCGATCTATCTGATCGCGCTGTTCGTGACGTTGATCCCGACCACCATCGGCGGCCTGCTCTCGGCCATCGGCATCGCTGGCATGGACCGGCTGATCAAGGCCAATGTCATCGCCAAGTCAGGCCGCGCCGTGGAAGCGGCCGGTGACATCGACGTGCTGCTGCTCGACAAGACCGGCACGATCACCTTCGGCAACCGCATGGCCGACGCCTTCGTGCCGGCACCGGGCGTTGCCGAGAAGGATCTTGCCTATGCCGCCGTGCTCGCCTCGCTCTCCGACGAGACGCCGGAAGGCAAGTCCATCGTGCAGCTCGCCACGCGCAAGTTCGGCAGCTTCGACCTGGACGAGGCGCTGCGCGGCACCTTCGTTCCCTTCACGGCGCAGTCGCGCATGTCGGGCGTCGACCTGCCGTCCGGCGGGCGGATCCGCAAGGGGGCCGGCGATGCCGTCCGCGCGCTGGTCGGCGGGGCGCTGGACCCGCAGGTGGAGGCGTCCGTGAAGCGGATCGCCACCACGGGCGGCACGCCGCTGGTGGTGCTGCGCGACAGCCGCGTGCTCGGCGTCGTCCACCTCAAGGACATCGTCAAGCCGAACATCCGCGAACGCTTCGCCGAACTGCGGCGCATGGGCATCCGCACGGTGATGATCACCGGTGACAACCCGCTGACGGCGGCCGCAATCGCCGCAGAGGCCGGTGTCGACGACTTCCTGGCGGAAGCGACGCCGGAGAAGAAGCTGGAGCTGATCCGGCGCGAGCAGGCCGAAGGCCGGCTGGTGGCCATGTGCGGCGACGGCTCCAACGACGCCCCGGCACTGGCCCAGGCCGATGTCGGCGTGGCCATGAACTCCGGCACGCCGGCGGCCAAGGAGGCCGGCAACCTGATCGACCTCGACAGCGATCCGACCAAGCTGATCGAGATCGTCATGGTGGGCAAGCAGCTGCTCATCTCGCGCGGGGCGCTGACCACCTTCTCCATCGCCAATGACGTTGCCAAGTATTTCGCCATCCTGCCGGCGCTGTTCGTGGCGGCCTATCCGGGCCTGGGGGTCCTCGACATCATGGGGCTCGGCACGCCTGCGAGCGCCATCCTGTCGGCGATCATCTTCAACGCGCTGATCATCATCGGACTGATCCCGATCGCGCTGAAGGGCGTGGGCTACACCCCCGCCTCGGCAGCCGCCCTGCTCACCCGCAATCTGGCCGTCTATGGCATCGGCGGCCTTGTCGCCCCCTTCCTCGGCATCAAGCTGATCGACCTCGTCGTCGACGCGCTGGCCCTCGTCTGATCCGGGAGACGGAACATGTTGCAGCATCTGCGCCCTGCGCTCTATCTCGTGGCGCTCTTCACCGGGCTTCTCGGGCTCGCCTATCCGCTGGCGATCCAGGGCATCGCCCAGGCCGTGATCCCGTTCCAGGCGAACGGGTCGCTGGTCACGCGGGACGGCGCCGTCGTGGGCTCGGCCCTCGTCGGCCAGGCCTTCACGGCGGAGCGGTACTTCCATGGCCGTCCTTCGGCCACAAGCGACCCGTACAACGCATCGTCGTCGTCGGGCTCCAACCTTGCCCCGACCAGTGCCGCCCTCAAGGCGGCGGTGGCGGAGCGGGTGATGGCTCTCGGCGGCGGCCGGCAGCCGGCCGATCTGGTGACCGCCTCGGCCTCCGGTCTCGACCCGCACGTGAGCCCCGACGCGGCGCTGGCCCAGGCCGCCCGCGTTGCGGCCGCCCGCGGTCTTGATCCGGCCAAGGTCCGGGCGCTCGTCACCCAGACTGTGGAGCCCCGGCATCTCGGGCTCGTCGGTGAACCAAGGGTCAATGTTCTCGAGCTCAACATGGCGCTCGACGCCCTCTACCAGTAAGGATCCCGCGCCGTGACGCCAGCCGAGGATGACCGTCCCGCTCCGGAAACCTTCCTTGAGGTCGCCCGGGCCGAAAGCGAGCCGCCCCAGAAGCGCGGCAAGCTGAAGATCTTCCTCGGCGCCGCACCGGGGGTCGGCAAGACCTACGCCATGCTCGAGGAGGCGCATCTGCGCCGCCGCGCCGGCGTGGATGTGGTCGCCGCCCTGGTGGAGACCCACGGCCGCATGGAAACGGCGGCGGAGCTGGTCGGCCTTGCCCTCCTGCCCCGCCGGCGCGTGCCCTACCGGGGCCAGGTCCTGACCGAGCTGGATGTTGACGCCCTGATCGAGCGCCGGCCCCAGCTTGCCCTGATCGACGAGCTGGCGCACAGCAACCCGCCCGGCTCGCGCCATCCCAAGCGCTGGCAGGACGTGATGGAGGTGCTCGACAGCGGCATCGACGTCCTGACCACGCTCAACATCCAGCACATCGAGAGCCTCAATGATGCGGTGACCCGGATCAGCGGTGCGCGCGTGCAGGAGACGGTGCCGGATGCGGTGGTGGCCGAGGCGGACGCGATCGAGCTGATCGACCTGCCGCCGGACGAGCTGATCGACCGGCTGAAGGACGGCAAGATCTATCGCCCGGCCCAGGCCGGTCAGGCGCTCGAGAACTTCTTCACCCGCGACAAGCTGACGGCCCTGCGCGAGATGGCGCTGCGCACCACCGCCGGGCAGGTCGACGCGGAGATCCTGTCGCTGATGCAGGCCAAGGCCACGCGCGGGCCGCTGCCCAGCGGCGAGCGACTGATGGTCTGCATCAACGAGGCACCGGTCGCCAAGACCCTCGTCCGCTCCGGCAAGCGCATGGCCGAGCGGGCCAAGATCCCATGGCTGGTCGTCACCGTCGTGACGCCGACGCATGAGGCCCTGGGCGCGGACGCACAGCAGCAGATGCAGGATGCGATGCGGCTGGCCGAGACGCTCGGCGCGGAACCCGTGACGCTGAGAGCCGAGTCCGACGTGGCCGGGGAGCTGCTGCGCTTTGCCCGCTCGCGCAATGTCTCCCGCCTGCTGATCGGCCGTCCCCGCTGGCAGAAAAGCCCCTGGCGGCGGGTGACGGCGCTGTTCCGCGAGCCGGTGTCCGACCGGCTTCTGGACGGAGCCACCGATTTCGAGGTGACCGTCGTCACGCCGAATGTGCGCAACGAGCGGCGCAAGGCGGTGGCGCGGCCCCGCATCGACACGCAGCCGAAAGGCTATGTCGCGGCGGTGGTCGTGACTGCCGTTGCAACGGTTCTGGGGTTGCCGGTGGAGAGCGTCGACCTCATTCCGAGCAGCGCGCTCACGGTCTTCTACCTGCTGGGCGTCATGCTGGTTGGCGCCCATTACGGTCTCGGGCCGTCCCTGTTTGCCAGTGTCCTGGCCTTCCTCTGCTACAATTTCTTCTTCATCCATCCGACGTTGACGTTGAGCATCGCGCAGCCGTCGGAGGTGGTCGCGCTGTCGGTGTTCCTGCTCGGCGCCCTGTTCACCGGCAATCTGGCCAGCCGGCTCAAGGCGCAGATCGAAAGCATGCGCGCGACCCAGACCCGGATCGAGACGCTCTACACCTTCGCCCGCAAGATCGCCTCGGCCACAAAGTTCGACGATGTCCTGTGGGCGGCGGCGGCGCATGGCGCCAAGGCCCTGAATGCCCGCACCCTGATCCTGACACCGGACGCCGGTGGCGCACTGCAGCAGGTGCAGGGGCATCCGACCATCGAGGAACATCTCGATGCCAGGGCCGCAGGTGCGGCCCAGTGGGCGTTCGAGAAGGCCGAGGCCGCAGGGACGGGAACCGGCACCCTGCCGGGCAGTGACTGGCTGTTCGTGCCGCTGGCGACGGCCGGCAAGCCCTTCGGCGTGTTCGGGGTCGCCTTCGCCGATCCGCAGCGCGCAGCCGATCCGGAGACACGGCGGTTGCTGCTGGCGGTCGAGGACCAGGTCGCCGTGGCCATCGAGCGCAACCGGCTGGCCGAGGAACTGTCGAACGCCCGGGTTGCCGCCGAAAGCGACCAGCTCCGCGCCGCCCTGCTCAATTCCGTCAGTCATGACCTGCGCACGCCGCTGGTCACCGTCATCGGCTCCATGTCGAGCCTTGCCGATCCGGACACCGACCTGCCCCGGGAGGACCGGCAGGCGTTGGTCGAGACCGCGCTGGACGAGGCCCGGCGGCTGGATCGCTACGTGCAGAACCTGCTGGACATGACCCGCCTCGGACATGGCGCACTGAAACCCCGGCAAGGTGCCGTCGACATCCGCGAAATCATCGGCAGGGTCCGCTCGGATCTGGCCCGCACGCTGATGCGGCACCGGCTCAACGTCGAGGTTCCGCGTGACTTCCCGATGCTGCAGGTGGATCCGGTGCTGATCGGCCAGGCGCTCATCAACCTTCTGGAAAACGCGGCCAAGTATGCTCCGGCCGGCACCGAGATTTCCGTGCGGGCCGGGCTTGCCGCCGAAGGGGGGGCCGAGATCCAGGTCATCGACGAAGGGCCGGGCATTCCGGCTGGCGACCGGGAAAAGGTGTTCGACCTGTTTCACCGGGCCGCGCGCGGCGATGGCGCCCCGGCGGGGACAGGGATGGGCCTTGCCATCGTGCGCGGCCTGGTCGCGGCCCATGGCGGCACCGTGCGCGCGACCTCGGGCCCGGACGGCAAGGGCGCAGCCCTGGTCATGACACTGCCGCTGGCCACGCCGCAGGCCTCGGAACTGGAGACCGAGACATGATCCCGACCTCCGCGCCCGCGCGGATCCTGCTGATCGAGGACGAGGCACCGATCCGCCGCTTTCTCAGGATCGCGCTTGGCAGCGCCGGTCACGAGACCGTGGAGGCCGGCAACGGCCGCGAGGGGCTGGAGCAGGCCGTCACGGCTGCGCCCGATCTCGTCATTCTCGATCTCGGCCTGCCGGACATGGACGGCAAGGACGTGGTCCGGGAGATCCGCAGCTGGTCGCGGGTGCCGATCCTGATCCTGTCGGTGCGCGATGGCGAGGGCGAGAAGATCGCGGCCCTCGACGCCGGGGCCGATGACTATGTCACCAAGCCTTTCGCCACCGGAGAACTGCTGGCCCGGCTGCGGGTGCTGCTGCGCAAGCGGGGCGACAGCGAGGCCCAACCCTCGACCGTTCAGGTCGGGCCGCTGTCGGTCGACCTGGCGCGGCGGCTGGTCAGCGTCGGCGAGCAGGACATCAAGCTGACGCGCAAGGAATTCGACGTGCTGGCCCTGCTCGCGCGCCATGGCGGCCGGCTGGTCAGCCACCGGCAGATCCTGACGGAGATCTGGGGCCCGGCCCACGCCGACGACCTGCATTACCTGCGCATCGCCATCGGCCACATCCGCAGCAAGCTCGATGACGACCCGGCCAGCCCGCGCTTCATCGTCACGGAGCCGGGCGTCGGCTACCGCCTGCTTGGCTGACCCCGGGGCGCGCCGGCATCAGTGCTGGCTGGCGGGCAGGTGCACCACCAGCCCGTCCTGGGCCGCAGTGAGCTTCACCTGGCACGACAGCCGGCTTTCGAGGCGCGGGTCGATCACGCACTCGATCATTGCCGCTTCCGCCTCGTCGGGCGGGGGCAGCAGGGCGAGCTGGCTGGCCTCGATGTAGCAATGGCAGGTGCCACAGGCACAGGCACCGCCGCATTCGGCCGCGATTTCCTCGATCCCGTGGGCCACGGCGGCGGCCATGAGCGTCTGGCCTTCCGTGGCCTCGACGTCCTGCCGCGTGCCGTCTGCGGACATGAATGTGATGCGGGGCATGGGTCTCTGGCTCCGTTTTCCCGGGTCTGGTGGCTGTTTGCTTGCGAAACTGTACGCGGCAGGAGGCTGGAGGCCCCCTGCCGCGCAAAAGGGGCGGACAGGGCAAGGCAGGCAGGTGGGATGCCGCCTGGGCCGCGGGGGAGGCCGCTGCCCGGTGTCCCGGTCCGGTCCCGATCATGGGCCTGCTGCGCTGGCCGGTCTCATGCGGGCACCAGCCGCAGGTCGAGCCGCTTCGGCCCGCGCACCGACAGGCCGCGCTTGTAGGTCACGGCCGGATCGGCCAGCTCGATCGCGCGGGTGCGGGCCAGCAGCGAGCCGAAGATGATTTCCATGTCGAGGCGGGCGAGGTGATTGCCGAGGCAGAAATGCGCCCCGCCGCCAAAGGCCAGGTGCCGGTTCGGCTTGCGTCCCACATCAAAGCGGTCCGCGGCCTCGAAGGCGGAAGGGTCGCGGTTGGCGGCGCCATAAAGCAGGCCGAACTTGGTGCCGCGCGGATAGGGCGTGCCGGCGATGGTCACATCCTCGGTGGCGTAGCGGTGGAAGAACGGCAGCGGCGATTCATAGCGGAACATCTCCTGCACCGCGGTCGGCAGCAGCGCCGGGTCGGCCTTCAGCCGGGCCGCCTGGTCCGGGAACTTCAACAGGCAATGCATGCCCGATCCCAGAACATCAATCGTCGACCCGTGGCCGGCCATCAGGATCAGCATGCAGGTGGAGATGAACTCGTCCTCGCTGAACAGGCCGGCGGCCTCGGCCTTGATCAGCTCGGAGATGAGGTCCGCGCGCGGGGCCTTCAGCCGCTCCGCCTTCAGCGCGGTCAGATACTCATAGAACTCCGTCGTCGCGGTCTCGGCGATCTGCTTGCGCGCGTCCGAGCGGTCGATGTCGAAGAACTGGACGATGTTTTCCGACCAGATGCGCAGCTTCGGACAGTCCTCGTCCGGCACGCCGATGAGGCGACCGATGATGTGGCCGGGCACCTCGGCAGCCAGATCCTCGACGAAGTCAATGTCGCGCTGGTCGAGCAGCCGGTCGAGGAGGCGCGTCACATAGGCCTGAATGTCATCGCGGAGCCTTGCCACCATCGCCGGCGTGAACAGGCGGAACACCGCCTTGCGCAGGCGGTCGTGCACCTCGCCGTCGCTGTCGAGCAGGCTGAACTGGACGAAGCGGGAGTGATGCGGCATGTCGTGCCAGTTTCCAGCCCGCTTCTGCGCCTCGATCTCCTCCGGCGGCACCAGCCCGTCCAGCGAGCGCACCATCGTCTTGTCCATCACGATGGCCGAGACATCCTCGAAGCGGGAGGCGAGATGAATGTCGAAATCCGCGAAATAGGTCAGCCCATCCCGCGCACGCAGCCTCGCATAGGCCGCATAGGGATCGGCAGCGAAGGCCGGATCCAGCGGCGCAAACACCTGATCGTCGCCGGTCTCACCGGCGCCCGGCGTGGCAGAAGTTGTGTGCGGCATGGTCGAACTCTCCCTCGATTGCCAAAAGATAGCGTGGGCTTTCATCAGGGAAAATGCCGTCATCTCGCACGAGATGGACAAAACTCGCATATCGGGTGATTGTGCCGGACATGGTGAACGCACGCGGCGACCTCGAGCACGAGGAGATCCTGTTCCACACGCCCGGCCGCCTGGCCGGAGCCCTGCCCTATGCGCTGCAGGTGGCCGGACTGGGGCTCGCGCATCCCGGCCAGGAGCCGGTGCGCAAGCGCTACCATGACCACGTGCTGCTCCTTGCACTTGCGGGACAGGGCCGTGTCGAGACCGGCGGCGCGGTGCATGTGGTCGAGCCGGGCCAGGTGCTCTGGCTGGACACCTCGCGCCCCTATGCGCATGGGGCATCAGGGGCGGAGCCCTGGCGCTATCTCTGGATGGGCCTGCGCGGCACCGGCCTCGATGCGCTGTACGGGCTGCTGGACGTGAGCCGACGGCCGCTGTTCCGGCCCGAGCCCGCGCATGACCTTAAGACCGTGTTCCGGGAGGTCTGCGCGCTGGCCGGAAATCCCGCGCCGGAGGCCGATGCCCGCGCCAATGCTGCGGTGGCCGCGCTCCTCGCCGTGCTGGCGGGTGCGCGGGACGGCGGCCTGTCCGGGCTGCAGCACAGCCCCCAGATTGCGCGGATTGCCGAGCTGCTGCGGCAGGATCTCGCCCGCGCCTGGACCATCGAGGATCTTGCGCGCCTCGCCGGCCTCAGCGCCTCGCAGCTGTTCCGGGCCTTCAAGGCGGCCAGCGGCAGCACGCCGATGAGTTACCTGCGCCAGGAGCGGATCGCCGAGGCGAGGCGTCTGCTGACGGCAACGAGCGATCCGGTGGCCGTGATCGCGCGGCGCTGCGGCTATGGCGACCCCTATCACTTCTCGCGCGACTTCCGACGACTCACCGGCACGACACCGACACTGCTGCGGCGCAGCACCGGCTTCTGAGCCTCACATCACCGCACCGACCTGCCACGGCACAAATTCATTGTCGCCAAGGCCCAGCAGCTCGGATTTCGACTTTTCGCCCGATGCAACGGCGAGGAGGCACTCCAGGATTTCTGCGCCCTTGTCGGCGAGTGGCACGCCGGCCGACAGCACGTCACCGCAGGTGAGGTCCATGTCCTCCGGCATGGACGCGAACAGGGCATCGTTGGTGGCCAGTTTCACGGTCGGGGCGGGTTTGGAGCCAAAGGCGGACCCGCGCCCGGTGGTGAAGACGACGATCTGGGCCCCGCCGGCAATCTGCCCCGTTGCCGAGACCGGATCGTAACCGGGCGTGTCCATGAACACGAGGCCAGGTGCCGTCACCTGCTCGGCATAGTCGTAAAAGGCGGTGAGCGGCGTCGAGCCCCCCTTGGCAACGGCGCCGAGCGACTTTTCGAGGATGGTGGTGAGGCCGCCGGCCTTGTTGCCGGGACTGGGGTTGTTGTCCATGCTGCCGCCATTCATCTCGGTGTAGCGCTCCCACCAGCCGAGACAGGCGATCAGCCGGTCAGCCACCTCCCGGTTGACGGCCCGGCGCAGCAGCAGCTGTTCGGCCCCGTAGATTTCCGGCGTTTCCGACAGGATCACGGTGGCGCCGAGCCCCACCAGAAGATCGCAGGCCGCGCCCAGCGCCGGATTGGCGGTGATGCCCGACAGGCCGTCCGAACCGCCGCATTGCAGCGCGACCTTGAGCGCGGCGACGGGCACCGGCTCGCGCCGGACCGCATTCACGGCGGGCAGGATCTCCAGCACCCTGGCCTTGATCGCGTCGATCGTCTTCCGCGTGCCGCCGCTGTCCTGGATCGTCAGCCCGTGGACATGATCCGCCCCGGCTGCGCCGGCCATCGCCTTCATGCGCGCGATCTGCATCACTTCGCAGCCGAGACCGACAAACACCGCCGCGCCGACATTCGGATGCGTGGCATGGCCCCAGAGGACGCGCTGGAGAAGGTCGAAGCCGCGCCCTTCGCCGGCCATGCCGCAGCCGGTGCCATGGGCAAAGGCGACGATGCCGTCGACGTTGGGAAAGTCCGCCAGCACGCCGGAGGCTTCCAGCTCAAGGGCGGCGCGGCGGATGACGGTGGCCGAGCAATTGACCGTTGCGCAGAGCGCGATGAAGTTGCGCGTGCCGACCCGGCCGCCGGAGCGCACATAGCCGGCAAACTGGCGCGGGGCCAGCCGGGGAATGGCCGCCCGGGCCCGGGCAAGATCGGCCCCGATGGCATAGCTGCGGTCATGCGCCCCGAAGCCGCAGTTGTGGCTGTGGACATGGTCGCCTGCCGCAATGTCCTGCGTCGCCTGGCCGATGATCTGCCCGAACTTGTAGACCGGCTGGCCGGCCGGAACGGGCCGCAAGGCGATCTTGTGGCCGGCGGTCAAGGGCATCGGCAAGGGCCTGCCGAGGCCCAGCGGGTCGGCGCCGGCGGACAACCGCTCGCGCAGGATACCGACACTGTCGTCGGGATTGAGAACGATCAGGGCGCTCATGACGCGTCTCCACTTCCAGGATGCTCAACCGCAGTGCCGGACAGGCAGGCTCAGCGCGCCAGCCAGCCGCCGTCGACATTCAGCACGGCCCCGTGAATGTAACCGGCAGCCGGAGACGCCAGGAACACCACCGCCTCGCCGATGTCGCAGGCCTTGCCCCAGCGCCCGGCCGGGATCCGCTCGAGGATCGCCCGGTTGCGCTCCGGATCACTGCGCAGGGCGGCCGTGTTGTTGGTCTCGATGTAGCCAGGTGCCACCGCATTCACGTTGATGCCGCGCTCGGCCCATTCGTTGGCCAGCAGCTTGGTCAGCCCGGCCACCCCGTGCTTGGAAGCGGTGTAGGAGGGCACGCGGATGCCCCCCTGAAACGACAGCAGCGAGGCGATGTTGACCACCTTGCCGTCCGAGCCCCGGGCAAAGACCGCCCGGGCAAAGGCCTGGCACGTGAAGAAGACCGCCTTCAGGTTGATGTCCATCACCTCGTCCCAGTCGGCCTCGGAGAAGTCGACCGCATCGGCCCGGCGGATGATGCCGGCGTTGTTGACCAGAATGTCGATGGCCTCCCGGGCGAAGAGATCCTGTGCCGCCATCGGATCGGACAGGTCGAGCCGGAGTTCGCGCGCGCGGCCGGTCAGGGCAACCGTTTCCGCCGCGGAGGAGCGCGCGGCGCAGAGAACCTCGGCTCCGGCGCGCCCCAGGGCAATGGCGATGGCCTGACCGATGCCGGTGTTGGCACCGGTCACGAGCGCCCGCCGGCCCTCCAGCGAGAACGGGTTCACCGCAGGTCCTCCATGGCCACCATCTCCACGTCCTTGTAGTCGACATTGTCACCGGCCATGGCCCAGATGAAGGTGTAGCTGCCGGTCCCTGCGCCGCAATGGATCGACCAGGGCGGGGACACGACGGCGTCCTCGTTCTTCATCACCAGATGCCGCGTCTCGTCGGGTCGCCCCATGAAGTGGAACACGCGCTGCTCCGGCTTCATGTCGAAATAGAGATAGGCCTCCATCCGCCGGTCATGCAGATGCGCCGGCATGGTGTTCCAGACCGAGCCATTGTGCAGTCTGGTGTAACCGACGACGAGCTGGCAGGAGGTCATCACGGCCGGATGGACGAACTGGTAGATCGTGCGGTCGTTGGACGTCTCGGCCGCCCCGAGCTTGACCACGGCGGCCTCGTCGAGACGGATCAGCCGCGCGGGATGGACCCTGTGGGCCGGGGCCGAGAGGAGGTAGAAACGACCCTTGCCGTCCAGGGTGACCGGCCCCGAGCCAAGCGGCAGGTAGAGCACGTCGCCGCGATCCAGCGCATGGGTCACGCCGCCGGCCGCAACGGTGCCTGCCTCGCCGACATTGACGATGGCCATCTCGCGGCGGTCGAGAATGCTCGCCGTGCCGCATTCCTTCACATGGTCGAGGGTCAGCGGGGCACCGGCCGGCACCGCACCGCCGACGATCATCCGGTCATAGTGGGTGTAGACCAGGCGGATTTCGCCGTCACGGAACAGCTCGCCCAGATGGAAGTTGCGCCGGAGCTCGGCGGTATCCATGCGCTTGGCGGCGTCCGGATCAATGGCGTGGCGGGTTTCGACGGTCAGCATGGGCGTGTCCTTGGCAAGGCGAAAGGTCAGAGAAAATCGTCGCGGCGGGGCGTGAACGTGTCGATCAGCGTGCCCGGTTCGAGGCAGATGCAGCCGTGCTCCGCCCCGGATGGAATGACGAAGCTGTCGCCGCGTGCCACCTCGAGGGCTTGCCCTGCGACCGAAAAGCGGAACCGGCCGCTTTCGACATAGGTCGACTGGATGTGGGGATGGCTGTGCAGCCGTCCTTCGGCCCCGGCGTGGTCAAAGCGGAACGCGACCACCATCAGCTCCGGGCTGTGGCTGAGGACCTGGCGCGTCACGCCAGGGTCCGTGGCAACGGTCGGGTAGGTCTTCAGCATGGCGGCCTCACCGGAACAGGGAGGGCAGCCACAGCGACAACGCCGGGACATAGGTAACCAGCATCAGGGCTGCGAAGGCCGCGCCATAGAAGGGCCAGATCGTCTTGACCGCATCCCAGACGGTGATCCGGCCCACGGCACAGCCGACGAACAGCACGGCCCCGACGGGTGGCGTGCAGAGGCCAATGCCGAGATTGAGGATCAGGATCACCCCGAAATGCACCGGGTCGACGCCGAAGGCGGTGGCGACCGGCAGGAAGATCGGCGTGGTGATCACGATCAGCGGCGACATGTCCATGAAGGTGCCGAGGAACAGGAGGATCACGTTGATCAGCAGCAGGATGACGATCGGGTTGTCCGAGATCCCCTGCAGCAGTGTCACCATCTCGGTCGGCACCTTGAGCAGGGCCATCAGCCAGCCGAAGGACGCCGCGCAGCCGATCACCATCAGCACCATCGCCGTGGTGCGCACGGCCGCCATGGTGGAGGCAACGAAATTGCTCCAGGTCATGGTGCGATAGGCAATCACGGTGACGAGCAGGGCGTAGACGACCGCGATGCAGGAGCTTTCCGAGGCAGTGAAGACGCCGGAGCGCACGCCGAAGAAGATGATCGCGATCAGCAGCAGCCCCGGGATGGCATTGGCGAAGAGACCGGCCAGCGCGCCCCAGCCCGGGAAGGCTTCCGTCGGATAGCCACGGCTGCGCGCCACCCACCAGGCCGCAACCATGAGGCAGCCGGCGAGCAGGAACCCGGGCAGGATGCCGGCGGTGAACAGGTCGGCGATCGAGATGCGGCCGCCGGCCGAGATCGAATAGATGATCATGTTGTGCGACGGCGGGATCAGCAGCGCGATGATCGAGGAGACCACCGTGACGTTGACCGCATAGTCGACGCCGTAGCCACGCTCCTTCATCTGCGGGATCATCAGGCCGCCGATGGCGGAGGCATCCGCCGCGGCCGACCCCGAGATACCGCCGAACATGACGGAGGCCGCGATGTTGACCTGTCCCAGACCGCCGCGCATGTGCCCGACGGCGGCTCCGGCGAGGGCCACGAGACGGCGGGCGATGTCGCCGCGCACCATCAGTTCGCCGGCAAAGATGAAGAACGGGATCGCCATCAGCGCAAAGACCGAGACGCCGGAGTTCAGCCGCTGGAACACGATCATCGGCGGCAGGCCGAGATAGAGCACGGTGGCGAGCGACGAGATGCCGAGGCAGAAGGCCACCGGCATGCCGATCAGCAGAAGGACGGCAAAGGAGCCGAAGAGAACCCAGAGTTCCATCTCACGCCTCCGCCATGTCGACTTCGCCGAAGCGGGCCGTGGGCAGGCCTGCAGCGCGGCGCAGCAGCCGTTCCACCGAGAACAGCAGGATCAGGACCCCGCCGCCGACCAGCGGCATGAAGTCCACGGCCCCGGTCAGCCCGAGGGAGGGCAGCTTGACGTCCCAGGCCGAGGCACAGAGTTGCCAGCCATAGATGGCCATGCCCGCACCGAACAGGCCGACGAGCAGGTCCGACAGGCTGAACAGCGCAAGCTTCACCCGGGTCGGCACCACGTAGAGCAGGATGTCGAAGCTGAGGTGATAGCCTTCCCGGATGCCGACGGCAGCGCCGAAGAAGATGAACCAGCCCATCAGGATGACGGAAAACGGCTCGCTCCAGACGATGCTGTTGTTGAGCACGTAGCGATAGAAGACCTGGGCCGCGATGATCGCGGTCATCAGGGAGAGGCCGACCCCGGCAATCCAGAGGGCGGCACGGGCGACCAGCCCGCAGAATTCGGCAAGCGCGCGCATTGTGTCCCGCGTGTCTTGAGGCAGAGGAAGCGCCCCGGGCCGCCGCTGCGGCCCGGGGCAGCGGGATCACGTCACTCGGTGGCCTGAATCCGGGCCACCAGGTCCTTGAGCCTGTCCGAAGTGACATGCTTCTCGTAGACGGGCTTCATCGCGTCGATGAAGGGCTGCTTGTCGATGTCGGTGATGACCTGGGCACCGGCGGCGCGCACCTTCTCCTCGGAGGCCTTCTCCCGCTCGGCCCACAGCTTGCGCATCACCGGCACCGCGTCGCGGGCGGCCTGGCTGACGGTGGCCTGGTCCTCCGGCGACAGCTTGTCCCAGGAGGCCTTCGACATCACCAGAACCTCGGGCACCATCAGATGCTGGTTGAGGGTGTAATACCTGGCGACCTCGAAATGTCCGGAGGATTCATAGGACGGCCAGTTGTTCTCCGCGCCGTCGATGACACCGGTCTGGATCGAGGAATAGACCTCGCCGTAGGGCATCGGCGTCGCGTTGGCACCCAGCGCGGTCATCATGTCGACGAAGATGTCGGACTGCATGACGCGGACTTTCATGCCCTTCAGGTCGTCGATGGAGGTGATCGGCTTCTTCGAGTTGTAGAAGCTGCGCGAACCGCCGTCGAAGAAGGCGAGACCGACGAAGCCGTGCGGCTCGAAGGCCTTGAGGATCTCCTCCCCGATCGGCCCGTCCATCACCTTGTGCATGTGATCCGTGGAGCGGAAGATGAACGGCAGCGAGACGACCTTGGTTTCCTCGACCAGATTGTTGAACGGTCCCATCGAGACGCGGTTCATGTCGATCACGCCGAATTTTGTCTGCTCGATCGTGTCCTTTTCCTGGCCGAGCTGGGCCGAGTGGAACACCTCGATGCAGAGCTTGCCCTTGGTGCGCTCCTCGAGCATCTTGCCCATGGCCTTCACCGCCTCGACGGTCGGGTAGCCGTCCGGATGCGTGTCGGACGACCGCAGCGTGGTCTCGCACGCCAGGGCCGATCCGGTCATGAGAACGCTGGCCAGCAGCGCGGCTTTCGCCATCTTCAGAAAAGTCATCGTGTCTCCTCCCATCAGTGAACCGGTCAGAGCCGGTAGGCCTGCCGCGCAAGCCCGTAGGCAAGGTCGCGTGCGACCTCGCGCGCCTCGTCGCCGTCGAGCCGCCCGGAGGTGACAAGACCGGCAAGGAAGGCACAATCCACACGCCGGGCCACATCGTGGCGGGCGGGGATCGAACAGAACGCCCGGGTGTCGTCGTTGAAACCGACTGTGTTGTAGAACCCGGCCGTTTCCGTCGTCGTCTGGCGATACCGCAACATCCCCTCCGGACTGTCGAAGAACCACCAGGCGGGGCCCAGCCGCAGCGCCGGATAGACACCGGCCAGCGGAGCAAGCTCCCGCGAATAGGCCGTCTCGTCGAGCGTGAAGACGATGACGGTGAGATCGGACCGCATGCCGACGGCGTCGAGCAGCGGTCGCAGCGCCCGCACGTAGTCGGTGCGGGTCGGAATGTCGAAGCCCTTGTCCCGCCCGAAGGCGGCGAGCACCTCGGCGCTGTGGTTGCGGGCGGCGCCGGGATGGATCTGCATCACCAGACCATCCTCAAGGCTCATCCGCGCCATCTCCGTCAGCATCTGTCCGCGGAAGGCGTCGGCCTCGTCGGGCGAGCAGCGACCGGACAGCGCCTTGTCGAACAGGGCTGCGGCGGCAGCGGCCGGCAGGTTCTCGGTGCGCGCCGTGGGGTGGCCATGGTCAGTGGCCGTTGCCCCTTGCGCCTTGAACCAGAGCCGGCGCCGGCGGTGCGCGTCCAGATAGCCGGTCCAGGTCGTGGCGTCGGTGCCCGCAAGCTGGCCCAGCTGCTCGACGGCCTCGGCGAACCCCGGCATGTCGGGGTCCACCACCTGATCCGGACGATAGGTGGTGATCACGCGGCCAGCCCAGCCGCTGTCGCGGATCATCCTGTGCCAGCGCAGGTCATCGAGCGCGCCTTCGGTCGTTGCCAGCGTCTCGATGTTGAACCGCTCGAACAGGGCCCGGGGCCGGTACTCCGGGCGGGAGAGACAGTCGGCGACCTGATCATGGATCGCATCGGCCGTGTCGGCGGACAGGCGCTGCGTCACACCAAACACGTCCCCGAGAGCCTGATCGATCCAGAGCCGGGAGGGCGTGCCGCGAAACAGGTGGTAATTGGCGGCGAAAAGGCGCCAGATACGGCGACCGTCGGCTTCGGTCCAGCCGCCGTCGGCGCGCGGGACACCAAGGCTGGCCAGCGGAATGCCCTGCGAGCAGAGCATGCGGAACACATAGTGGTCGGGGGTGACGAACAGGCGGGCCGGGTCCGGAAAGGGGGCGTCTTCCGCAAACCAGCGTGGGTCCGTGTGGCCATGCGGACTGATGATCGGCAGCCCGCGGATCTCCTCGTAAAGGTCCCGGGCGATGACCCGGCCTTCGAGGTCTGGCGGGAACAGCCGGTCCGGATTCAGGCGTGCCACTCTTGTTCTCCTCCCTGAGGCCGACTATTGCGGTTCTTTGACCGCTTGGTGGTCGGCAAGAAAACTAATATGCTAGTATGCATCTTGAGTCAACGGAGGCCCGGATGACAGGATCAGTGCAACTGCGAGCCCTGGAAACGCTGAACCGCCCGTCGGTCGCCGATGCCGTCTTCGACGCCCTGCACCAGCAGATCCTCTCGCTCGACCTGCCGCCGGGGGCGAAGATCTCCGAGGTCGACGTGGCCAAGGCGATGGGCGTATCGCGCCAGCCGGTGCGCGACGCCTTCTACCGCCTGTCCAAGCTTGGCTTCCTGACCATCCGGCCCCAGCGCGCCACCTGTGTCTCGGTGATTTCCGAAAGCGCGGTGCTGCAGGCCCAGTTCATCCGCACCGCGATCGAGGCGGAGACGGTGCGCATCGCCTGCCTGAAGCTGACGCCGGCCGACCACGCCGCGCTGGAGGCCATCCTTGACGGCCAGCGTCAGGCGATCCTCGACAAGCGGCCGCTCGAGTTTCAGGCGCTGGATGACCAGTTTCACCGGGAAATCTGCGTGCGCGCCGGCCATGGCCACGCCTGGGAGATCATCCGCGAGAACAAGGCCCACATGGACCGCGTGCGATATCTGTCCCTCGCCTTTGCCTCCAACGAGGCCTTCGAGGACCACGTGCGGGTCATGGACGCGATCCGGGCGCGCAATCCGGACGAGGCCGTTCCCGGCATGCGCACCCACCTGGCGCGCATCCGCAAGCAGATCATCCGGATCCGGGCCGAGCACATGCAGTTCTTTGCGCAGGAGGCCGTGGACGACTGATCCGGACCGGCCTGCCGAACAGGAAAGGTCCCGCCAGGCAGGGTGCGGCCAGGAGGGGCGCGGCCGCCGCGCCGCCTAGCGCAGGGAAAAGGGCACGATGCCGCGGGCGCGCTGGTCGACCAGCAGTTCCTTGTCGAGGGCGGGGAAGGCCCGGTCCTGACAGTCGCTGCGCGGGCAGATGCGGCAGTTGATGCCGATCCGGGCCGGATTGACCCGGTCCGTCAGGCCAAGCTCGTCGGCGTAGACAATCATGTCGGCGTATTTCAGCTCGCAGCCGAGCCCCAGCGCATAGCGCCGCTCCCGCTCGCCAAAGCGCGAGGCCGGCTTGGAGATACTGCGGGCGAGGCACAGGTACTGGCTGCCGTCGGGCATCTCGCCGACCTGCGCCTGCAGGCGTCCATCCCGGTTCTCGAAGGCCTCATGCACGTTCCAGACCGGACAGGCGCCGCCGTAGCGGGCGAACTGGAACCGTGTGGCGCTGTGCCGCTTGATCACGTTGCCGGCCCGGTCGACCTTAAGGAAATAGAAGGGCACCCCCTTCTCGCCCGAGCGCTGCAGGGTCGACAGCCGGTGGCAGATCTGCTCCAGACTGGCCCCGGTCGTCACCATCAGACGGTCCAGATCATGGCGGTAGGTCTTGGCCAGCGCCAGGAACGGGCCATAGGGCAGCAGCAGGGCGCCGGAGAAGTAATTGCGCAGCGCCAGCCGGCAGATGTCGCGCGCGGCCTGGCTGCGGAACCCGGCGCGGGCCAGATGGCCGGCGATGAGATCGTCGGCGGTCAGGTCGGCAATCAGGCAGCCGAGCTGGAACTCCATCGCCGCACGCGGCAGCGCGCGGTCCAGCGTCACGGCCTTGCTGCGCGGATTGAAGGCCGCGATGGGACCGTCCGGACGGCTGCGTTCCGTCACGTCGACGCGCACCCCGTGGGTCTCCAGCAGGAAGGCTGCCAGCACGGCGAAGCGATCCGGATTCCAGGCCAGTCCAAGCCGGTCCGCCAGTGCCTCTGCACCGACATCCAGCGCATCGACATAGTTGTCGATGTAGTGGAAATGGTCGCGCACCTCGTCGAAGGGGGGCACCATCCGGACGCCCTTGCCGGCCGGCTCGACCTGGGAGTCCAGTGCATCGTCAAGCGAGGCCTGCTGCTCGCTCATGCGCCGCAACTCGCCATAGAGCCCGAGCACGGCGCGGGCGAAGTCCGGCGTGTGCGTGGCCACGCTCTTGAGATCCTGCAGGCCGACGGTGCCGTCGTGGAACCGCGTGTCGGCGAAGGCCTCGCCGAGGTCGGCCACCAGACGGTCGAGGTCGCTGGCCTCGAAACTCGCCAGATCCGCACCGAACTCGCGGCTGACGGCGATCAGCACCGAGGCGGACATGGGCCGGATGTTGCTCTCCAGCTGGTTCACGTAGGACGGCGACAGGTCCAGCCGGCTGGCAAAGGCGACCTGGGTCAGGCCCGCGCGCTCGCGCAGCTTGCGCAGCACATGACCGGCGAACAGTTTCTTGGCCATCGGATCGGCCACTCCCTCAAAATGCGAAATCTTCGCAATTTAACCTATCACTTTTTTGCATATCGCTACAAGCCGCCGAAACGGCTAGGGTCCCCGGCATGGATCACGCCCCGGGGCGGGGACAGCACGCGGAACCGTTTCGGCAGCCGCGTCACCCGACGGGGCGGGACAGGAGCAGAGGCGGCCCGGACAGGGCGGCCGATCGAGGCGGGAGAGAGACATGCTGGATACTGTTTCGGATAGCTGGCACCGCAACGCCGAGTTCAAGGCGCGTCCGGCCGGGGTCGTCCTCGCGGAAGAGCGCGTGTCGCTGCTGACGGAGCGCCAGAAGGACGTGATGCGCATGCTGGCGGAAGGCATGATCAACAAGCAGATCGCCCATCGCCTCGACATTTCCGTCGCCACCGTGAAGACCCACATCGCCTCCGCCGTGCGGCGCATGAAGGCGAAGAACCGGATCCACGCCGTGGCCATGCTGATCCGCGCCGAAAGCCTCGCCTGAACGGCAAGGCCGGCTTGCGACAGCCCACGCCGGTGTGCCTGTGCCGCTCCGGTCATCGGGACGTGTCCCGGTGCCGGTCGGCCAGGGCTGCGAGCTCGTCCGCCAGCCCCTGCCGCAGGTCCTCAGGCGCGACCAGCTCCGCCCCGGGGCCCAGCCAGCGAACCAGCGGATAGAGGCGGTCGGCGGAGGTGGCTGCCAGACGCACGCGCACGCGCCCGGTCCCGTCGGGCGTGAACAGGGCATGGCGGTAGTACCAGTCCTGCGACAGGCGCCGGGCCTGCTCCGCGGTGACCCGGATTTCCGCGAGCCCGTCCTCCTCGGCCCAGCGCCGCATCGCCCGGGAGAGCCACGCTCCCCCCATCAGCGCCTCGACCGAGAACTCGCGCGGCGGACGGAAGCGCAGGCCGCTGACGACCAGGTTGCGCACCCGGTCGGCGCGGTAAAGGCGCAGGTCGTCCGCATCGACCGAGCGCCCGGCGAGGTACCACAGGTTCCGGTCGAACAGCACGCCATACGGCTCCACCTCGTGCGGCCGCAGCTCCCCGCCGCGGGCGGGACTCTGGTGATCGAAGCGCACCCGGCAACCGGACAGGATCCCGTCCATGAAACCGTCAAGCGCCGCCTGCCATTCGCGGGCCGGCGCCGCCTCCGTCGACGCGTGGAACACGTCCACCGGCAACGGCTCGATGCCGATGATCCGCTCCGCACGACCCAGCAGGTCCTTCGCACTGCCCGGCAGCGCGGCGACCAGCTTGCGCTCGGCCGTCTGGAGATCGCCGGCAAGCGGCGTGGTCTGCAGGCTGCGCACGAAGGCCAGGGCCACCAGAAGGGCAGCGGTCTCGCGCCGGGTGAGCGCCACCGGGGGCTGATGGTAGCCCCGGGCGAGACGATATCCGCCCTCCGCGCCACGCTCGGCCTCGACCGGGACGCCCAGCTCGATCAGGCGCTCCACGTCGCGGTAGATCGTGCGCAGCGAGACGCCGAAGCGGTCGGACAGGGTGGTGGCGCTGACGAGCTTGCCGCCGGACAACAGCAGCAGGATGCCAAGTGCGCGGTCGATCGGGTTCATGACGGGTCGTTCCCGGGCTGATTCAAAAAAATCATTACCTCAAGAACAAAACGAGATCAAAGCTGACTCGCAGCTGTCAGGATTGGTCTGTCAGTCTCCGGATGACGCGGATCCCCCGCGTCAGGGAGACCACAGATGATCATGGACCAGACCTCATCCGAATCGATCCGCACGTTCCGCCTCGACCTCGTCGCGGTGATTCGCAGGATCCACCGTCCTGTCGCAGGCTGGCGCGCCCGGGCCCGGGCGCAGCGCGAGCTGTCGCAGCTCGACGAGCGGATGCTGAGGGATATCGGGCTGATGCGCGGCGAGGACGGCCGCTGGCAGCGCGACGGGAGCCGCCGTTGAGACGGCGGCAGGACCGCGGCCCTCCGGGGCCGCGGCGGAAGCAGGGCAGAGACCCGTCAAAACGAAATCGGCCGACGATGTGTCGGCCGAGATCGGGTCAGGCAGGGTCCGGTCAGGCAGGGTCCGGTCAGGCAGGGTCCAGTCAGGCGACGCGATGGGCGTCGTACTGGCCGCGCTCGCGGAACCGGTCGAGATAGGTCGGCAGGACGGCGGCGAGGGACGAGGGATTGATGCCCATCCCGGCCAGCGTCAGCCCGGCCTGCTCGGCGGCTGCCGAAACGACGTTGTCCTTGCGCAGCAGACGCACCTGGTCGGAGGTCAGCAGCTGGCCCGGCAGCTTCTCGAGCACGGCTGCCTGCAGGCGCGCGACCGGGAACGGGATCGGCAGCAGCAGGCGCTGGCGCTGGGTCACTTCCAGCATCAGCTCCATGCATTCGCGGAAGGTCTTCACCTCCGGGCCGCCCAGTTCGTAGGTCGCTCCGGGCTTGAGCTGGCCGTCGACCGAGCGGGCGACCGCCTCGGCCACGTCACAGACATAGACCGGCTGGAAGCGGGTCGCTCCGCCGCCGATCAGCGGCAGGGCCGGCGAGATGCGGGCCATGGCGGCGAATCGGTTGAAGAACTCGTCCTCGGGACCGAAGACGATGGACGGGCGCAGGATGACGCTGTCCGGCAGCGTCTCCAGCACGGCGGCCTCGCCGGCGGCCTTGGTGCGGGCATAGACCGAATCGGAACCGGCGTCCGCGCCGATGGCCGACAGGTGGGTGATGGCGGTGAGACCCGCGCCGCGTGCCGCCTCGGCGATGGCCCGCGGACCGAAGGCCTGCACGGCCTCGAAGGTCTGCTTGCCGGAGGCCGCAAGGATGCCGACGAGGTTCACGACGGCGTCGGCCCCCTCCACGGCGCGGTCGACGGACCAGCGGTAGCGGAGATTGGCCTGCACCGGCATGATCTGCCCGACGCCGCCCAGCGGCTGCAGGTGTTCGGCCAGGTCCGGGCGGCGGACGGCGGCCCTGATCCGATAGCCGCGGCGCGCGAGCGCCTGAACCACGTGGCGGCCGATGAAGCCGGATCCGCCGAATACCGTAACGAGTTTTCCGTTGAGCGCCTTGGACATGCCTGCCGCTCCTTGTCGCGTCGCTTGATGAATTTCCACCGTCCGGGGACGGCCCTACGCAGGGTTCTTAGACCTTTGCCAGCCCAGTGTGAAGGCGCGATGTACACAATCGTATTTTTCCTCAAATCGACGATTGACAACCCTCCGAACGACCCCTAAAAGCCCTCCTCACAGCCCAGGTGGCGGAATTGGTAGACGCACTAGTTTCAGGTACTAGCGCTCACAAGGCGTGGAGGTTCGAGTCCTCTCCTGGGCACCAAATCCGCTTCGGATCCACTACCAGGGTCCGATCGAAAAAGGTCCGGTTCGCCGGACCTTTTTTCGTTTCAGGCCGTCTCGCCCTGATCTCCTTGTTCGTGCCCGCCACCGTTTCGGATCAGTCTGACCGGCAGATCCGCAGCCCGGACCGGTCCGGGGCCCGGGCGCCGCACCGGGTTTTCGTTTTGGTGACGGTTTTCTGCCATTTGCTTGCCGCAGCGCACTCAAATGTGCTGTAAGAGCGCCGACACCAAAGGAACGAGTTCACGACGATGACGATCCGCTACCACAAGAACGATCTGCCGGACCTGACGCACTATCAGGGGGTCACGGCCGTGGCGGTGGACACGGAAACCCTCGGGCTCAATCCGCACCGCGACCGTCTGTGCGTGGTGCAGCTGTCGCCCGGCGACGGCTCGGCCGATGTCGTCCAGATCGCCCGCGGGCAGACCAGCGCGCCGCATCTGCAGCGGCTGTTTTCCGACCCGGGCGTGACCAAGATCTTCCATTTCGCCCGCTTCGACCTCGCGGTGCTGCATCACTATCTCGGCATCGAGGTCGCGCCGGTGTTCTGCACCAAGATCGCCTCGAAGCTGGTGCGCACCTACACCGACCGGCACGGGCTGAAGGACATCACGCGCGAGCTGCTGGGTGTCGAGCTGTCGAAGCAGCAGCAGAGCTCCGACTGGGCGGCCGAGACGCTCACGGATGCTCAGCTTGCCTATGCCGCATCGGACGTCCTTTACCTGCACGCCCTGATGCGGCAGCTTCAGGGGATGCTGGAGCGCGAGGAACGCACCGGCTTTGCCAATGCCTGCTTCGATTTCCTGCCGACCCGGGCCCGTCTGGACCTGATCGGCTGGGACGAGGAAGACATCTTCGCGCACAGCTGACCGGGCCGGACAGGTCCGGCACGACCGCCCTCTCCGCCTGGCCGGGCAAGCCGGGGGGAACGGGCAGCCAGGCCTGCGCCGACGGGCCGGCGATTGACGGAAGGCACCCGGGCAGGTGCGTCCCCCCGGGCCCGGCGGACCTCCGCCGGCACCAAGACGGCCCTGCCCCGGAAAACCGGCAGGATTGGCAGGATGATCCCTGCCACTTTATTCTGTTTGCCGCGCAACCCATATGGGAAGCGCAGCTGGGCTTGGGGACGTCCGGCGTTCAGTTTTGATCCAGCGGCCCTTGGTGGGACGGGCCATACCGGCGAGGCAGCTCTTGAGCTCAGACGCGTGGGAGGATGTAGCGGGCGCGCGGCTGTCCCGGGCGCGCGGCGATGCGCGTCGGCACACGACGCGCGTGCGGATCCTTCGCATCCTCTTTCCGGTGCTGGGCGTGGCCGTGCTTGCGGTGATGGCCGGGCTGATCGTGCTGTTCAACGTCCTGACCAGCCTCGGGATCGGCAACGTGATGCTGACCACGGAAGGGCTGGTGATGGACCGGCCGGAGCTGTCCGGCCACGACGGCGACCGCTCCTACAAGGTCTCGGCCGAACGGGCGATCCAGCGCATCACCGATCCGCGTATCATCGATCTCGAGACGATCACGGCCGAGATCGTGATGGGCGAGGGCGAACGGGCCGCGATCACCGCCAACAGGGGCACCTACAACAACGGTGCCGAGACGCTGCTTCTCAAGGATGGCATCAAGCTGGACTGGAGCGGCGACTACGATGCGGAATTTTCCTCCGTGGAGGTCGACCTGAAGACCGGCGAGGTGCGGACGTCCGATCCGCTGGTCGTCCGGTCGACGCAGGGCGACATCAGTGCAGGAAAATTCACATATGATCAGGATAATGGTGTCGTCCGCTTTACCGATGGTATCAAGATGACGTTACGACCGGGTGCCACCAGAATGGGCGCCGTGGATACGGAGAACTGAAGATGAGGGGCCTTTCCCTGTTCGCTGCCGCAGCGCTCGTTGCTCTGGCTCCCGGGCTCGCAGCCGCGCAGACCTTTTCAAACGCCTTTGCCGGGTTCGGAGACAACGACAAGGAGCCGATCCAGATCGAGGCCCAGGAGCTGCAGGTCGAGGACAAGACCAACAGCGCAACCTTCTCGGGCGACGTGCTGGTGTCGCAGGGCGAGACCCGGATGAAGACCCAGAAGCTGCGCGTCTTCTACGACGGCAAGGCGGACGGCGGCGTGCAGCAGCGCATCATGCGCCTGGAGGCCAACGGCCGGGTCTACATCTCGTCGAAGGACCAGACGGCAACCGGCGACGAGGCCAGCTTCGACATGACCCGCAAGATCATGGTCATGACCGGCCAGCAGGTCGTCCTGAGCCAGGGACCGAACGTGGTGGTCGGCAACAAGCTGACCATCAACCTGGAGACCGGCAAGGCCGATCTCGAGGCGCCGCGGTCCGGCCGCGTCAAGGTCCTGATCCAGCCGAACAGCCTCAACGGTCAGGGCACCGGCACGGGCAACTGAGCCCCCGAGCCCGGATGCCGTCGGACGTTCCGGCGGGCCCGCCGGGCCGGCCGACGCGTTCGTGACCCTGTCACCATGTTTTATCGGGACGTCAGCGCTTGAAGTGGTTGCCCTTTTCCTTCGGCTCCGGATCCGCACGGGATCTCGAGGAGGCCCCGCTTGAGGGCAACGGCGCACTCGCGGTCGAGGGCATCGGCAAGAGCTACCGCAAGCGCCGGGTCGTCAAGTACGTGTCGCTGACGGTGCATCCGGGCGAGGCCGTGGGCCTTCTCGGGCCCAACGGCGCCGGCAAGACGACCGTCTTCTACATGATCACCGGCCTGATCCGTCCCGACCAGGGCTCGATCACGCTGGATGGCTTCGACATCACCAGCCTGCCGATGTACCGGCGGGCCCGCCTCGGCATCGGCTACCTGCCGCAGGAAGCCTCGATCTTTCGCGGGCTCAGCGTCGAGGACAACATCCGCGCGGTGCTGGAAGTGGTCGAACCCGACCGGCAGCAGCGCGAGGCGGATCTCGACGAGCTGCTGGCAGAGTTCGGCCTGACCCACCTGCGCAAGTCGCCCTCGATCGCGCTGTCGGGCGGCGAGCGGCGGCGTGTCGAGATTGCCCGGGCGCTGGCCAGCCGGCCCTCCTTCATGCTGCTGGACGAGCCCTTCGCCGGCATCGACCCGATCGCGGTTGGGGATATCCAGCAGCTGGTCCGGCACCTCACCCAACGCGGCATCGGCGTGCTGATCACCGACCACAATGTCCGCGAAACCCTTGGCCTGATTGACCGCGCCTACATCATTGCGGCCGGCGAGGTGCTGACCGAGGGCACGCCGTACGAGATCGTCGCCGACCCGGATGTCCGCCGTCTTTACCTTGGCGAACAATTTACGCTTTGATGGAAGCGGTCCGGCTGCGCTATAAGCAGGCATGGAAAGCAAGAAACGGACCAGTTGACCGCTGATCCGTGATCGGCTGGGCCGTGCCAGGGTGATCCGTTCCGATCAGGCCGGCCCGGGAGGATGGAGATCAGGCAGACGCACCCCGGTCCCGCAGGACCGATGCGCTGAACCGGCAGGACACGCGACGCGCCCATGGCACTCTCGACCAAGCTTGAGATGCGGCAGAGCCAGTCGCTCATCATGACGCCGCAGCTGATGCAGGCGATCAAGCTGCTTCAGTTCTCAAATCTCGATCTGGCCGCCTATGTCGATGCGGAGCTTGAGCGCAACCCGCTGCTCGAGCGGGGCGACGGCGAGCCTTCGGGCGCGGCAGAGGCCGCCACCGATCTGCTGCCGGATGCGCCGTCCCAGGGCGAGGCGGAAAGCTTTGCCGGCGACGGCGGCGAGGCCGGCGACTGGATGAAGAACCAGCTGGACAGCAGCGCCGAGACCATTGCCTCGAGCATGGACACCGATCTCGGCAACGTGTTTCCGGACGAGAGCGGCGTGGCCCCGGCGCCCGAGACCGCACTCGCCTATGCCGCCGATTCGGGGCGTTCCGGCGGTGGCGTCAGCGAGGACTACAATCTCGAGGCCTTTGTCGCCGCCGAGGAATCGCTCGGGCAGATCCTGACCGGGCAGATGAACCTCGCCTTCGCCGATCCGGCCGACAAGCTGATCGGGCAGCATCTGATCAACAGTCTCGACGAGAACGGCTATCTGGTCCAGGCGCTCGACGAGGCGGCGGGACAGCTCGGCGTGCCGGTGGCGCGCGTCGAGGCCGTGCTGGCGGTGCTGCAGACCTTCGAGCCGTCCGGCGTGTTTGCCCGGACCCTCGCCGAATGCCTGACGCTGCAGCTGAAGGAACGCAACCGCTTCGACCCGGCCATGGCGACGCTGATCGACAACATCGACCTGCTGGCGCGGCGTGATCTGGCGGCGCTGAAGCGCCTCTGCGGGGTCGATGACGAGGACCTTGCCGACATGATCGCCGAGATCCGCGCGCTCGACCCGAAGCCGGGCCGTGCCTACGGCTCCGCGCTGGTGCAGCCGGTCGTGCCCGATGTGTTCGTGCGGCGCGCGGCGGACGGCGGCTGGACGGTGGAGCTGAACAGCGACACCCTGCCGAGGGTCCTGGTCAACCAGACCTATTATGCCAGCATCACGCGCACGGCGCGCAACGACACCGAGCGCAGCTATCTGACCGATTGCCTCCAGACCGCGAACTGGCTGGTCAAGAGCCTCGACCAGCGGGCCAAGACGATCCTCAAGGTCTCGACCGAGATCGTGCGCCAGCAGGACGGCTTCCTCACCTACGGGATCGAGCATCTGCGACCGCTCAATCTCAAGACTGTGGCCGAGGCGGTCGGCATGCATGAATCGACGATCAGCCGGGTCACGTCCAACAAGTACATGGCGACGCCGCGGGGCATCTTCGAGCTGAAGTACTTCTTCTCCTCCGCCATCGCGGCCACCGAGGGCGGTGATGCCCATTCGGCCGAGGCTGTCCGGCATCGGATCAAGCAGCTCATCGACGCCGAGTCCCCCGACGACATCCTGTCGGATGATACACTGGTGAAGATGCTGAAGGACGAAGGCATCGACATCGCCCGGCGCACCGTCGCCAAGTATCGCGAAGCCCTCCGCATTTCTTCCTCGGTGCAGCGACGCCGCGAAAAACGTGGAGGCCGGTAAGCCGGCTTTAGCCTTAACACGGCGCAGCGACATTCTTTTCTGAAACAGCGACAAGGCGTTCCTATATAATCATTTGCGTAGGCAGCCGCTCCACATGGCGGGTGGTGCCATGCCGCAGTGATTGACTTTCGGATGGGCGAAGCCTATAGCACCGCCCGCGAAACCGTTGGTCATGGGGTATGGCGCCGGAACGCCGAGTGGTTCATGCTGGTACGTCCGGGGCACCTGGTGCCCCGAGAGTCGGGCCACCGACTGCAATTCGGTCCATGAACAGGTAGAGGTCCCCATGACATTGCGGATTTCGGGAAAAAACGTCGACGTCGGATCGGCCATGCGCGACCACGTCAACGACCGGATAGCTGACGCCTTGTCGAAGTATTTCGACGGCGGCTTCAATGGCCACGTGACGGTGAGCCGGGAGGGATCCGGTTTTCGGACCGAGTGCTCGATCCATCTGGATACGGGCATCGTTCTTCAGGTGTCCGGCGAGGACCCCGAGCCGCGCGCGAGCTTCGACCGCGCTGCGGATCGCATCGAGAAGCGCCTGCGCCGCTACAAGCGCAAGCTGAAGGCTCACAATGGCGCGAACGGCGCCAGCCGCGACGTTTACGAGGCCGCCTCCTACGTGCTGGCCTCGCCCGAGGAGGAGGAAGAAGTGCCGGCGGATTTCAGTCCGCTGGTGATCGCCGAGACCTCGGCCAGGATCAAGACGCTCACCGTCGGCATGGCCGTCATGGAGCTGGACCTGTCCGAAGCACCGGTTGTGGTGTTCAAGAACGCTGCCAATGGCGGCGTCAACGTGGTGTACCGGCGCCCGGACGGCAACATTGGTTGGATCGATCCGGCACTGGTTGGACAGAAGACAGTCAGCTAGGCTGACCTCTTCCCGACAGCGACGGGTTCTGGCAGCTTAAGGCCGCCGGAACCCGGTTCGGGAGCAACGGAAAAAGAAGATGGATCTGAGCGATCTGATTAAGCGGGACGCGGTCGTCGTCGGGCTGAAGGCCAACAGCAAGAAGCAGGCGATCCAGGAGCTGGCGGCCAAGGCTGCCGAACTGACCGGCCTCACCGAGCGGGAAGTCTTCGACACGCTGCTGCAGCGCGAAAGGCTGGGCTCCACCGGCGTCGGCCATGGCGTCGCCATCCCGCATGGCAAGCTGATCAAGCTCACCCGTCTCGTCGGCGTCTTTGCCCGCATGGACAAGCCGATCGATTTCGATTCGCTCGACGACCAGCCGGTCGACCTGATCTTCCTGCTGCTGGCGCCGGAAGGCGCCGGCGCTGACCACCTCAAGGCCCTCGCCCGCATTGCCCGCCAGCTGCGCGACCCGAAGATTGCGGCGGGCCTGCGCTCCGCGGAAGATGCGGAGGCAGCCTTTGCCCTGCTCACCCAGCCGCTGGCGTCGTCCAACGCCGCCTGACCGGCCGGGGCGCTCCCCCGCGCCCGGCGCGACACGCCGGATGCCGCGGCTCCAAACCGTCGAGAGCCACCACCTGCAGTGACCCCGCCACCGGCGGGGTTTTTCATGGCCGCTCGGGCCAGTCGTCAGGCCAGTCAAAAGGCCAGTCCGCAGGCCGCAAGACCGGCGTCCGGCCCAACGGGCTTTACCTTCCGGCCCGCGTCGTGGAGAGTGCGGCCCTGCCTGCCTTCTCTCCGGGATCCTGCCGTGACCAGCTCTCCGTCCTCCGCCCAGCCCAAGCTCTGGTTCGCCTATGCCGGCGACATCGACACGCCGACCGGCGGTTACGGCTATGACCGCAAGATCATCGCCGGGCTCCGGGACCTCGGCTGGTCGGTGGAGCTGCTGCCGCTCGGCGACGACTATCCCTTTCCCGCCGGTCCGGTGCTGGAGGAGGCCGTGCGCCGGCTGTCCGGGCTGCCGAACGGCGCGCGCGTCGTCGTCGACGGACTGGCCTATGCCCGGCTCGCCGCTGCGGCGGGCCGGCTTGCGGCCCGGCTCGATCTGACAGCGCTCGTGCATCACCCGCTGTGCCTTGAACATGGCCTGACCCCGGCCGAAGCCGACCTGCTCAAGACGGAGGAAGGCGAGGCCCTCGCCCATGCGGCGCGGGTGATCGTCACCAGCCCGGCGACGGCGGAGCTGGTCACGACCCTGTTCGGCATTGCTCCGGAGCGCATCGGCGTCGTGGAGCCGGGCACGGATCCGGCCACACCGGCCGCAGGCAGCGGCGGCCCCGGCGTCTCGCTGCTGTCGGTCGGGTCCGTGCTGCCGCGCAAGGGTCACGATCTTGTGATCGAGGCGCTGGCCCGGCTCGACCGGCGGGACTGGACGCTGACGATCGCCGGAGGCCTGCGCGACACGGCCTGCGCCGAGGCACTGCGCGCGCAGATCGCGGCGCGCGGCCTGACGGATCAGGTCCGGGTCGCCGGCGCAATGGACAGTGCGACCCTCGAGGCGGCCTATGCCCGCGCGGACCTGTTCGTTCTGGCCAGCCGCTACGAGGGGTTCGGCATGGCCTTTGCCGAAGCTCTGGCGCATGGCCTTCCGGTCATCGGCAGCGGCGGCGATGCGGTGCGCAAGACATTCTCGCTCGGCGGGGCACTCTACATCGAGCCGGATGATGTGGAATCGCTGGCGGCGGCGCTGAACCACCTGCTGTCGGATCCTGCTGCACGCTCCGCGCTCAGGAATGACGCATTGGCGGCGGCAAAACTCTTGCCGGACTGGTCCGGTGCCGCGCAGAGTTTTGCGGACTACGTCATTTCACGTAGATGACGTTTCAATAACGCGCCGGCATTCGATCCGGGAATTCAATAATCGCGAAATCGTTCTTTTCCGGCTCGGTCACAGCGAAGGATCTGAAGCTTAATTTTTTGTAAATTTGTTTCCACCCGGTTTAACTTTATTGTAAAATTTACCATGCGCTTTAAGCGAGGGTTATTTAACCTGCTCTAGAAATGGCACACGGGATGAGCACCCCTGGCGCGCAGGGTGCGTTTATTGATTGCTGAGGGAACATTACAGATGGTCACCAGGATCCGCGAACTTCTCGCCAAGCATGGCGCCCTGCCTGTTTCCGTCGAGACGCTGTCCGACACCGCCGACCTATACGAAGCCGGACTGTCGTCCTTTGCCTCCGTCCAGCTGATGCTGGCGCTCGAGGACGCGTTCAACGTCGAGTTTCCGGAACATCTGCTCAACCGCAAGTCCTTTGCCTCGATCGCGGCGATCCGGGATGCAGTGGCCTCGCTGACCGGCGAAGCGGTGGCATGATGAACGAGGTGGCCAGGGCCAAGGCGCTCAGCCTGACCGAGCGCGCCCGCCGGGCCGCGGCCGTGGCCGCCGCCCATGCCGACGATGTCGATGCCGCCGGGCGCTTCCCGCGCGAGGCCGTCGACGCGATGAAGGCCGAGCGGCTGCTCGGCATCCAGGTTCCGGCCTACCTCGGCGGCGAAGGCGCGAGCACGGCGGAGATCGCGGAAGTCTGCAGCATCCTCGGCCAGGCCTGCTCGGCTTCAGCCATGGTCTTTGCCATGCACCAGATCAAGGCGTCGAGCCTCGTGTCGCATGGCGAGGGTGCTCCCTGGCACGAGGGCTACATGCGCCGCATGGCGGCCGACCAGCTCCTGCTCGCCTCGGCGACCACCGAGGGCGGGATCGGCGGCAACCTGCGCAATTCCATCTGTGCCATCGAGGTCGACGGCGACATCTGCCGCCTGACGAAGGACGCGACGGTCATTTCCTACGCCACCGAGGCGGATGCGATCCTGATCACCTCCCGCGCCCGCGCCGACAGCGCCCCCTCGGACCAGGTGATGACCGTGTTCGAGAAAGGCCAGTACACGCTCGAGAAGACCCATCACTGGGATACGCTCGGCATGCGCGGGACCCGCTCGGACGGCTTCATCTTCAAGGGCGAGGCACCGGCGGAGCAGATCCTGCCCAAGCCCTTCGCCGAGATCGCGGCCCAGTCGATGCTGGCCAATTCGCACATCCTGTGGAGCGGCGTCTGGTTCGGCATCGCCTCGGATGCCTTTGCCCGTGCCCAGGCCTTCGTCCGCGCTGCGGCGCGCAAGAGCCCGGGCAGCGTGCCGCCCGGCGCGCTGCGTCTGGCGGAAGCCTCCAACCTGCTGCAGCTGGTCAAGTCCAACATCCTGGCCGCCCTGCAGCAGTATGATGCCGCCCAGAAGGACGAGACGAAGCTGTCGTCGATGGGCTTTGCGGTGGCCATGAACAACGTGAAGATCGCCTCGTCGCAGACGATCCTCGAGATCATCAACCACTGCCTGCTGATCTGCGGCATCATGGGCTACAAGAACGGCACGCCCTACAGCCTCGGCCGGCACCTGCGCGATGCGCATTCGGCGCAGCTGATGATCTCCAATGACCGCATTCTCGGCAATACTTCCACGATGCTGCTTGTGAACAAGCAGGACACCAGCCTGTTGGGGTGAGACATGGACATGCAGACCTCCCTTCTCGACCGGCTGTTTGATGCAGGTCTCCTGATCGACACCGGCGTCGATGGCCTCTACGGCCGTTCGGGCGCCTTCGAGGACGTGATCCAGCGCTTCGAGGGGCTGATCTCGGCCTTCGGCAGCAGCTCCCCGTCCGAAGTCATCCGCTTTCCTCCGGGCATGAACCGCAGCCATTTCGAGGGCTCGGGCTACATGAAGAGCTTCCCGCAGCTCGCCGGAACCGTGCATTCCTTCTGCGGCTGCGAGCTGGATCATGTGAACCTGCTGCAGTGCATGGCCGAGGGCAATGACTGGACCAAGGACCAGAAGGCGACGGACATCGTGCTGACGCCGGCGGCCTGCTATCCGCTCTATCCGACCATTGCCAAGCGCGGCCCGCTGCCGGCAGGCGGCGGCCTGTTCGACCTGCAGTCCTACTGCTTCCGGCATGAGCCGTCGAAGGACCCGGCCCGCATGCAGCTGTTCCGCATGCGCGAGTACGTCCGCATGGGCACGCCGGACGAGGTGATGGCCTTCCGCCAGCAGTGGATGGAGCGCGGCCAGGAGCTGATCGCCGCCGTGCAGCTGCCGGTCGAGATCGACGTCGCCAACGATCCCTTCTTCGGCCGCGCCGGCAAGATGCTGGCCAACAACCAGCGCGACCAGGCCCTGAAGTTCGAGCTGCTCATTCCGGTCACCTCGACCGCGAAGAAGACGGCCTGCCTGTCCTTCAACTATCACCAGGACCATTTCGGCAAGACCTGGGGCCTCACCACGTCCGATGGCGCGGTGGCCCATACGGCCTGCGTCGGCTTCGGTCTGGAGCGGATCGCGCTGGCCCTGTTCGCGCATCATGGGCTGGACACGGCCGACTGGCCGGCCCCCGTCCGCAAGGCGCTCTGGGGCTGACATGACGCGGGAGAAGGTGTTTCCGGCGCTTGATCCGCTGGCATATCAGCGCCACGGCCTGCACGATCTCGGCCGCGACTGGCCGGAAACCAACTGCTATCTCGACATCTGGATCGAGGTGCTGGCCGCGCTGGGGCAGCCGCCCGAGGCGGCGCTCGGCTTTGCGATCACCCAGGATTTCGAGGGCGACCAGTTCACCTTCTTCAAGGTGCCGCTGGAAGACCTCGAGACCCTGTTCGGCATCCGCGTGACCGAGCTTGCCATCTTCGACCGGGTCGAGGCCCATGTCGCGGCACAGATCGCGCGCGGCAACCTCTGCCTTGTCGAGATGGACAGCTTCTATCTCCCCGACACCCAGGGCACCGCCTACCGCAAGGACCACGGCAAGACGACCGTCGCCATCAACCGGCTCGATGTCGACGGCCGGACGATGGACTATTTCCACAATCTCGGCCTGCACCGGCTGGAGGGCGAGGATTTCGACGGCATCTTCCACCGCACGGCGCCCGAGGGCGCGCTGCCGTTCCTGCCCTACACCGAGTTCGTGAAGTTCCCGGCCGCCCTGCCTGAGGCAGCCACGCTGGCGGGACGCGCCGTCGCCCTGCTCCGCCGGCATCTGGCGCGCGCGCCTGAGGCCAATCCGATTGCCGCCTTCGCCGCCGTGTTTCCGGCGCAGGTGGCCGAGATTGCCGAGCGGCCCTTCGGCTTCTTCCATCTCTACGCCTTCAACACGCTGCGTCAGTTCGGTGCGAATTTCGAGCTGTTCTCCGCCCATCTCGACTGGCTGGCGAAGCAGGACACGGCGCTGGATGCATCCGCGCTGGAACGGCTTGCCGCCGAGGCCCGGACCATTTCGGCAACCGCCAAGGTGGTGCAGTTCCAGCTCGCCCGGGCGGTGATGCGCAAGTCCTTCGACAAGCTGGCGCCCGCGCTGGTGCCGGCCATCGAGGCCTGGGACCGGCTGCACGACGGCCTGACCGGGCTCCTGTCGCATCCGCCTGCCGCCGCAGCGGCGGAGTGAGACGGCATGGCGAGCGCCGCGTCCGTTCCCGCACGTCTGCCTGCGCCGCGCCGCCTTGCCGAGCAGTTGCATCCGCTGGACGCCGGCTGGGAGCTTTCCGGCACCCATGCCGGGGAGGCCGCTACCCCTGCCGACTTGCCTGCCGATCTCGACTGGCTGCCGGCCACTGTCCCCGGCACTGTCGCCGGAGCCCTTGCCGATCACGGCGGCTTCTCGGCGTCCGGGCCATTTCCCCTGCAGGACAAGGACTTCTGGTACCGGACCGAGGTTGCTGCCAAGGCCGGTGCCCGCTGCCGCCTGCGCTTTGAAGGTCTCGCCACGCTCACCGACATCTTCTGGAACGGCCAACGCATGGCCCGTTCGGACAGCATGTTCGCGGCGCTGGAGGTCGAGGTCGAGGCTGACGTCCGGAACACCCTGCATCTGGCCTTCCGGGCGCTGACGGACCGGCTCGCCGCAAGGCTGCCCCGCGCCCGCTGGCGGACCCAGCTTGTCGATCAACCCGGATTGCGTGGCCTGCGCACCACGCTGCTCGGCCACATGCCCGGCTGGTGCCCCGAGGTGGAGGCCGTCGGCCCCTACCGGCCCGTGTTCGTCTCGTTTCCGGACGAGGCCGGGCGAGCCCCCGACATCGCCATCACGCAGCTTGCCAGCACGCTGGGCGAGGACGGCACGGGCGTCCTGGCGCTGACGCTCACCAGTGCCGCGCCGCTCGTGGACGCGGAGCTTGCCTGCGCAGGCCATCACGTGCCGCTCGTGGCGGGCCCCGACGGGCAGTACGCCGCGACGCTCTACCTCCCCGATGTCGCGCCCTGGTGGCCAGCGACGCACGGCACGCCACATCTGCACGAGGTGACGTTGCGTGTTGCCGGTCATCGCCACCGGCTTGGCCGCACCGGCTTCCGCCGGGTCGAGGTCGATGCCGGCGTTGACGGTCAGGGCTTCGGGCTCGTCGTCAACGGCGTGCCCGTGTTTGCACGCGGGGCCGTGTGGACCAGCGCCGACATCCTGCGCCTCGCCTCGACACCCGAGGCGCTGCGGCCGCTGCTGGCGGCGGCGGCCGGCGCGGGCATGAACCTCCTGCGCATTCCGGGCATCACGGGTTACGAGGGCGAGGCCTTCTTCGCGCTCTGCGACGAGCTGGGCCTGATGGTCTGGCAGGACTTCCAGTTCGCCAATTTCGACTATCCGCTCGCCGACCCCGCCTTCGAGGCTGAGGTCCGCCGTGAAGCCGCTGAGGTCATCAGCCGGCTTTGCCTCCATCCGAGCCTTGCCGTCTTCTGCGGCGGCAGCGAGATGGAGCAGCAGGCCGCGATGATGGGCCTGCCGGCCGAGCGCCGGGCGCAGCCGCTGATCGAAAGCCTCCTGCCCGATCTCGTCGCGGCGCTGGCCCCCTCGGTGCCCTATGTGCGCAACTCGCCGACCGGGGGCGACCTGCCGTTCCTGCCCAATGCGGGCATCGGCCATTACTACGGCGTCGGCGCCTACCTCCGGCCGCTGGAGGATGCGCGCCGGACCGGGGTTCGCTTTGCCGGCGAATGTCTTGCCTTTGCCAACGTGCCGGAACCCGTGACGCTGGAGCGCGAGCTGCCCGGCATTGCCTGCCACGATCCGCGCTGGAAGGCGCGCGTGCCGCGCGACCGGGGGGCAGGCTGGGACTTCGAGGATGTGCGCGACCACTATCTCGGCTCTCTCTACGGCGTCGAACCTGCCAGGCTGCGCAGCCACGACCCGGAGCGCTATCTGGAGCTGTCCCGGGCCGTGACGGGCGAGGTGATGGCGGCCACTTTCGCCGAGTGGCGGCGCGCCGGCTCGACCTGCCGGGGCGCGATGGTGCTGGCGCTGTCCGATCTCCTGCCCGGGGCCGGCTGGGGGCTGATCGATGCCCACGGCGAGCCGAAGCTCGCGCTCGGCATCCTGTCGCAGGTGCTGGCACCGGTGCAGGTTCTGATCACGGATGAAGGCACCAACGGCCTCGACATCCACCTCCTCAACGAAACGCCGGCACCCGTCGAGGCCCGGCTGGAGCTGACCGCCTGGCGGGACGGCCGCACGCCGGTGCTCTCCGTCGCCCGGGATGTCCTGCTGCCGCCGCGCTCGGCGCAGCGTCACGGCAGCTTCGCGCTGATCGGCAGCTTCTTCGATCTCGGCTATGCCTACCGCTTCGGTCCGCCGTCGCATGATGTGGTGCAGGCCCGGCTCGTGGACCGCGACGGGCGGACGGTCAGCGCAGCGTTCCATCTGCCGCTCGGGCGCGGGCGGCCGTCGCAGGAAACCGGCCTCGTGTGCAGCCTCGAGGAGCCGACGCCCGGCAGCTTCGGGCTGATCCTGTCGGCCGAGCGCTTCTGCGAGACCGTCGCCATCCGGGATGCGTCCTTCCTGGCAGAAGCCAACGGCTTCCCTCTTGCCCCCGGCCAGCCCCGCCGCGTGTCCCTGACGCGCCGCCCCGGCGTGCCGGACACAGCCCGACCGGCTGGAACCGTCAGCTGCCTCAACGGCCTCTCGGCGCTGCACTATTCCGCCTGAGAGCTTGTCCCCCGCACGGAGCCGGGACACGCATGCCGGGCAGGTGCCCGGGCTTGCGCTCCCCTGCCGAAGCAGTCACAGCTAGAGCAGCATGGCTTGAGCCCATGCGCCGCAATTCCCATGTCTGGCGAACCGACGTTCGCATCCTAGCCAGGTCCCTGTCATGTCTGCCCGCCCGTTCCGTCCCCACACCGCCATGATCCTCGCCGCCGGTCTCGGCAAGCGCATGCGACCGATCACGGCGACGACGCCGAAGCCGCTGATCGAGGTCAACGGCAAGGCGCTGATGGATCACGGCATGGACAAGCTGGCGGCTGCGGGCGTGAAGCGCTGCGTCGTCAACGTGCATTACCTTGCCGACCTCGTCGAGGTGCACGCCCGGCGGCGCAAGGACATGGAGATCATCATCTCCGACGAGCGCGACGCCGTGCTGGAAACCGGCGGCGGCGTGGTCAAGGCCCTGCCCGCGCTCGGCACCGATCCCTTCTTCCTGCTCAATGCCGACACGGCCTACTGGATCGAGGGCGTGAAGCCCAATCTCGAGCACATGATCGACGCCTTCGACCCTGAGCGCATGGATGGCCTGCTGCTCATTTCCGACCTCATCCATGCGGTGGGCTACGAGGGACGCGGCGACTTCCTCATGGACACGGAAGGCCGCCTGACACGTCGCCCGGAGCGCCATGTCACGCCCTTTGCCTATGCCGGGGCTGCGATCTTCTCGCCGCGCCTGTTCGACGGCGCGCCGGGGGGCAAGTTCTCGCTCAACGTGCTGTTTGACCGGGCCATTGCCGAAGGCCGCCTGCATGGCGTCCTGATGGAAGGCATCTGGCTGCACGTCGGCACGCCGAAGGACATTGCCGCCGCCGAGGCCGCCGTCCGCGAAAGCGCCGACTGATGCCGGCGGCGCGGCGGATCTTCACCATTCCGGCCTCCGCGGATTTCTCCCGCGAGCTGATCGCGGCGCTGGCCGAAGGCCGGCTGATCGAAGGCTTCCGGCCGCTGGACGATCCGCTGCTCCTGTCCACCGTCACGCTCTACCTGCCGACCCGGCGCGCGGCGCGCAATCTGCCGGCGCTCGTGCAGGAGATCTTCGGCGGCCGTCCGGTGCTCCTGCCGCGCATTCGCCCGCTCGGTGATGTCGACGAGGAAGCCCAGGTGCTGGAGGCGGTGGCCGACGGCGAGGCGCTGCCGCCGGAGCTGCCACTGCTGGAACGCCGTCTTGCCATGACCCGGCTGGTGATGAGCTGGAAGGCAGCCCTGCGGCGCGAGGTGCTGCGGCTTTCCGCCGACGAACCGCTTGGCCTGCCGGCCTCCGCCGCCGATGCCGCCTGGCTGGCGGGCGATCTCATCACGCTGATGGACGAGCTGGAGACGGAGGAAGCGGACTGGTCCGACCTGTCCCGCCTGGTGCCGGATGACCATGCCCGCTACTGGCAGGTGACGCTGGAATTCCTCGACATCGTGCGCAAGGCCTGGCCGGCCTATCTCGAGGAATGCGGCGCGATGGACCCGAAGGCGCGCCGCTCCGCCCTGATCCGCCGCGAGGCCGCGCGGTTGCGCCAGTCGCCGCCGCAGGGCCCGGTCATCGTCGCCGGCTCCACCGGATCGGTTCCGGCCACGGCCGAGCTGCTCGCCGCCGTCGCCGACCTGCCGCGCGGGGCCATCGTCCTGCCGGGGCTCGATCTCGACATGGATGACGCCTCGTGGGAGGCGCTCGGCGAGGCGCCACAGCCCCGCCTCAGCGCGAAACATCCCGCCCCCGCCTTCACCGAGGGCAGCGTCAGCGGTCATCCGCAATATGGCCTGAAGCTGCTGCTCGACCGGCTGAAGGTGCTGCGCCGCGACGTGCTGGCGCTCTGCCCGCCGGAAAGCCCCCGGCTTGTCGCCCGCGCGCGCCTCGTCAGCGAGGCCCTGCGCCCGGCGGCCACCACCGACCGCTGGACCGGCTACCTCGCCCGCGTCTCGCCCGGCGAGCGGGCCGAGGCACTCGCCGGGGTGGAGCTGCTGACCGCCCGCAACGAGGCCGAGGAGGCGCTGGCCGTCGCCATTGCCCTGCGCGAGGCGCTGGAACGCGGCGAGACGGCTGCCCTCGTCTCGCCCGACCGCCTGCTGGCCCGCCGTGTCGCCGAGGAGCTGGGCCGCTGGTCGATCACCGTCGACGACAGCGCCGGACGGCCGCTCGACCAGACGCCGCCAGCCGTGCTGGCCATGCTCGCCGCGCGGCTGGCGCTGGAGGGCTGCGTGCCGCTGGACCTGCTCGCGCTCCTGAAACACCCGCTCGCCCGGCTGGGTTTGCCGGCGAAGGAAATCCGCGCCGCGGCCCGGTCGCTGGAACGCGGCGTCCTGCGCGGCCCCTTGCCGCGCCTGGGCTCCGGCGGTCTGGTCGAGGCCATCGCCGCCGCGCGTCTGGCGTCCGAGGGCGCGCATGTGCCGCGCTGGAAGAAGCTGGTCGAGGCGGACTGGACCGCCGTCGAGGATCTCGTTTCCCGCCTGCGCGCGGCCCTGGCGCCGCTGGAACGCCTGGCCGAGCAAGACGGGCCCGTGCCCGTTGTCGAGCTGGCCAGCGCCCATGCCGAGGTGCTGAAGGCCATCGCCGGCGACGAGACGGGCAGCGAGGCGGAACTCTATCGCGGCGAGACCGGCGATGCGCTGGCCCTCGCCCTCGCCGGCCTGATGGAAGCGGGCCGCGCCGGGCTTGCCGTGCCGGCGCGCGAGTGGCCCTCGGTGTTCTCGGCGCTGATCGCGGGCACCGCCGTGCGCCGCCGGCTGCCCGGCGATCCGCGCATCCAGATCCTGGGACCGATGGAAGCGCGTCTGCAGCGGCCGGATCTGGTCATTCTCGGCGGCCTCAACGAAGGCGTCTGGCCGCAGCGCACCCGCAACGATCCCTGGCTCAACCGGCCGATGAAGCGCGACCTCGGGCTGGAACCGCCGGAACGCCGCATCGGCGCCGGCGCGCATGATTTCGTGCAAGGGATGGGCGCGCGGCGCGTGATCCTGTCCCGCGCGGCCCGTGCCGATGGCGCGCCGACGGTGACCTCGCGCTGGCTGCAAAGGCTCTTGACCCTCGCCGGACCGCAGGCCGAAGCGGAGATGGCCGCCCGTGGCCGCCGCTGGCTGGACCTCACCACCCGTCTCGACCGCCCGGATGGTCCGGTGACCCCCGCCGCCCGGCCGGAGCCGAAGCCGCCGCTGGCCGCCCGGCCGCGCCAGCTGTCGGTGACCGAGATCGAGCGGCTGGTGCGCGATCCTTACGCCATCTTCGCCCGCCGCGTACTCGGTCTCGAGCCCGTCGATCCGGTTGGCGGCGCGCCGGGGGCGGCGGACAAGGGCACGATCATCCACGACGCACTGGCGCGTTTTCTCGCCGACTGGGATGGCCCCTTCGATCACACCGCCGTCGCCCGCCTGACGGAGATCGGCGAGGAGGTGTTTGCGCCGCTGGATGCTTTCCCGGCCGTGCGGGCGCTGTGGTGGCCGCGCTTCCTGCGCATTGCCGAAGGCTTCGTCACCTGGGAGCGGTCGCGCGCCCCCCGTGTCTCCAACCGCTTCGTCGAGATCGGCGGCGGCGCGGAGCTGGTGCTGCCGGGGGCCGAATTCCGGCTGACGGGCCGCGCCGACCGCATCGATCTCCTGACCGACGGCACCCTGTCGGTCATCGACTACAAGACCGGCCAGGCGCCGAGCCAGAAGCAGGTGGATGCGCTCCTGTCGCCGCAGTTGCCGCTGGAAGTGGCGATGATTACCCGCGGCGGCTTTGCCGGCATTCCCTCCGACCGGCCCGTGTCCGAGCTGCTCTACCTGCAGCTGAAAGGCGCGCGGGAGGCCCTGAGCGAACAGGGCCGCACGCCAAAGGACATGAGCGTCGGCGAACTGGCGGAAGCTTCGTGGCAGCGGCTGGAAGAGCTCATCGCCGCCTATCAGGACGAGGCGAAGGGCTATCTGTCCCGCGCGCGCGTCGAAAAGGAGCGCGACATGAACGGGCCTTACGACCATCTGGCCCGCGTCAAGGAATGGGCGATCGGCGGAGGAGAGGGCGAATGAGCAAGCCGCAGATCCCGCTCGCCACCCGCCAGCGCCAGGACCTCGCCTCGCGCCCCGGTGCCTCCGCCTGGGTGAGCGCCAACGCCGGTTCCGGCAAGACCTTCGTCCTGTCCCGCCGCGTCGTGCGGCTGCTGCTCGACGGCACCGATCCCTCGCGCATCCTCTGCCTCACCTTCACCAAGGCGGCCGCGGCCGAAATGGCGACCCGCGTGTTCCGTCTGCTGGGCGAGTGGGTCGGACTTGACGATGCCGCCCTTTCGGCAGCGCTCACCGACATCGACGGCACGGCCCCCTCGGCCGCGCGGCTCGCCACGGCCCGCCGGCTCTTCGCCAAGGCGCTGGAGACCCCGGGCGGCCTGAAGATCCAGACCATCCATGCCTTCTGCGAGGCCTTGCTGCACCAGTTTCCGCTGGAGGCCAATGTCGCCGGGCATTTCTCGGTGCTGGACGACCGGCTCGCCGCCGAACTGATGGCGGAGGCGCGCGCGCGCGTCCTGCATGCAGCCGAAACCGCGCCAGACAGCGCCCTCGGCCAGTCGCTCAGCCTGCTGATCACCCAGATGGGCGACAGCACCGTCGAGGAGCTGATGGCCGATGCGATTGCCCGGCGCGACGCGCTGGCACGCTGGCTGGTCGACGCGGGCGACCTGGAACTGGCGCTGGCCGAGCTGCGCCAGAGTTTCGCCATCCCGGCTGGAGAGAGCGAAGCGGCGATTGCCGACGAGATGCGCAACGCCCGGCTCATCCGCGATCCGCTCGCCGTGGCCGAGGCCCTGCGCTACGGCTCGGCCAACGACATCAAGGCCGCCGACAAGCTGGTGGCCGCCGCTGCGACGCTGAAGCCGGGCAGCCCGGGACAGGCGAGCTTCGAGGCCGCCTGGCTCTCCGTGTTCTTCACCCAGAAACTGACCCCGACGAAGAGCCTCGCCACCAAGAAGGTGGCCGACCGGTTCCCGGACGTGGTGGAGCAGATGCAGGCCGAACAGGAACGGCTGATGGCCCTCCTCGACCGGCGCCGCGCGCTCAGGGCCTTCGAGGTGACCGCTGCCATCCTGCGGCTTGCCGATGGCGTCATTGCCGACTACGAGGCGGGCAAGGCGCGGCGCGGACTGCTCGACTTCGAGGATCTGGTGGTGCGCACCGCCAATCTCCTCTCCAACTCCGATGCGGCCCAGTGGGTGCAGTACAAGCTGGACCAGGGGCTCGACCACATCCTCGTCGACGAGGCGCAGGACACCAGCCCGCGCCAGTGGCAGGTGGTGACGGCACTGGCCGAGGAGTTCTTTGCCGGCGTCGGCGCCAGGCGCGGGCCGCGCACCATCTTTGCCGTGGGCGACGAGAAACAGTCGATCTACTCGTTCCAGGGCGCGGTACCGGCCTATTTCGACGAGATGCGGCGCTATTTCGACCAGCGGGCCGCCCAGGCGCAGCAGCCGTTCCACCCCGTGGAGCTGCAGCTCTCCTTCCGCTCCACGCCGGATGTCCTTCGCGCCGTCGACAAGGTGTTCGCGGCGCCGGAGGCCCATGCCGGCCTGTCGCAGGACCTGAAGGCCCCCGTGCACGAGGCGATCCGCCGCGATCCGGGGCTCATCGAGATCTGGCCGCTGGAGGAGGAGCAGGACACCGAGGAGCCGGACGACTGGACGCTTCCGGTCGACCATCTCGGCGCCGGCTCGCCGATGCTGCGCGTTGCCCGCCGCATCGCGGAGACGCTGCGCCAGTGGATGGACGACGGCACCGCCGGACCGGGCGACGTCATGGTGCTGGTGCGCAAGCGTGGTCCCTTCGTCGAGGCGCTCAACCGGGAAATGAAGCGGCTCGGCGTGCCGGCCGCCGGCAGCGACCGGCTGGTGCTGACCGAACACATCGCCGTCATGGACCTGGTCGCGCTCGGCCGCTTCATCCTGCTGCCCGAGGACGACCTGTCGCTGGCCGCCGTGCTGAAGAGCCCGCTGTTCGGCCTGGACGACGACGCCCTGCTGACGCTCGCCCGCGAGACCCCGGAGCGCCTGCGTGCAGGGACCCTCTGGCAGGCGCTCCTGAAGCGCGCCGATCAGGATGCGGCCTGGGAGACGGTGCGCCGGCAGCTCGAGACCTGGCGCGCGCGGGCGGACTTCATGCCGCCCTTCGAGTTCTACGCCCGCCTCCTGTCCGTCGATGGCGGCCGCCGGGCCTTCCGCGCCCGCATGGGGGCGGAGGTGGATGACGTGCTGGACGAGTTCCTGGCGCTTGCCATGGGCTACGAGCAGACCGGCATTCCGGGGCTGGAAGGCTTCCTCGCCTGGCTTGCCGCCGCGCCGACCGAGATCAAGCGCGAGCTGACCAACGCCAGCGGTCTTGTCCGCATCATGACCGTGCACGGGTCGAAGGGGCTGGAAGCGCCGATTGTCATTCTGGTCGATCCGGGCAGCGCGCCGGCCAGCGCCACCCATGACCCGAGTTTCCTGCCCTTTGCGCGCGGCAGCGACGCGCTGACACCACCCGCCCTTGTCTGGCTGCCGCCGAAGGACGAGCGGATGGCCTGGCAGGACGACGCGATTGCCAACGCCCGTCGGGCAACGGAAGAGGAATACCGGCGGCTGCTGTATGTCGCCATGACGCGGGCCGAGGACCGGCTGATCGTCTGCGGCTGGGCCCCGAAGAAGGGGCCCAAGGATGGCTGCTGGTATCAGCTGATCGCCAGCGCGCTGAAGCCGGAGGCGGTCGAGCGCAAGGGCCCGGACGGTCAGGTCATTGCCTGGGACTGGCGCCAGCCCGGCACGGGAGCCGACGCTGGGCCCGTCGCCCGGTCGCATGCGACGGCGGTTGCCGCCGCCCCCGCTCCCGCGCCGCTGCCCGACTGGCTCCTGCGGCCGGTCGAGACGCCGAAGCGGATGCCGCGCCTGCAGCCCTCCCGCGTCTTCGAGGCCATGGAGATGAAGGAAGGCATCGAGGCGACGCCCGGCCTGTCGGTGCTGGAGGCGCGGCGCCAGCCGGAGGCCTGGCCGCTGGAGCGTGGCCGTCTGCTGCACCGTCTGCTGGAAACCCTGCCGGATCTGCCGGCCGAGGAGCGCGGCCCGGCGGCCCGGCGTCTCATCGCCTCCGGCCTGGCCCCCCGTTTTGCCAACCGGGCCGACGAGCTGACCGCCGAGGTGCTGCGCATCGTCGGGGATCCTGCGTTCGCCGCGATTTTTGCGGCAGGGGGCCTCGCCGAAGTGCCGATCACCGGACAGCTCGTCGCGGCGGACGGCATCACCGTGCAGGTCACCGGCCAGATCGACCGGCTGGTGGTGACTGCGGAGCGCGTGCTGATCCTCGACTACAAGACCAACCGGCACGTGCCGGAGGATGCCGCAGGCATTCCGCCCGACTATCTTGCCCAGCTTGCCGTCTACCGGGCGCTGCTGCAGCAGATCTACCCCGGCCGGGCGGTGGAGGCGGCACTGCTGTGGACGTCGGTGCCGCGGCTGATGCCGGTCGAGAGCCCGGCGCTGGATGCAATCCTGCTGCAGCTGAGGAGTACGGCCTCGTTGACTTGACGGATGTTGCCCCGGTCCCTACGTTCCGTTCAACGAAACAACGGGCCGGGTTTGCGCCCGCCCGCCTGCGAAAGTGACAGTCATGGCTACCAGCAAAGTGACCGACGCCAGCTTCGACGCCGACGTCCTCAATTCCTCCGAACCGGTCGTGGTCGACTTCTGGGCCGAATGGTGCGGTCCGTGCAAGATGATCGCTCCGGCGCTCGAGGAAATCTCCGAGGAGATGGCCGGCAAGGTCAAGATCGCCAAGATCAACATCGACGAGAACCAGGCGATGGCCATGAAGTATGGCGTCCGCTCCATCCCGATGCTGATCCTGTTCAAGAACGGCGAGCCGATGGCCACCCAGGTGGGCGCCGCCCCGAAGGGCAAGATCGCCGACTGGATCAGGAACGCCCTCTGAGACCGGAGGCCTCGGCCACCGGTGCCGCCGCACCGCATCTGCGGATTGGCAGGCGCGGTCCGGCAGGGTAAAGACAGGCCAGGGCCGGTTCCAGCCCCGGGCAAGCCGAGTGGGTCACGCTGCGACAGCTGGCCCCATGCCCGGCAGGCTCGCGGCGAACCGGCCTTTGCTTGTGTTCCCCGCCCCGGACCCGCCGGCTGACAGGCAGGCGGTGCAGGCGAGGGAACGCCCAACCCAGGAACTGCCCCAACCAGGGATGTTTGACAAATGACCGACGAGACCAACACTCCCGAGGCGGATACCGCTGCCACGGCGGCCGAAGCCGGCGCCGGCGCCGACGCTGCCCTTGATCCCGTCGAGGTGCTCAAGGCGGAAAATGCCGAGCTGAAGGACCGGGCCCTGCGCGTGATGGCGGAGATGGAAAATCTGCGCCGCCGCACGGAAAAGGAAATCAAGGATGTCCGCCAGTATGCGGTCGCCGGCTTCGCCCGCGACATGCTGACCGTGTCGGACAACCTGCGCCGGGCGCTCGAGGCCCTGCCGGCAGATGCACGCGAGAGCGCCGACGCCGGACTGACGGCCCTGATCGAAGGAGTCGAGATGACCGAACGCGAGCTCCTGAACCAGCTCGACAAGCACGGGGTCAAGAAGCTCGATCCCATGGGCCAGAAGTTCGACCCGAACTTCCATCAGGCCATGTTCGAGGTGCCGAACCCGAACGTGCCGAACAACACCGTCGTCCAGGTCGTGCAGGCGGGCTATGCCATCGCCGACCGCGTGCTGCGCCCGGCCCTCGTCGGCGTCGCCAAGGGCGGCCCGAAGGAAGCGCCGGCTCCGGAAGCGGGTGTCGACACCACGGCCTGACCGGGCCCCGGGCCCCGGGCTTCTGCCGTGGCCATGTCCGGACCTTCATGAAAAAGGGCGCGTCCCGCCGGTCGGCAGGGCGCGCCCTTCCTGTTTGCCCTGACGCCGGTCAGGTGCCGATGCGTCGGTGAAACCAGGTCCGCAGGCCGTCGAGAACCGGATGGGCCAGCGCACGGTCGAGATAGCCCGCCATGCGCGGCAGATGCGCCATGTAGCCCGGCTTGCCTTCCCGCAGATTGAGGCGGATGAACAGGCCGAGGATCTTGGCGACCCGCTGCGCGGCCGTCACCGCATAGGCCGCATGGAAGGCGTCGGCATCGAAGTCCGGCGTCACCGCCCGCCGCGCGGCCACATAGACCTCGACCAGATGCCGCTCCAGCGCGACGCTCATGTCGACACGGGCATCCAGCGCCAGCGAGGACACGTCATAGGCCAGCGGGCCCAGCACGCAGTCCTGGTAATCGATCAGGCCGAGCCGGTCGAACCCGCTGCGGTGCTCGCGCCAGATGATGTTGGGCGAATGATAGTCGCGCAGCACCCAGCCGGTCTCCGCATGGGCAATGTCGTCCAGCGCCCGGTTCCAGAGCGCGTGATACTCCGCCCGCAGATCGGCGGACACGAAATCGGGCGACACGGGCACGCCGGCGCGCCACGGCACGTACCAGTCGAGGAACAGGTCCGCTTCGGTCAAGAGGGCGCGACGGGAATAGGCCGGGATCGTGTAGCTGCCGCCATCGGGCAAGGGCAGCGTCTCGGACCAGGGCGCCGTCGCATGCATGTCGGCCAGCAGCAGCGCAGCCGCCTCGTAGCGCTCCTGGATCGGCGCGCGGTCTCGCACCAGGGTGTCGGAGCCGAGGTCTTCCAGCACGATGAGGCAGCGCGCCTCATCGGCGGCGTGGATCTGCGGTGCCGCATAGCCACGCCGGCGCAGCTCCTCGGTCAGCGCCAGGAACGGCGTCACCGTACGTGCACGATGCACGATCTCGCCGTAGCTCGGCGTCTCGCCCGGCCCGGCCAGCGTGTAGAGCGGCGGTGCATTCATGACGATCGCCGTCCGGTCGTCGAAATGCAGGCGCTCGTAGGTGCGCGCCGCTGCGTCGCCGATCAGGTAGCGCCGCGCGGCGAAGCCGAAGCCGGCGCGGGCCATCAGCGCGCGGATCGCAATGGTGCGCTCCAGCCGTTCCCCCCAGCGCCCGGCGTGCGCGGGATCGGCAACGGAGAAGATGACGCGCCGGCCGTCGTCCGTCTGCCCCGGCTCGAAGCGCAGGCTGAGCGCACCGCGCGGCAGCAGCCCGGCTGCCTTCTCCGGCCATTCGACCAGCGCGGCACCTGTCGCCACAAGATCGTCGAGCCCCAGTTCCAGCACCTCCTCCGGCTCGTCCAGACGGTAGAGATCGAGATGGGAGACGGTCAGGCGCGGCAGGTCATAGGTCTGGACCAGCGTGAAGGTCGGGCTTGGAACCTCGAGCGCAGGATCGGCGGCAAAGGCCCGGAGCAGCGCCCGGGCAAAGGTCGACTTGCCGGCCCCGAGATCACCGGAGAGCGTGATCAGGTCGCCGGCAGACAGGAGGGCGGCAAGGTCATCCGCCAGGCGCAGGGTCGCGGCTTCATCGGCAAGATCGAGGGACAGGAGAAAGGTGGCGGAGGCAGGCGCCATGGACGTCCTTATTCGGCGGCGACGCGGCCGCTCGCTTCCGGCCGGGCCGGGAAGGTGCAGGTGACCGTGGTCCCGGCGCCCTCGCGCGATTCGATCTCCACCTCTCCCCCGTGCAGCTCGACGAAGCTCTTCACGATCGAGAGGCCGAGACCGGCACCACGGCGGCGCGCTCCGGAATCATGGCCGACGAAACGGTTGAACACCGCCTCTATCATGTCCTGCGGGATGCCGCAGCCACGATCCTTCACCGTGAAGACGATGTTGCCCTCGCGTCGACCGCAGGTTACGTCGACCACGCCGCCGTCATCGGAGTAGCGCACCGCGTTGGCGATGAGGTTGAAGAGCACCTGACGCAGGCGGCGTTCATCGGCGAGCATGGTGCCGATGTCGCCCGGCACATGGGTGCGCAGCGTGATGTTGGCCTCGGCCAGGCGGTCCTTCAGGCCTTCTACTGCCGCCGACACGGTATGGGCCACGTCGACCTCGCTGAGATCCAGTTCCATGATGCCGGCGTCGATCGTGGCGAGGTCGAGAATGTCGTTGATGATGGCCAGCAGCGCCGAGGACGACGACAGGATGTAGTCGGCATACTCCGACTGCTTGTCGGACAGCTCGCCGAACTTCGGATCCGACAGCAGCTGGGCAAAGCCGATGATGTTGGTCAGCGGCGACCGGAGCTCGTAGGACACGTGCTGGATGAAGGCGTTCTTCAGCTCGTCCGCCTGCTGCAGCGCCTCGTTCTTTTCCACCAGCGCGCGCTCGACATTGACGCTGTCGGTAACGTTAACGAAGGTGACCAGCGTGCCGCCATCCGGCAGCGGCACGGTCGCATAGTCGAGCACCATGCCGTCCCGCCGCTCCATGCGGCCGGCCAGATGCGTCCGGCTGTCCATCAGGCCCGTGACCGAACCGGCAAGCTGGCGCCAGGCGTCGGCCTCGTCTTCGGTCGCGGCGCAGGTCTCGACCACATCGTTGACATGCGGCAGGGCATCGAGCTGGGCATCCGCCAGACCCCAGATGCGGCCAAAGGCCGGGTTCCAGAGCCGCAGACGACCATCGGAGCCGAACACCGCCACGGCCTCGGAGAGGTTGTCGAGGGTTTCGCCCTGCACCCGGATCAGCGCGTTGTAGCGGCTTTCGAGATCGAGCCGCTCGGTGACGTTCTCGTAGATGTAGGTGACGCCGCCCTGCGGATGCGGGTTCGCGATGACGCGCAGCGTCCGCCCGTCCGGCAGGTGCCACCAGAACTCGCGCGCGGCCAGCGACTGGTAGCTTTCCAGCATCTTGGTGCGCCAGCCGCGGTAGTCGGCCTGCTCCGGGAGCTTGCGGCCGGCACGCAGCGTGTCGAGAACCGTCCCGTCTTCCGGATTGCCGTCGAGGAAGGCCGGGTCGAGATCCCACAGGGCGCGGAAGGCGGCGTTGTAGAACTGCAGCTTGCGGTCGGCGCCATAGATCGCGACGGCCGTTGCCAGCTGGTCAAGGGTGCGGCCGTGGAACTCCTCGGTCCGGCGCAGCTCCTTGCGGATGCGGTCCAGCTCGGTGACGTCGATGGCGAGCGCGGCGCTGCCATGGAGGCTGCGGGCATCGGTCACCTCAAAGATGCGGCGTTCGCCGGCAGCAACGATCGGCATCCGGGCGGCGAAGGTGCCGTCGGGCTGACGGTCGCGACGGATGGCCTCGCGGGCGGCCGCGTCGAGGAAGTCGATGTTGCCGCGCACGGCGCTTGCCGGATCGGTCGCATCGACGGCATGGGCATAGGCGGCATTGGCCCAGGTGAGATGACCATCGCCGTCGCTTTGCCAGGCAGGTGCCGGCATGGCGTCCAGCAGCGCGCGCAGCGTGGCAAGTTCACCGGCGAGGCGGGTGTTGCGGGCCCCGAGTTCGGCCTGCTGCTGACGGTCGCCTGTGAGGTCGCTCAGCCGCAGGACGGCCGATGCACCGGCGGTGCGTCCGACGGCCTCGACGAAGGTCTGCTGCCGGGTCTCCAGGGTCAGGCTGAAGGCTTCGCCGCTGGCGCGCAGGCGCAGGAGATGGTCTTCCAGCCGTTCGGCCGACTTCGGCTCGAGCCAGCTGCCGAAGGCCAGAAGCTGGGCCGGCGCGCGCGGAACGCCGGAGCTTTCCGGGATCACGCCCCAGACACCGACGCGCGCGCCCGGGCGGGCGCCGACCCGGGAGCCTTGCGCGTCACCGGCATCGGTCCAGGCGATGATCCGCTGCTCATCCGTGTTGAGCATGGATTCGAGGCGGTCGACATAGAGGCGAAGGTCGCGGGTTTCCGCCGACATGGCCTCGATGCGTTCGGCCGAGATGCGACGGTTGCGGACATAGGCGAGGGAGGCGGTGATGGCAAAGGCGAAGACGCCGCCGAGCGCGGCGAGCCAGACCATGTGGGCAGGTTCGACGGAGGAGACCTCGGATGCGGCCAGGGCATCGCCGGCACGGACCAGCACGGCCAGGACGCTGACGCCAGAAAGGGATATCGTTTTCAGAATCCGTCCCCGCCGCCCCGCGCCAAAGCGCAAGCGTGACACGCCGACTGCCGGCATTTCGTGATCCTCATTCGCCGCCAAAAAGTCCGGCCGAAGACCGGAGTCCTCAAGGGAATGCCTCATTTCCCCTGATTCGTCCTGACCATACCTCGTTCGAGAATCGCGCTAAAGAGTCTGTTGCTGAAAAGTTAACAGGCCCCGCTTTTCGGCGGGGCCTGCACATCGTCGTTTTCCGCTGGGTAAGACTGCCGACCTTTACTACATCTAGTGGTCAGCGCTGCAGAAATCAGTACTTGTAGTGTTCCGACTTGAACGGACCGGCCTTCGCAATCCCCAGGTATTGGGCCTGGTCGTCGGACAGTTCGGTTAACGTGACGCCGAGCTTCTCGAGATGCAGGCGCGCGACCTTCTCGTCGAGGTGCTTCGGCAGGACGTAGACCTCGTTCTTGTACTGGTTGCCGCGGGTGAAGAGCTCGATCTGCGCCAGCACCTGGTTGGTGAAGCTCGCGGACATGACGAAGCTCGGGTGACCGGTGGCATTGCCGAGGTTCACGAGGCGGCCCTGCGAGAGCAGGATCATGCGCTTGCCGTCCGGGAACACGACCATGTCGACCTGGTCCTTGACCGGACGCCACTGGAAGTTCTTCAGCGCCGCGACCTGGATCTCGTTGTCGAAGTGACCGATGTTGCAGACGATGGCCATGTCCTTCATCTGCCGCATGTGGTCGAGGGTGATGATGTCCTTGTTGCCGGTCGCGGTGACGAAGATGTCGGCCGAGGAGGCAACCTGCTCGAGCGTCTTCACCTCGAAGCCGTCCATCGCCGCCTGCAGGGCGCAGATCGGGTCGATTTCCGTGACGATGACGCGGGCGCCGGAGCCGGCGAGCGACTGGGCCGAGCCCTTGCCCACATCACCGTAACCGCAGACCACGGCGACCTTGCCCGACATCATGACGTCGGTGCCGCGGCGGATGCCGTCAACGAGCGACTCGCGGCAGCCATAACGGTTGTCGAACTTGGACTTGGTGACGCTGTCGTTGACGTTGATCGCCGGGAACGGCAGCTGGCCCTTCTTCTGCATTTCGTAGAGACGCAGCACGCCGGTGGTGGTCTCTTCGGTCACGCCCTGGATGAGGTCGCGCTGCTTGGTGAACCAGCCCGGGTTCTTGGCCATGCGCTTCTTGATCTGGGCAAAGAGGTATTCTTCCTCTTCCGACTTCGGGTGCTCGATCAGGTCGGTCTCGCCGGCCTCGACGCGGGCGCCGAGCAGAATGTAGAGCGTGGCGTCACCGCCGTCGTCGAGGATCATGTTGGCACCTTCGGGGAAGTCGAAGATGCGGTCGGCATAGTCCCAGTATTCCTCAAGGGTCTCGCCCTTGATGGCAAAGACCGGGATGCCGGCAGCCGCGATGGCGGCAGCGGCCTGGTCCTGGGTCGAGAAGATGTTGCAGGACGCCCAGCGGACTTCGGCGCCGAGGGCGACGAGGGTCTCGATCAGCACGGCCGTCTGGATGGTCATGTGCAGCGAACCGGCGATGCGCGCGCCCTTCAGCGGCTTTGCGGCGCCGAACTCGGCGCGGCAGGCCATCAGGCCCGGCATCTCGGTCTCGGCGATCTCGATCTCGGTGCGGCCCCAGTCGGCGAGCTTGATGTCCTTGACGATGTAATCGGTCATGAAAAGGTCCTGTGTCTGACGGGCGGTCGGCCCGGCGCGGGGCGAGGAAACGCATCTGGCCACAGGACGGGACCGGCCACGACCGGGCCGGGGCATAGGGGCCGCCCTGCAGCAACCGCGGCTCTTATACCCCGGTCCGGCCGACCCTGCAATTCAGATATAAAGCTTTCTTTATATCCCGCTCGCAAACCTGCGAACGGGGTAAAGGAAGGATGGACGGCCCCGGCGCGGCATCGCAGGCGAGAGGGCTTGTGCAGGACGGCCGGGAATGATCCGGAAAGGTTCCGGCGCCAGGCGGGAAAAGCCCTCGGCCGGCGTACCGGAATACGGGCCAGAAACGGGCCCTGAGAACAAGCCAGAGAAGGGGCCAGAGAAGGGGCCAGAAAATGCGGAGGACCGCGTCAGTCTTCCTCGCCGAACCGGTCGGCGACCAGGGCCGCGATGGCGGACATTGCCGCCTCGGCGTCATTGCCTTCGACCACCACATGGATGCAGCAGCCCGGCGCGGCGGCAAGCATCATCAGCCCCATGATCGAGTTGCCGCCGACGGTCTGCCCGTCCTTGGACACATGCACCTCGGAGGTGAAGGTTTCGACCAGCTTGACCAGCTTGGCGGAGGCACGGGCGTGGAGGCCACGCTTGTTGACGATGGCAAGGTCCTGTTCAAGTCGCATCATTTAGGAAGGCAGCGTCCCGGATAGCAGCAGCGCGTCACACCTGGCCGGAAAGCACCTGGCTGGCGACGGAAATGTATTTTTGCCCGGCTTTGCGCGCTTCGTCCACTGCTTCGGGAAGGCTGCGGTCGGCCCGCAGGCTGGCGAGCTTGATCAGCAGCGGCAGGTTGACGCCGGCGACCACCTCGATGGTCTTGCCGTCCATGACCGAAATGGCGAGATTCGACGGGGTTCCGCCGAACATGTCGGTCAGAAGGACCACGCCGGCGCCGGTGTTGACGGCCTCCACGGCGGCGAGGATGTCCTGGCGCCGCTGCTCCATGTTGTCTTCGGGCCCGATGCAGATCGTGGCGATCTGCGTCTGCGGTCCGACCACGTGTTCCAGCGCCGCCTTGAATTCCTCGGCCAGCCGGCCGTGCGTCACGAGTACGAGTCCGATCATTCTTGCCCGACCTGTCACGGTGGCCATCCCGCGCACGGATCTGGTCCGCGCCGGGGATGGCCACCCTTGCATACACCTGACGGTCCCGGAAGGCACGGGGCTCCCCCTCCTGTCCGGTCCGCCACCTGTGGAACCGCCTCCGGCAGACCCGTCCGGCCTGACATATGAGGGGCGGCTCGCGTTATTCAATCCTTTCAGCCAGCCGCGCCGCCAAACCTGACCGGCTCGCCCGCAGACTGCCGCAATGTCGGCAAGCGCGCGGCGCAAAGCAAGTCGTTTTTCGGAGGGCCAGCCTACAGCGGGCAGGCCCCCTCGCCGGCGAGACGCAACAGGGCGTGCCGGACAAGCAGAAGCTGGCGGGGCAGGTCCGCCTCCGGCACCGCCTGACAGGGCAGCTGCACCGGCCCGAAGGGCACCGCACAGGCCGCGTCGTCCGGCAGCCGCTCGATCTCGCCGATGGGCCGCAGGTCGATGACGAGATGGATCAGCGCCTGCGTCTCGCGGATGCGGCGGATGAGGCCGTGGCCGCGCAGCTCGATGCGTCCCTCCAGGCCGCGCGCCCCTTCCGCGACCAGTCCGGCCGCACCGACCGACAGATGCACGCGGTCATCGCCGACGAGCGCCGCGAAATGGCCGTTGCGTTCCGCCTCACCCAGCAGGTGAAGGGCAAGGCTCGACTTGCCCGCGCCGGACGGGCCGCGCAGCAGCAGGCCGAAGCGACCGAGGATCACGGCCGTCGCGTGGTGGCAGGGCCCGTCGGGCGAGGTCAGCCGGGTGTCGGTCACGCTGGCCGACCCGCCGGCAGCGACAGGACGAACCGGGCCCCGGTCACCCGGCGCGTGCCGGTCTGCGGATCGGGTTCGGTGCGGTTCTCGGCCGTGATGGTGCCCTTGTGCGCCTCGATGATCTGGCGCGAAATGGACAGGCCGAGACCGGAATTGTTGCCGAAATCCTCACCGTCAGGACGGTCCGTGTAGAAGCGCTCGAAGATCCGCTCGATCTTCTCGGCCCGGATGCCGGGGCCGTCGTCATCCACCGTGACGATGATGCGCGGGCCCTTGCGGCTTGCGCCGATGCGCACGGTGCCGCCCTCCGGCGAGAAGGAGCGGGCATTGTCGATGAGGTTGTTGATCACCTGGGCGAGGCGGCTGTCGTAGCCCATCATCTCGTAGGGCTTGTCCGGGGCCTTCTCGCCCGGCTTCTCGGGCTTCACGTCGGCGATGGTGAGGATGACGCGCGGTGCCGTCTCGACGGCGCGCTGGTTGCTCATGTCGGCAACGCCGCGCAACAGGTTCGCCACGTCGAGCACCTCCGCATTGCCGCGCGACAGCTCCGCATCCAGGCGGGAGGCGTCGGAAATGTCGGTGATCAGGCGGTCGAGCCGGCGCACGTCGTGCTGGATCACCTCCATCAGCCGGGCGCGCGAGGTGTCCGACTTGGCGAGCGGCAGCGTCTCGACGGCGCTGCGCAGCGAGGTCAGCGGGTTCTTCAGCTCGTGCGCCACGTCGGCGGCAAAACGCTCGATCGCGTCCATCCGGTTGTAGAGGGCGTTCGTCATGTCGCGGAAGGCCCGCGCCAGATGGCCGATCTCGTCCTGCCGGTCGGAGAAATCGGGGATCTCGTGGCGCGAGTTGGAGCCCTTGCGCACCCGTTCGGCGGCGGCGGCAAGCCGTCGCACCGGGCCGGCGATGGTCCCGGCGAGCAGCACCGACATGATGAACATCACGCCGGCAGCGACCAGGAAGACGCGCATGATGGCGATCCGCTCGGCGCTGACGATGGCGTCGATGTCACCGCCCTGGGTGGAGAGCAGCAACGTTCCGAGCACCGCGCGGAAGCGCTGGATCGGCACGGCCACGGACACTATCAGCTCGCCGCGCTGCGAGACGCGCACGACGCTGGCCGGCGATCCGTTCAGGGCGGCTTCCACTTCCGGATAGATCCGCCCGTCGCCGCCACCGGCCTCCTGATAGAGCGGCAGGTCGCCCTGCCGCATCCAGAGCTTCATCGACTGCCACATGCGGTCGAGCATGCCCACCTCCTCCCCCTCGGGCGGCGGCAGGTCGAACCGCAGGATTTGCGGGCCGGAATAGAGATGGCGGGAATCGAGGATCAGCAGGCCGTCGGGATCATAGATCCGGGCCCGCGTCTTGGTCGGCGAGATCAGGCGGCGCAGGACCGGGCCGACGCGCTCGGGATTGACCGGAAAGTCCAGCGAGGTGAGCGAATCCGGTGCCAGCGTCTCGCCGGCCTGCAGTTCGAGAAGCTTTTCCGGGTCGACACTGATGGCACCGGTGTCGACCGTGGCCGAGGCGGCGATCGCGCCGGCGATGATCTCGCCCTGGGTGAGGAGGCTCTGCACGCGGGCGTCGATGAGGCCGGCGCGGAACTGGTTGAGGTAGAGGATGCCCGACACCAGCGCGATCAGGCCGGCGAGGTTGAGGACCACGATGCGCTTCGTCAGCGAGGAGAAGACGTAGGTGCCCAGGAAGGCCCCCGCCCGCGCCCTCAGCCGCCGGCGCAGCCGGACACTGCCGAGCCGGCGCAGCGGCGTGGAGCTGCGCTCGCCGGAGCTCTCCGGCGCTGCACCGTCACGGTCGTCGGTCTCAGCCTCTGTCGTCATCGCCACCCGTCGCTGCGGTCACATGGGGACCGCCGGCCGCCAGCCTGCCTGTCCGGACCGGCCCCGGGGTCCTGCCGGGGTGGTGCGGAGCGGTGCGGCCGGTTCCTCACACTTCGCGGAAGCGGTAGCCGACGCCATAGAGCGTCTCGATCATGTCGAAGTCGTCGTCCACCATCTTGAACTTCTTGCGCAGACGCTTGATGTGGCTGTCGATGGTGCGGTCGTCAACATAGACCTGATCGTCATAGGCCGCGTCCATCAGCGCGTTGCGGCTCTTGACGACCCCCGGACGCTGGGCCAGCGCCGACAGGATCAGGAACTCCGTGACGGTCAGGGTCACCGGCTTGCCGTTCCAGGTGCAGGTATGGCGCTCCTGGTCCATGACAAGGAGGCCGCGCTCCAGCAGCTTGTCCGCATCCTCGCGCGGCGCGGAGGCATCCCGCGGCGAGACGCGGCGCAGCACGGCGCGCACGCGCTCGACCAGCAGGCGCTGGGAGAACGGCTTCCGGATGAAATCGTCCGCGCCCATCTTGAGGCCGAACAGCTCGTCGATCTCGTCGTCCTTCGACGTCAGGAAGATCACCGGCATGTCGGAGGTCTGGCGCAGGCGGCGCAGGAGCTCCATGCCGTCCATGCGGGGCATCTTGATGTCGAAGATGGCCAGCGTGGGCGGATCGGTCAGCAGGCCGTCCAGCGCCGAGGCGCCGTCCGTATAGGTCTGGACGCGGTAGCCCTCGGACTCCAGTGCAATGGACACCGAAGTGAGAATGTTTCGGTCATCGTCGACCAAGGCAATCGTCGGCATGATGCGGGTCTTCGTCCTCTGGTCAGTCAAGGTCACATCTCACTTTCAGCGTTTGGCCCCGCAATTGCGCATAAAATAAGGCAATGCTTCGCCGGTACCAACCGGTAAAGCGTCAAATACAGAGGAACATGCGCGACATCTTCGTTATTCGGCAAAGCTGTGATGCGGGTCACTCGGCGCGCTGCAGCGCTCCTGTGCACCCCCAGTCAATCGATTAAGAAAAGACAAAACAGACTTCGCCACAGTTCTGCTTAAATTTGACCACTGAAATAAATCATGTTTGCAAGTCTTCGACTTTTAATCGATTTAGGATGACGCCTCGCTGAAAGGATCACTTGTTGCGCAATTTCCAATCAACTAGGTTCCGACTGCCGCGGGACTTGGGAGATGGCGCAAAGGCAAAGGCCGCTCCCCTCGCCGCTTCAGTTCACGTTCTTCGACAGGGATTGCGCGACCATGACAGAGACGGGCGTCAGAAATCCGGCCTTTGGCCTTGAAACCATCGGGCTGACGGGTGTGTCCGCAATCTACTGGAACCAGAACGAGCCCGCGCTCTACGAGCAGGCGCTGGCCCGCGGCGAGGCCTGCGTGGCCGCCGGCGGCCCGCTCGTGGCCGACACCGGGCAGCACACCGGCCGCTCGCCGAAGGACAAGTTCGTCGTCGCCGACGCCAACACCGAATCTCAGGTCTGGTGGGACAACAATGCCCGCATGAGCCGCGCGCATTTCGATGTCCTCCTCGCCGATTTCCTTGAGCACGCCAAGGGCAAGGATCTGTTCGCGCAGGATCTTTATGGCGGTGCCGACCCGGCCTACCGTCTGCCTGTCCGCGTCTACACCCAGTATGCCTGGCACTCGCTGTTCATCCGCAACCTGCTGATCCGTCCGCAGGCCGGCGAGCTGGCGACCTTCCAGCCGAAGATGACCATCATCGACCTGCCCAGCTTCCGTGCCGATCCGGCCCGGCATGGCTGCCGCAGCGAGACGGTGATTGCCTGTGACCTCACCCGCATGATCGTGCTGATCGGCGGCACGTCCTACGCCGGCGAGATGAAGAAGTCGGTCTTCACCTTCCTCAACTACCTGCTTCCGCCGCAGGGCGTCATGCCGATGCACTGCTCGGCCAATGTCGGGCGCGACGGCGACACCGCGATCTTCTTCGGCCTGTCGGGCACCGGAAAGACCACGCTGTCGGCCGATCCGGAGCGCACGCTGATCGGCGACGACGAGCACGGCTGGGGCAAGGGCGGCGTCTTCAACTTTGAAGGCGGCTGCTACGCCAAGACCATCAAGCTGTCGAAGGACGCGGAGCCGGAAATCTATTCCACGACGCAGCGCTTCGGCACCGTCCTGGAGAATGTCGTTCTCGACGAGAACCGCATTCCGGACTTCGACGACGGCCGCAAGACGGAGAACACCCGGGCGGCCTATCCGATCCACTTCATCTCCAACGCCTCGGACACCGGCATCGCGCCGCAGCCGAAGACGATCATCATGCTGACCGCCGATGCCTTCGGTGTCATGCCCCCGATCGCCCGGTTGACCCCGGCCCAGGCCATGTACCATTTCCTGTCCGGCTACACCGCGAAGGTCGCCGGCACGGAAAAGGGCGTGACCGAGCCGCAGGCCACCTTCTCCACCTGCTTTGGTGCCCCATTCATCCCGCGCCATCCGACCGAATACGGAAACCTGCTCCGCGACCTGATCGCCGAGCACAAGGTCGACTGCTGGCTGGTGAACACCGGCTGGACCGGCGGGGCCTATGGCACCGGCAGCCGCATGCCGATCAAGGCAACCCGCACGCTGCTGCGCGCCGCCCTCGACGGCTCGCTCAAGGATGCAACCTTCCGCACCGACGCCAACTTCGGCTTTGCCGTGCCGGAAGCGGTGCCGGGCGTCGACAGCGCCATCCTGAACCCGCGCGAGACCTGGGCCGATGCTGCGGCTTATGACGCGCAGGCCAAGCGGCTGGTGCAGATGTTCATCGACAACTTCGCCAAGTTCGAGGAAGCCGTTGACGGTGCGGTGCGCGATGCCGCCCCGGTGGTGCGCGAAGCGGCCGAGTAACGCCGATCCCGTTTGGGCCGCCTGTCCGCCGGCAGGAGGCCCTCCCGCAGCGCCCCGGGGCAACCCGGGGCGCTGTTTTCATGTCGGGTGGTCACGTGGAGCGCCCCCCTCGCGGATTGGACGGGGAGCCCGGATAGATCGACGCGCTGACGAAAGCCGCATCGCCTAGAAGGGATCGTAACGGTCCTTCTCGGGGACGCAGGTACAAGGCTCATACCCGGCGTCGAAGGCTTCTTCCGGTGTGGCGAACGAGATCATCTCCTCCGCCGCCGGCCTGACCAGGCCCTTCAGCAGCAGCTTCAGCGTCGGGCACTCCGGATCGGTGTGGTAGCGCTGCAGCCCCCGGATCCCGAAGAACCGCTTGTCCTGACGGCTCCTGTAGTAGCGGTCCCAGTAGCTGTAGTCGTAGTGCCCCGAATCGAGGCGCCCGTCGCTTGCCATCGCCGACAGACGGCGCTCGCAGTGCGGGCAGAGCCTCAGTCCGGCCTTGTCCTCGGCATCCTCCATGGACTTGAGGGAGACGAGGTTGTCGGGCCTGCCGGCTGCGGCCAGGAACACGCAGTCCTTGAGATGATAGAAGGCGGCAGCCGGCCCGCTCCTGACCGCCCGGAACTCAAGACGTCGCTTGCGTGCCTCGGCCATCATTCTGGCGCCGGGTCATAGGAGCCTTCGTGTCCGAAGGCCTTCTTGTTGGCCTTCTTCTGCGCCGCGATGTCCTTCGCACTGGCCTCGTTTTCGGTCATTTGCGAAATGATCTTGTCGGCCTGCTTCTTCCGACGTTCGTCCATGTCGTCTTCAGCCATGATCAGCTCCCGTGCCCCTGAGGCAGCAGACTTGTCCATTGCGGAAGTATTGGTAGCGCGCCGCACGCAACTTGACGTTGACGTGGATCAAGCGACAGCACCGTCATCGCCGGTGAGCTTGCTTCGCGCCAGAGACTGCGACGTTTGCGACAGTTCGGGCGGGCGCGCACCTCGCCCACTTTCAGCCCCTTGCGAGTGGCTGTATCGTGACCAGGACAGCAGGTGCTTGTGTTTTCAGCCCCGTCGGAGAGGTATGGGCGACATGGAGATCAGGGACAGCAGGGACGTTTCCTCCGCGCATCATCTTGACGTCCTGGCGCTTGCCGAGCGTTGGGTCCGGTCGGGGCGCAGGGTCGCGGTGGCCACGGTCGTCGAGACCTGGGGCTCGGCTCCGCGTCCGGTCGGGTCGCATCTGGTGATCGATTCGGACGGCAACTTCGAGGGCTCCGTGTCGGGCGGCTGCGTCGAGGGTGCGGTCGTCAGCGAAGCGGCCGATGTGATTGCAAGCGGCAAGCCGCAGATGCTCGAGTTCGGCGTGGCCGACGAGACCGCCTGGCGCGTCGGCCTGTCCTGCGGCGGGCGCATCCGCGTCTATGTGGAGCCCGTGACCGATGCGGCTTGATCTCTTGTCCGCCCTCAACGCCGCCCGCGACCGGCGCGAGGCGGCGATCCTGGTCACCCGGCTCGGCGATGGCAGCCAGCGCCTCGTGCAGCGCGCCGGGCTTTCGGCCGGGGATCCGCTCTTCGAGGAGCTGGAGCGCCGCTTCCGGTCGGGGAGTTCCGGGCAGGTGACTGATCCTTCGGGTGAGGCCCATTTCCTCACGGTGTCGGTTCCCGCGCCGCGGCTCGTGGTCATCGGTGCGGTGCATATCTCCCAGGCGCTGCTGCCCATGGCCGAGATTGCCGGGTTCGACGTGACCATCATCGACCCGCGCACCGCCTTTGCCAGCGAGGACCGGTTTCCGGCACGCGTGCTGCGCGCCGACTGGCCTGAGGATGTGTTGCAGGCCGCGCCACTCGACCCCTACACGGCGGTGGCTGCGGTGACGCATGACCCGAAGATCGACGATTTTCCGCTGATGGCGGCCCTGAACGCCGGGTGCTTCTATGTCGGGGCCCTCGGCAGCCGCAAGACCCATGCCCGCCGTGTCGAACGCTTCCAGGCCGCAGGCTTGAGCGAGGACCAGATCGGCCGGATCCGTGCGCCGATCGGTCTGGCGATCGGGGCGGCGTCTCCGGCCGAAATCGCGGTCGCGGTGCTGGGAGAAGTGATCGGCGCCCTCCGGCTGGCCGTTGCCAGGGACAGGACCTGATGCGATTCGGCCCGGTAGCCCTCGAGGAAGCCGAAGGTGCCGTGCTGGCGCACAGCCTTCAGACCGCCACCGGCGTGCTGCGCAAGGGCCACGTGCTGGGCGCCGCCGATCTCGCCCGGCTTGCCGGCGAGGGTGTGACCACCCTCGTCGTGGCCCGGCTTGCCCCCGATGATGTTGCCGAGGACGACGCAGCCCTCGCGCTGGCAAGCGCCGTGGCCGGCTACGGCATCTCCCGCGATCAGCCCTTTACCGGACGGGTCAATCTCTATGCCACCGGCAACGGCGTGCTGCTGTGCGACCGGGAGGCCATAAATCGATTTAATCGCGTCGATCCGGCCATCACGCTTGCCACCCTGCCGGCCTGTCAGGCCGTGGAAACCGGGCGCATGGTTGCCACGGTGAAGATCATCCCGCTTGCGGTGCCCGGCCGGCATGTGGCTGCGGCCGCGGATGTGGCGCGCGGCTGCGTGCGGCTTGCGCCGTACCGGGCGCGGCCGGTCGGACTCGTCGCCACGCGGCTGCCGCATCTCAAGCCTGCGACCATGGACAAGACCCGCCGCGTGCTGGCGGACCGGCTGGCGCCGATGGGCGGCGCGCTCCTGCCCGAGATCCGCACCGCGCATACGGCAGATGCGGTCGCTGAGGGCCTGCGGCAGCAGCTGGCGGCCGGGGCCGGGCTGGTCGTGCTGTTCGGCGCCTCCGCCGTTGTCGACGTGGAGGATGTCCTGCCGGCGGCAATTCGGCTGGCCGGTGGCGAATTGCATCATTTCGGCATGCCGGTCGATCCGGGCAACCTGCTGCTCCTCGGGGAGGTCGGGGGTGTCCCGGTGCTTGGTGCGCCGGGCTGCGCCCGCAGTCCGAAGGAGAACGGCTTCGACTGGATCCTGCAACGGCTGATGGCCGATATCCCGGTGACCGCGGAGGACATCACCGGGCTTGGCGTTGGAGGCTTGCTCATGGAAATCACCAGCCGGCCGCAGTTGCGTGCCCAGCCGGCCGGGACGGCGGGCCGACACGGCGCCATCGTCCTTGCCGCCGGTCGCTCCAGCCGGATGGAGGGGGGCAACAAGCTTCTCGCCCGGCTGAACGGCAAGACCCTCGTCGCCCATGCCCTGGATGCGGCCTGCGACAGTGCGGCCGGTCCCGTTGTGCTTGTCACGGGGCATATGGCCGAGCGTGTCGCGGCCGAAGCGGCGGGGCGCGACGTTGTGGTGCAGCACAATCCCGATTTCGCCACGGGGATGGCAAGCTCGATCCGGGCCGGGCTGGCGGCGTTGCCTGCCGGTCTCGACGGTGTGGTCATCCTGCTCGGGGACATGCCGGGCGTCGATGCGGCGATGGTCGACCGGCTGATCCGCGCCCACGACCGGTCGCGGCGTCATCTCATCGTCGTGGCGACCGCCGAGGGCAAGCGCGGCAATCCGGTCCTGTTCGACAGCGCCTTCCTCGAGGCCCTGAAGGGGCTGGAGGGCGACGTCGGCGCGCGTCATCTCATTGCCCGGGAAGGGGAAACGGTCGTCGAGGTGGAACTGGGCGCGGCCGCCCGCCTCGACCTCGACACCCGGGACGCCCTAACGGCAGCCGGCGGTGAAATGAATGGCGATTAACCTTCGGTAAAGCCATGTGAAATGCGCGCAGCTCTTATGCCGTCAAAGGAGTTGCACTGCAGCATGCGTAGGATTATGTATGCCCCACTCGCGCTGCCGCGCGGCATGTCGGACCCTGGTCCGGCTCGGGGTCCGGCAGCCAGGATTTCACAGACAGGCGTGCAGGCAGGGCCGTCCGGGTGAACCCGGGCAACGGCCTCGCGTTTCGCGCGCCGTCTTCCGGAACGAAAGAAGGAAAACCATGGATCTGAGCCTGCCCCGTCCGGGCCGTTGCAAGTGGGCCGAAGGCGACACCGGCAACTACACCTTCCCGTGCAACCAGCGCGTCGATGCCGGCGTGTCCTACTGCACCGACCACCGTGCGCTCGTCTACATGCCGCCGGAAGAGCGTCGCCGCTCCAAGGCTGCCAATTCCGGAGCCATGAGCTTCAAGCGCATCGCCGCCTGAGCCTGTCTCCGACGGTCGGGGCAAAGGGCGTTTCGCAAGAGCCCGCCCCGGCAGTGCACGGTCCCCATCGCGTGCCCGAAGCCCGGCCTGGTGCCGGGCTTTTTGCGTTTCCAGTGCCCGCTCCCCGCCGAGGTGCACCGCAGTGGCCGGGCCCAAGACAAAAAAAGGGCAGGCGCCGTGAGGCCCTGCCCTTGTTTCTGCCCGAAGGCTGAACGGTCTGGCGTGCGGATCAGGCGGCCTTGAGGGCGGCCTGGATCTCGCGGAGCTGGCTCAGCAGCGTCTCGGCCTTGTGACGGCTGTCGTCATCACGGGCGTCGGCCACGTCTTCCTCGGCGTCCTTGATCTGCTGCGCCAGCACGTCGGCCTTGAGCGCGGAGACCGGGATCGCCTGTTCGGCGAGAACCGTCAGGCCGGAGGCATTGACGTCGGCGAAGCCGCCGCGGACGAAGAACTCGAGAAGCTGGCCGCCATCCTTGCGAACCTTCAGCAGGCCCGGACGGATGGTGGACATGAACGGGCTGTGATCCTTGAGCACGCCGAACTCGCCTTCGCTGCCGGGCACGATGACCTCAAGGACCTTTTCCGAGAGGAGAAGGCGCTCGGGCGAGACAAGCTCGAACTGGAATGGCTGTGCCATCTGGCAAGTCCTTTACTGGTCGACTGGCTGACAATCGGATCGTCAGGCATGCGCGCCGGCGGCGCGCAGCGGATGGGCCGCCGGGCGTGCCGGCGGCCGTCCTGATCAGGCTGCCTCGGCGGCCAGACGCTGGGCCTTCTCGATCGCTTCCTGGATGCTGCCAACCATGTAGAAGGCAGCTTCCGGCAGGTGATCGTAGTCGCCGTTGACGAGACCCTTGAAGCCCTTGATCGTGTCTTCGAGGGCGACGAGCTTGCCCGGCGAACCGGTGAAGACTTCGGCCACGAAGAACGGCTGGGACAGGAAGCGCTCGATCTTGCGGGCGCGGGCCACGGTGAGCTTGTCCTCTTCGGACAGCTCGTCCATGCCCAGGATCGCGATGATGTCCTGCAGGGCCTTGTAGCGCTGCAGGGTCTGCTGAACCTTGCGGGCCACGTTGTAGTGCTCTTCACCGATGATGCGCGGGTCGAGCATGCGCGAGGTGGAGTCCAGCGGATCCACGGCCGGGTAGATGCCCTTCTCGGCGATGGCGCGGTTCAACACCGTCGTCGCGTCGAGGTGGGCGAAGGTCGAAGCCGGCGCCGGGTCGGTCAGGTCGTCGGCGGGCACGTACACGGCCTGCACCGAGGTGATCGACCCCTTGGTGGTGGTGGTGATGCGTTCCTGCATCGCGCCCATGTCGGTCGCCAGCGTCGGCTGGTAACCCACGGCCGACGGGATGCGGCCGAGCAGAGCGGACACTTCCGAACCGGCCTGGGTGAAGCGGAAGATGTTGTCCACGAAGAACAGCACGTCCTGGCCCTGGTCACGGAAATGCTCGGCGACGGTCAGACCGGTCAGAGCAACACGGGCGCGGGCCCCGGGGGGCTCGTTCATCTGGCCGTAAACAAGCGCGGCCTTGGACCCTTCGCCGCCGCCCTTCTTGTTCACGCCGGACTCGATCATTTCCCAGTAAAGGTCGTTGCCTTCACGGGTCCGCTCGCCCACGCCGGCGAACACGGAGTAACCGCCGTGCGCCTTCGCGACGTTGTTGATCAGTTCCATGATGAGAACGGTCTTGCCCACGCCGGCGCCGCCGAACAGGCCGATCTTGCCGCCCTTGGCGTAGGGAGCCAGAAGGTCCACGACCTTGATGCCGGTGACCAGGATCTGCGCTTCGGTCGACTGCTCGACGAAGGCCGGAGCTTCCTGGTGAATGCCGCGCTTGGTGTCGTGCACGATCGGGCCGGCTTCGTCCACCGGCTCGCCGATCACGTTCATGATGCGGCCGAGGGTGCCATCACCCACCGGCACGGCGATCGGAGCACCGGTGTCGGTCACCTTCTGGCCGCGGACCAGACCTTCGGTCGAGTCCATGGCGATGGTGCGCACGGTGTTCTCACCAAGGTGCTGGGCCACTTCCAGCACGAGGCGGTTGCCCTGGTTGTCAGTTTCCAGGCTGTTCAGAATCTGCGGCAGGTGGTCGTCGAACTTGACGTCGACCACGGCGCCGATGACCTGGGTAATCTGTCCGACGTTCTTGTCAGCCATCCCTAAATCCTCGATCCGGTCAGAGCGCCTCGGCGCCCGAGATGATTTCAATCAGTTCCTTGGTGATCTGGGCCTGACGCTGGCGGTTGTACCGCAGGGTCAGCTTCTTGATCATGTCGCCGGCGTTGCGGGTCGCGTTGTCCATGGCGGACATGCGGGCACCCTGCTCGGACGCGGCGTTCTCAAGGAGCGCGCGGAAGATCTGCACCGAGATGTTGCGGGGCAGGAGATCGGCGAGGATCTCCGCTTCATCCGGCTCATACTCATAGAGCTGCGCGGCATCGTCAGAGGCCTTGCGCTCCGGCAGCTTGGCCGGAATGAGCTGCTGAGCCGTCGGAACCTGGCTGATCACCGACCGGAATTCCGCGAAGAACAGCGTGCAGACGTCGAACTCGTCCTTGTCGTACATCGACAGGACAAGATCGGCGACTTCCGCGGCATTCGCGTACCCGATCTGCTTCACGCCCCGCATCTCGATGGTGCGGAACACCAGCTTGCCGAACTCGCGCTTGATCGCGTCGAAGCCCTTCTTGCCCACGCAGAGGATCTTGACTTCCTTGCCCTGGGCAATGAGCGAGCGGGCGCGTTCCCGCGCCAGCTTCGCGATCGAGGAGTTGAAGCCACCGCAAAGCCCGCGCTCGGCCGTTGCGACGACCAGGAGATGAACCTGGTCGCGCCCGGTGCCGGACATCAGCTTCGGCGCATCATCGCGGCCTTCAAAGGCAGCGGCGATGTTGGCCAGCACCTGCTCCATGCGTTCCGCATAGGGCCGGGCAGCCTCCGCAGCGTCCTGGGCACGACGCAGCTTCGCCGCGGCCACCATCTTCATGGCCTTGGTGATCTTCTGCGTCGCCTTAACCGAGGCGATGCGGTTTCGTAGGTCCTTCAGGCTCGGCATGGCCGCCCCTGCTCCTTCTCAGACTGCGTTCTGGGTTACGAGAAGCTCTTGGCGAAAGCATCCACCGCCGCGCGCAGGCGCGTGGTCAGCTCGTCGTCGAGGGCCTTCTTCTGCCAGATCGCGTCGAGGAGATCCTTGTGCTCGCCACGCAGGGAGAGCAGCAGGCCAGCCTCGAAGGCGCGGACGCGGTCGACCGGGATCTTGTCCAGGTAGCCGTTCACGCCGGCGAAGATCACCGCAACCTGCTCCTGGGTCTTCAGGGGCGAGAACTGCGGCTGCTTCAGCAGCTCGACCAGACGGGCACCACGGTTCAGCAGGCGCTGGGTGGTGGCGTCGAGGTCGGAGCCGAACTGGGCAAAGGCCGCCATTTCGCGGTACTGCGCCAGCTCGCCCTTGATCGGGCCTGCAACCTGCTTCATCGCCTTGATCTGGGCAGCCGAGCCCACGCGGGACACGGACAGACCCACGTTCACCGCCGGGCGAACGCCCTGGTAGAACAGGTCGGTTTCCAGGAAGATCTGACCGTCGGTGATCGAGATCACGTTGGTCGGAATGTAGGCCGACACGTCGTTCGCCTGGGTCTCGATGACCGGCAGCGCGGTGAGCGAACCGAGGCCGTTGTCCTCGTTCAGCTTGGCCGCACGCTCCAGCAGACGGGAGTGCAGGTAGAACACGTCGCCCGGGAAGGCTTCACGTCCGGGCGGACGACGCAGCAGCAGCGACATCTGGCGGTAGGCAACGGCCTGCTTGGACAGGTCGTCGTAGCCGATCACGGCATGCATGCCGTTGTCGCGGAAGAACTCGCCCATGGCGCAGCCGGCGAACGGAGCCAGGAACTGCAGCGGGGCAGCGTCCGAGGCGGTTGCAGCCACGACGATCGAGTAGGCCAGCGCACCGCTGTCTTCCAGGGTCTTCACGAACTGGGCGACGGTGGAGCGCTTCTGGCCGACTGCGACGTAGATGCAGTACAGCTTGTTGCTCTCGTCCGTACCTTCGTGCAGCGGCTTCTGGTTCAGGAAGGTGTCGAGGATGATCGCGGTCTTGCCGGTCTGGCGGTCACCGATCACCAGTTCGCGCTGGCCACGGCCGACCGGGATCAGGGCGTCGATCGCCTTCAGACCCGTCGACATCGGCTCGTGCACGGACTTGCGCGGCAGAATGCCCGGCGCCTTCACGTCCACGCGACGCTTCTCGGTGAACTCGATCGGGCCCTTGCCGTCGAGCGGGTTGCCCAGCGGGTCGACGACGCGGCCGAGCAGGCCCTTGCCGACCGGGACTTCCACGATGGCGCCCGTACGCTTGACGGTGTCGCCTTCCTTGATGTCGCGGTCCGAACCGAAGATCACGACGCCGACGTTGTCGGTTTCAAGGTTGAGCGCCATGCCACGCACGCCGCCCGGGAACTCGACCATCTCACCGGCCTGGACATTGTCCAGACCGTAGACGCGCGCGATGCCGTCACCGACGGACAGCACCTGACCAACCTCAGTCACCGCGGCCTCCTGGCCGAAGCTCTTGATCTGGTCCTTGAGGATAGCGGAAATTTCCGCGGCCCGAATATCCATCAGCCGACCTCTTTCATTGCGAACTTAAGAGAATTGAGCTTGGTGCGCAGCGACGTATCGACCATTCGGCTGCCCACCTTGACGATGAGGCCACCGATGAGGGCGGGGTCGACGCGCGCAGCGATGTTGATCTTCTTGCCCGTGGATGCTGCGAGAGCCTCCTTGAGCGCCGCGACATTGGCGTCCGACAGCGGAGCTGCGGACACCACCTCGGCCGTTGCCTCGCCACGCTTTTCAGCGAGCAGGGCGCGGAAGGCCTTGATCATGTCGGGAAGAACGAAGAGGCGCCGGTTCTTGGCGGCCAGCTTCACGAAATTGGCAGCGAGACCCGCGATCCCTGCCTTGGCCAGCAGGGCATCAAGTGCCGCAAGCTGCTCATCAGCGGTGAACACCGGGCTGCGTACAAGGCGGACGAGATCCGCGCTTTCAGCCAGCATGGCGTCGAAAGCGGCGAGGTCACGTTCGACCTGCTGGGTCGCGCCACCGTCTTCTGCTAGTTCGAGCAGGGCAGCCGCATACCGCTTCGCCACGCCGGAAACGAGAGTTGTGTTGTCAGTCACCTGATCCGAGCTCTCTGACATATAATCCCAGGACGCCGCACCGGAAAGCCCGACGCAATGTCTTGAAATTTATTGGGTTTTCAGGGTCATATGGATTGACGGCGGAACCGCGCCCCCAGAAGCCGCGCCTCGAATAACACAGGCCGGTGTGGTGTGCAACTTCGCAAGGCCGGCCAAATGCCGCAATTGCGAAGGATTCTTGCCTTCTGGCCAGGGCTTGCGGCAGGGCGGAGGGAATTGCCGTCACACTTGCTGTCACAATCGCGGCCAGTCGCGCCGTCGCACGGGTCGTCAGGGGGGCCTCCCGGCGGCACCCACAGGGGCTTCGCGCCCGCCGGACCGGGGCGCGCGGACCCTCCCTAGAGGAACTGTTGCGGGTCGATGTCGATCTGCAGCTTCAGTCCGCCCCGGGCAGGCGGCGCCAGCGTCATCCAGTGCCGCAGGTAGCCCTGCAGGTCGACCTGTCGCGGGGCCATGGCCAGCAGGCGATAGCGGTGACGGCCGCGCACCATCGCGAGTGCGGCCTCCGCCGGGCCCAGGATGGTCACCGCGCGGTCCGCCGGTGCGACGCGCGAGACCGCCCGGGCATAGGCTTCCGTCGCCGCCTTCTCCGGACCGGAGATGACGAGGGCCGCCAGCCGGCCGAAAGGCGGCAGGCCTGCCGCCCGCCGCGCCTCGATCTCGGCCCGGTAGAAGGCCTCCCGGTCGGAGGACAGCAACGCCTTCAGCACCGGATGGTCCGGCGAGTAGCTCTGCAGCAGCCCGCGGCCGCCGCCGGTGATGCGCCCGGCGCGGCCGGTGACCTGTGCCAGCAGCTGGAAGGTCCGTTCGGCGGCGCGCGGGTCGCCATGGGCCAGTCCAAGGTCGGCGTCGATGACGCCGACGAGCTTCATCAGCGGGAAATTGTGGCCTTTGGCCACCAGCTGCGTGCCAATGACGATGTCGGCGCCCCCCTCCTCCACGAGCTTCATCTCGCGGCGGAGCCGGTCGGGGCCGCCCAGCAGGTCCGAGGAGAGCACCAGCACGCGGGCGTCCGGGAACAGGCCCTCCACCTCCTCGGCCACCCGCTCGACGCCGGGACCGCAAGCGACCAGTGCATCCTGGGTGCCGCAGGCCGGACAGGCCCGGGGGATTGCTTCCGTGTGGCCGCAATGGTGGCAAACCAGCTTGCCCTTCATCCGGTGCTCGACGAGCCAGGCGCTGCACTGGCTGCACTGGAACCGGTGGCCACAGGAGCGGCACAGGGTGAGCGGAGCGTAGCCGCGCCGGTTCAGGAACAGCAGCGACTGCCCCTTCTGGGCGAAGGTCTCGCGGATCGCGCTGACGAGCCCGGGGGCGATCCAGCGGCCGCGTTCGGGGCCCTCGGTGCGCATGTCGATGACGGCGAGGTCCGGCAGACTGGCCCCGCTGGCGCGCTCGGGCAGCACATGGCGCTGGTAGCGGCCGAGATCGGCGTTGACCCGGCTTTCGACCGAAGGGGTCGCGGAGGCCAGCACCACCGGAATGCGGGCGAGGTGGCCGCGCACCACGGCCATGTCGCGGGCGTTGTACGAGACGCGGTCATCCTGCTTGAAGGCCGTGTCGTGCTCCTCGTCGACGACGATCAGGCCGAGCCGCGAGAAGGGCAGGAACAGGGCCGAGCGGGCGCCGACGACCACCTGGACTTCGCCGCTTGCGACACCACGCCACACCCGGGCGCGCTTCTTCGGCGTGATCTCCGAGTGCCACTCGGCCGGCGGCACGCCGAAGCGCGTCTCGAAACGGCGCAGGAACTGCTCCGTCAGCCCGATCTCGGGGACGAGGATCACCGCCTGCCGGCCTCGCCGCAGCGCTTCGGCGACCGCCTCGAAATAGACCTCGGTCTTGCCCGAGCCGGTGACGCCGTCGATCAGGGCCACCACGCCCCCGCGGTCGAAATTGGCCACCAGCGCCTCGGCGACGCCGGCCTGTGTGGGGGTCAGCTGCGGCGGGTTGAAGGCAGGGTCCGGCGGCAGCGGCAAGGGTGTCGCCGTCATGAACACGGGCTCGAACACGCCCTGCTCGGCCAGGCCGTCGATGACCGAGGTGCTGACGCCGGCCGTGGCGGCGAGACCGCTGCGGGTCCAGGCCAGCCCGTCGGCGGCGGTGGCAAGCACCCGGGCGCGGGCCGGGGTCATGCGGTCGGGGCTGCGGTCGAGCACCCGTTGCAGGCCGGGCACGGGCGGCTCGGGCTCCAGCGCATCCTCCGAACGCAGCACCATCCGCAGCACCATGCCGGGCGCGGCCAGCGTCCAGCCCGCGACCCAGTCGATGAAGCGGCGCAGCTCGTCGTTCAGCGGCGGCGCATCGTGGACGTGGAGGATCTCCTTGAGCTTGCGCGGGTTGATGGCCGCGTCCGGCTGCGTGTCCCAGACCGCGCCCGTGACCTCGCGGGTGCCCAGCGGCACGCGCACGATGCTGCCCGGCACCACATGCGCGCCTGCCGGAACCCGGTAGGTGTAGGGCTCGGGCACGGCCACGGGCACCAGCACGCTGGCAATCGTCTCGCGGGCTTCGGGCAGGTCGTCGAACAGCACGCTTCCGTCGTCTCCTCGGTCGGGCGCGACCGTCAGGGGCGCCATCCGGGTCCGCTGATCGCATCGCCCGCGCTCGCGCGCAAGGCCGCTGACCGCCCGACCGCCCGCCGGCCTCCCGGATGAGGTACGCTCCGCAAATTTGCTATGGCCTGCGAATCGGGGGTGTTGCGGCTCCCGATCCTACGCTAAACAGGCGGGGACCGGAGCGCGGGGCGGGACATTTCCCCGTCGCGCTGCGCATCGTCTCGCGTGGGAGCGGTCCCGGGCCTTGCGGCCGGACCGCGCAAGGGAGTTGAAACCCAGATGAAGTTCTTTGTCGATACGGCCGATACCGCAGAAATCGCCGAACTGGCCGCCACCGGCCTCCTCGACGGCGTGACCACCAATCCGTCCCTGATCATGAAGGCGGGTCGCCCGATGAAGGAAGTGATTGCCGAGATCTGCAAGATCACGGACGGTCCGGTCTCCGCAGAAGTTGCCGCCACCGACTATGACGGCATCCTGCGCGAGGCCAAGGTGCTTGCCGCCATTGCCCCGAATGTCGTCATCAAGCTGCCGCTGACCATGGACGGTCTCAAGGCCTGCAAGGCGCTCACCTCGGCCGGCCACAAGACCAACGTCACCCTGTGCTTCTCGGCCACCCAGGCCCTGCTGGCCGCCAAGGCCGGCGCCACCTACATCTCGCCCTTCATCGGTCGCCTCGATGACATCAACCTCGATGGCCTCGAACTGATCCGCGAGATCCGCACGATCTACGACAACTACGGCTTCTCCACCGAGATCCTGGCGGCCTCGATCCGCACGATCAACCACGTGCGCGACTGCGCCATCATCGGTGCCGATGTCGCCACCATCCCGCCGTCGACCCTCAAGGCGCTGGTCAAGCACCCGCTGACCGACAAGGGCCTCGAGACCTTCCTGGCCGACTGGGCCAAGACCGGCCAGTCGATCGCCTGATCGCCCTCGCCTCCGGCATCGAAACGGCACCCGCGCGGGTGCCGTTTTTGTTTGGCACCCCTTCTAGGTCGCCGCGGTGCTGAGCCGTCATTCCGGACAAGGTGAGCGCAGCGAACCGCAGATCCGGAACCTGTCCCGGACGTGATCCGGGAGCCAGCGTGTCAGTGCGAGCGCATGCGAGCCCATCATCAATGCAACATCAACGCCACGTACTGGAAAAGCTGTGTCGCGCTCCGCGCGGCTGATCTCTGGATCCCGGCTCGGCGCCTCGCTGACGCTCGGCTGGGCCGGGATGACGGCCTCGTTCAGGTTTTCGACCCGCAGCCACGCCTGCGCAGGCCGTTTCCGGCCGCCCCGCTCCTCTCGGCCCTTGCCGGCCCTGCTGGAAGACCCCACTCTATAGCCACTGGAGCTATAGGATTTCCTGTCATGGCCGACCTGTCCATCGGTGATCTTGCCCGTCGCACCGGCGTCAAGGTGCCGACGATCCGCTACTACGAGCAGATGGGACTGATCCCGGAACCGCCGCGCACCGAGGGCAACCAGCGCCGCTATGGCCGCGCCGAACTGGACCGGCTCACCTTCATCAAGCATGCCCGCGATCTCGGGCTGCCGATGGAGGCCATCCGTGACCTCATTGATCTCAGCGCCCATCCGGAGCGCCCCTGCGGCGATGCGGAGCGTATCGCTGCCGAGCAGCTTGCCACCGTGCGTGACAAGATCGCCCGCCTGCAGCGGCTGGAAGCGGAACTGGAACGGATCATGGCCCATGACCACGGCGCCCACACCGTCGCGGACTGCCACGTCCTGCGCGCCCTCGCCGACCATTCCCTCTGCGACGGGGACCATTGAACGCGGCCCGGCCCTGGCCCGCTTGCGCCAATGCACATTCGGACGCCATCCCGCACGAGGCGGGGAGGACCGTCGGGGTGAACGGCAATCGCCGAGGCCAAACCCGCAAGTTTCCTGCAGAGGCGGTTCCAACCGGGACACGGGCGCCACCGAAAAGAAAAAGGCCGGAGCGTCGCCGCTCCGGCCTTCTTGACATCCGGGACTAAACCCAGCGCGATCAGGCGTGGATCGGCTTGGCGAAGGTTGCAAGGGCTGCTTCCTTCACGGCTTCCGACATGGTCGGATGCGCGTGGCAGGTGCGGCCGAGGTCTTCCGACGAGCCACCGAATTCCATCAGCACGGCCGCTTCGTGGATCATCTCGCCGGCGCCATGGCCGACGATGTGCACGCCAAGCACCCGGTCGGTGGCCGCATCCGCCAGCACCTTCACGAAGCCGTCGGTGTGGTTCATGGCGCGGGCCCGGCCGTTGGCGACGAAGTTGAACTTGCCGGCCTTGTAGGCGATGCCTGCAGCCTTCAGCTCTTCCTCGGTCTTGCCCACCGACGCCACTTCCGGCGAGGTGTAGACGACGCCCGGAATGATGTCATAGTTCACATGGCCGGCCTGGCCGGCGAGGATTTCGGCCAGCGCCACGCCCTCGTCCTCGGCCTTGTGCGCGAGCATCGGGCCGACGATGACGTCGCCGATGGCGTAGATGCCCGGCACGCTGGTCTGATAGTGGCCGTTCGTCTCGATGCGGCCGCGGTTGTCCAGCTTGACGCCGACATCCTCCAGGCCGAGACCGGCGGTGTAGGGCTTGCGGCCGATGGCGACGAGGACCACGTCGGCCTCGATCACTTCGGCAGCGCCGCCGGCGGCCGGCTCGACCGAGACTTCCAGACCCTTGCCCTTCCTGGCAACGCCGGTGACCTTGGACGACAGCTTGAAGGTCATGCCCTGCTTGGCCAGCAGGCGCTGGAACTGCTTGGAGACATCGCCGTCCATCGGGCCGAGGATCTTGTCCATGAACTCGACCACGGTCACCTTGGCGCCGAGACGGCCCCAGACCGAGCCCAGCTCCAGACCGATGACGCCGCCGCCGACCACGACGAGGTGATCCGGCACCTTCTCCAGCGTCAGCGCGCCGGTGGAGGAGACGACCTGCTTCTCGTCGATCTCGACGCCCGGCAGCGGCATCACGTCGGAGCCGGTGGCGATGACGATTGACTTGGTGGCGAGTTCGGTCACGGTGCCGTCTTCGGCCGTGACGGACACCTTGCCCTGCCCCAGGATCTTGCCGGTGCCGTGGAAGGCCTCGATCTTGTTCTTCTTCAGCAGGAACGCAACGCCGCCGACATTGGCGTCGATGGTCGCCTGCTTGTGCGCCATCATCGCCGGCAGGTCGAGCTTCGGCTTGGCGACCTTGATGCCGAGCGCCTCGAAGCCGTGGCCGGCCTCGTGGAACATCTCGGACGCATGCAGCAGCGCCTTGGAGGGAATGCAGCCCACGTTCAGGCAGGTGCCGCCATGGGTGGCGCGCTTCTCGACCACCGCGACCTTCAGGCCGAGCTGGGCGGCCTTGATGGCGCAGACATAGCCACCGGGACCGGTGCCGATGACGACGAGATCATACTGGGACATGGGAATGCCTCACGTTCTTTCAGGTCAGTTTGGGGCAGCCGGCACGCAAGCGGCCAGCCACCGGAGCGTTCGGGAGGTCATGCGGCAGGCGCGCTCCCGGCGAGACCGGCCTTGACCCGCGCCAGGATCAGTCCATGCAGCGCGATGATCAGGACCAGCGAAACAAGATGCTGGGTCAGGCTTGCGACCGGCCAGAGGCCGGCAAGACCGGCCGCTCCCAGCGGCAGGAACAGGACGATGGCCGTCCAGACACCCGGGTTGGGCTGGCGCAGGGCGATCATCTGGACGATGTGCAGCACCGCATTCACCAGCACCAGATAGACGGCAACCAGACCCCAGCCGGCGTCGACGAAACGCATCGCCAGGATGGCCAGGGCTGCCACCCACCAGACGCCGAAGATGTTGACGGCAAAGACGAAACCCGGGGTCAGCACCTCACGGCCATGGCCGATGCGGGCATTGACGAACTGGCGGAACCGGTCGCGGTCATGCTCCTCGAACTGGTGCAGCATGTAGACCGGCAGCACGAGGTAGACGGAGAGCTCCGCCTGCGGCCAGCCGGCGGTCAGCGCCGGGGCGAGCAGCAGCAGCACGAAGCCGGCCATGAACCCGCCGTAGACCCAGTTGGCGCTGAGGCGCTCGAGTACACCCGTCATCATGCCACCCGCTCCTCATGTCCGCCGTCGGCCGGATGGCCGCGCGGGCCAGCTTGACCAGCCGGCCCGCAAATGCAAGCGGCAATGGCAGCGATCGCGGGGAACGGCAGATGCCGTCGACGCGCTGCCAGCCGGACAGGATCGGCGGCGGGACCGGATGAGGTCCCGCCGCCGGGGATCAGGATCAGAGATCCAGCACCAGACGGCGCGGGTCTTCCAGGCTTTCCTTGACGCGGACGAGGAAGGTCACCGCTTCCTTGCCGTCGACGATGCGGTGATCGTAGGACAGGGCCAGATACATCATCGGACGGATGACGACCTGACCGTTCACGGCCATCGGCCGGTCCTGGATCTTGTGCATGCCAAGGATGCCCGACTGCGGGGCATTCAGGATCGGCGAGGACATCAGCGAGCCGTAGACGCCGCCGTTCGAGATGGTGAAGGTGCCGCCCTGCATGTCGGCAACGCCGAGCTTGCCGTCCCGCGCCTTGCGGCCGAGGTTGGCGATTTCCTTCTCGATCTCGGCAATCGACATCTGGTCGGCATCACGGACGACCGGAACCACGAGGCCCTTGTCGGTGCCGACGGCCACGCCGATGTGGCAGAAGTTCTTGTAGACCACGTCGGTGCCGTCGATCTCGGCGTTGACGGCCGGGATTTCCTTCAGCGCGTGGCAGACGGCCTTGGTGAAGAAGCCCATGAAGCCGAGCTTCACGCCGTGCTTCTTCTCGAACACGTCCTTGTAGGCGGCGCGCAGGTCCATCACCGGGCCCATGTCCACTTCGTTGTAAGTGGTCAGCATGGCGGCGGTGTTCTGGGCGTCCTTCAGGCGGCGCGCGATGGTCTGGCGCAGCTTGGTCATGCGGACGCGCTCTTCGCGGGCCTCGTCCTCGGCCGGAACCGGCGCGCGGACGGAAACCGGAGCAGCGGCGGCAGCCGGGGCAGCGGTGACGCCGGCAGCCACGGCGGCCAGCACGTCACCCTTCAGCACCTGGCCACGCTTGCCGGAGCCTGCAACCTGGTCAGCCGACAGGCCGGTCTCGGCCAGCAGCTTGCCGGCAGACGGGGCCGGCGGCATGGAGGTCGGAGCAGCCGGGGCGGGAGCCGCAACGGCGGGGACCGGAGCGGCAGCCGCCGGGGCTGCAGCGGCGGCGGGGGCCGGGGCGGCTGCCGGAGCAGACGCAGCCGCAGCGGCGCCGGCGGCGATCAGGCCGAGCAGGGCGCCAACGCCAACGGTGTCGCCTTCCTTGACGAGAATGCTTTCGAGGGTGCCGGAGGCCGGAGCCGGAACTTCGACGGTCACCTTGTCGGTTTCGAGCTCGACCAGCGCCTCGTCAGCCTTCACGGCATCGCCGGGCTTCTTGAACCACTGGGCAATCGTTGCCTCGGAGACGGATTCGCCCAGAGTGGGCACGCGGATTTCGGTTGCCATGGTCGCCTTCTCTAAAAAATTGCCTTGGCCATTTCCGGATCGGGGGTGGGGCCCGCCGCTGCGGCGGGCCCGCCAGGATCAGTTTGCGAACGCCTGGTCCAGGAACTCCTGGAGCTGGGCGAGGTGCTTGGACATCAGGCCCGTTGCGGTCGAGGCCGAGGCGGCGCGACCCACATAGCGCGGGCGGCGGCTCTTGGCGCCGATCTGCTCCAGCACCCACTCGATGTAGGGCTGGACGAAGGTCCAGCCGCCCATGTTCTGCGGCTCTTCCTGGCACCACACCATGTCGGCGTTGCGGAAGCGCGAGAGCTCCTGCACCAGGGCCTTCTTCGGGAAGGGATAGAGCTGCTCGACACGCAGCAGGTAGACGTCCTTGATGCCGCGCTTCTCGCGCTCCTCGTAAAGGTCATAGTAGACCTTGCCCGAGCACATCACCACGCGGCGGATCTTGTCGTCCGGCACCAGCTTGATGGTGCTGTCGGCCAGATACTCCGCGTCATCCCACAGCAGGCGGTGGAAGGTCGAATCCGCGCCCAGCTCCACCAGCTTCGAGGTGGCGCGCTTGTGGCGCAGCAGCGACTTCGGCGTCATCAGGATCAGCGGCTTGCGGATGTCACGCTTCAGCTGACGGCGCAGGATGTGGAAGTAGTTGGCCGGCGTCGTGCAGTTGGCGACCTGCATGTTGTCCTCGGCGCAGAGCTGGAGATAGCGCTCCAGACGAGCCGAGGAGTGCTCCGGGCCCTGACCTTCGTAGCCGTGCGGCAGAAGGCAGACGAGACCGGACATGCGCAGCCACTTGCGTTCACCGCTCGAGATGAACTGGTCGAACACCACCTGGGCGCCGTTGGCGAAGTCGCCGAACTGGGCTTCCCACATGGTGAGCGCGTTCGGTTCGGCCATCGAGTAGCCGTACTCGAAGCCCAGCACGGCCTCTTCCGAGAGCATCGAGTTGATGACCTCGTAGCGGGCCTGATCCGGGGCCAGGTTGTTGAGCGGGATGTAGCGGTTCTCGTCTTCCTGATCGTACAGGACGGTGTGCCGCTGAGAGAAGGTGCCGCGTTCGCAGTCCTGACCGGACAGGCGGACAGGGTGGCCTTCCGTGACCAGCGAGCCGAAGGCCAGGGCCTCGGCAGTCGCCCAGTCGATGCCCTCGCCGGTCTCGATCATGTTGGCGCGGTTCGACAGGAACCGGCCGATCGTCTTGTGGACGTTGAAGCCCGCCGGGACCTCGGTCAGCTTCTTGCCGATCTCCTTGAGCCGCTCGACCGGAACACCGGTGGCACCGCGGCGCGGATCTTCCTGGTCGTCGGCCGCCTTCAGGCCCGACCACTTGCCGTCCAGCCAGTCGGCCTTGTTCGGCTTGTAGGTCTGGCCGGCCTCGAACTCGGCTTCCAGCTTGGCGCGCCAGGCCGTCTTCATCGCCTCGATTTCCTCGGCGGTGACGACGCCTTCCGCCATCAGACGCTCGCCGTAAATCTGCAGCGTGGTCGGATGGTTGCGGATCTTGCGGTACATGATCGGCTGGGTGAAGCCCGGCTCGTCGCCTTCGTTGTGACCGAAGCGGCGGTAGCAGATCATGTCGATGACGACCGGACGCCCGAAGATCTGGCGGAACTCGGTGCCGATCTTGGCCGCGAAGACCACGGCTTCCGGATCATCCGCGTTGACGTGGAAAATCGGAGCCTCGATCACCTTGGCCATGTCGGACGGATACGGCGAGGAGCGCGAGAAGCGCGGGTTCGTCGTGAAGCCGATCTGGTTGTTGATGATGACGTGGATGGAGCCGCCGGTGCGGTGGCCGCGCAGGGCCGACAGGCCGAAGCACTCTGCCACGACGCCCTGGCCGGCAAAGGCCGCGTCACCATGGATGAGCAGCGGCAGCACCTTGGAGCGGTCGGTCTGGCGGGCGTCCATCAGCCAGCGACCGTCAACGGCCGAGAGCTGGTCCTGCTTTGCGCGGGCCTTGCCGAGCACCACGGGATCGACGATTTCCAGATGCGACGGGTTGGCCGTCAGCGACAGGTGCACCTCGTTGCCGTCGAAGGAGCGGTCCGACGAGGCACCGAGGTGGTACTTCACGTCGCCCGAACCTTCCACGTCGTCCGGGGCGTAGGAGCCGCCCTTGAACTCGTGGAACACCGCGCGGTGCGGCTTGCCCATCACCTGGGTCAGCACGTTCAGGCGGCCGCGGTGGGCCATGCCGAGGACGATGTCCTTCAGGCCCATGTTGCCGCCGCGCTTGATGATCTGCTCCAGCGCCGGGATCAGCGCCTCACCGCCGTCGAGACCGAACCGCTTGGTGCCGGTGTACTTGACGTCGATGAACTTCTCGAAGCCTTCGGCCTCGACGAGCTTGTTGAGGATCGCGCGCTTGCCCTGCGGGGTGAACTCGACGTGCTTGTCGGGCCCCTCGATGCGCTCCTGCAGCCATGCCTTGGCGGCCGGGTCGGAGATGTGCATGAACTCGACGCCGAGGGTCGAGCAGTAGGTGCGCTTCAGGATCTCCAGCATCTGGCGCAGGGTGGCGTATTCCAGCCCGAGCACGTGGTCGATGAAGATCGGACGGTCCCAGTCGGCATCCGTGAAGCCGTAGGACGACGGGTGCAGCTCCTCGTGGTCGCCCGGGGGCGAGAGGCGCAGCGGGTCGAGATCGGCGTGCAGATGGCCGCGCATGCGGTAGGCGCGGATCATCATCAGCGCGCGCACGCTGTCGCGGGTCGCCTGATGCACGTCGGAGGCAGAGACGGCACTGCCCTTGGCATCGGCCTTCTGCTTCAGCTTGTCCCCGACTGCCTTCTCGATCTGGCCCCAGTTGCCGTCGAGGGCGTTGATCAGGTCGCCCTTGGCGTCCAGCGGCCAGTCGGCGCGCGCCCAGGGAGCGCCGCGCGCTTCCTTCAGCACGTCGGCCTTGTCATCCTGCAGTCCGCCGAAGAAGTCCTGCCATTCGGGATCAACCGAGGCGGGGTTCTCCTGGTACTGGGCGTAGAGTTCTTCGATGTAGGCTGCGTTGGCGCCGTAAAGGAACGACGTCAGCGCGAAGACATTGTTCGCGTCCTGCCGTGCCATGCTCGTTCAGCGGAGGGTCACTCCGCCCTTTTTTCTCAGGCACAGCCAGAGGCCGGCCTGTGTTGCACGTTCGGGCCCGCGCCACAGGACACGGACCCCGCTCAAAACCGGCGGACACCGGCGTGCCGATGTCCGCTTTCCTTCGGTATGCCTTACGAACCGTAAACAAATTGCCCGGTTCGCCGAGGCATTCAGCCCTTCAGGACCTGGACGAGGGTCTCGCCCAGCTGGGCCGGCGACGGGGAGACGCGGATGCCGGCCGATTCCATGGCGGCGATCTTGTCTTCCGCACCGCCCTTGCCGCCGGAGATCACGGCACCTGCGTGACCCATCGTGCGGCCCTTCGGGGCGGTCCGGCCCGCGATGAAGCCGGCCATCGGCTTCTTGCGGCCCTTCTTGGCCTCGTCCTTGAGGAACTGTGCCGCGTCCTCTTCGGCCGAGCCACCGATCTCGCCGATCATGATGATCGACTGGGTGGCCTCGTCGGCGAGGAACATCTCCAGCACGTCGATGAATTCCGTCCCCTTGACCGGGTCACCGCCGATGCCGACAGCCGTCGTCTGGCCGAGGCCGGCGTTGGAGGTCTGGAACACGGCCTCATAGGTAAGCGTGCCGGAGCGCGACACAATACCGACCGAACCCTTCTTGAAGATGGAGCCAGGCATGATGCCGATCTTGCACTGTTCCGGGGTCAGGATGCCGGGGCAGTTCGGGCCGAGCAGGCGCGACTTGGACTTCTCCAGGCGGGCCTTGACCTTCACCATGTCAGCCACCGGAATGCCTTCCGTGATGCAGACGATGAAGGGGATCTCGGCGTCGATGGCCTCGATGATCGCAGCCGCGGCACCGGCCGGCGGCACGTAGATCACGGACGCATCCGCACCGGTCGCATCCTTGGCGGCAGCGACGGACGCGTAGATCGGCAGGCTTTCGCCCTTCGAGCCGGTCCACTTCTCGCCGCCCTTGGCCGGATGCACGCCGGCGACCATCTGGGTGCCGTAATAGGCCAGTGCCTGTTCCGTGTGGAACGTGCCGGTCTTGCCGGTCAGGCCCTGGACGATGACCTTGGTATCTTTGTTGACGAGGATCGACATTATTCTGCTTCCTCTTCCTCAAATTCGAGGGCGTCAAACTCCTCGAAAACGTCATTCGTGAAACGGTAGCCCTTGCCGGTCGCCTGCTTGTGCGGCATGTGCGCATCAAGGTTGCGGGACCAGTTGGTGCTGAACCAGTCGAAGTGGCCGTCGGACTTGGCGATGCCCAGTTCACCCTGCCAGACGTAGGTCCTGGCATCCTTCGCCTTGATCGCCAGATACTCGGACGCATCCTCACGGTCGGTGAAATGCGCCCAGCTGCTGGCGACGCCGTCTTCCGGAGTGGGGGTGTCGTCCCAGCACACGAAATAGCAAAGGTTGATGTCGGTCTCGTTCGGGCCGAAGGCCTGTCGGTTCACGACCTTGCGTGCGGCCGCCATCACTTGGCGCCCTGCACGGCGGCAACGATCTTCTTGGCCGCGTCGTCGAGATCATCGGCGGCGATCACGTTCAGACCGCTGTCCGAGATGATCTTCTTGCCGAGTTCGACGTTGGTGCCCTCGAGGCGGACGACGAGCGGAACCTTCAGGCCCACTTCCTTCACGGCCGCGATCACGCCTTCCGCGATGACATCGCACTTCATGATGCCGCCGAAGATGTTGACCAGGATGCCTTCCACGCGCGGGTCCGCGGTGATGATCTTGAAGGCTGCTGCCACCTTCTCCTTGCTGGCGCCGCCACCGACGTCACAGAAGTTGGCCGGCTCCTTGCCGTAGAGCTTGATGATGTCCATGGTCGCCATGGCAAGGCCGGCGCCATTGACCATGCAGCCGATGTTGCCGTCGAGGGCGACATAGGCCAGCTCCCACTTGGACGCCTCGATTTCCTTGGCGTCTTCCTCGGTCACGTCGCGCAGGGCAACGATTTCCGGGTGACGGAACAGGGCGTTGCCGTCGAAGGACACCTTGGCGTCCAGGACGCGCAGGCGGCCGTTCTTCATGACGATCAGCGGGTTGATCTCCAGAAGGCTCATGTCCTTTTCCATGAAGGCCTTGTAGAGGATCGGGAACAGCGTCATGCCGTCGGCGCGGGCGTCGCCGTCCAGCTTCAGCGCATCGCAGAGCTTGGCGGCGTCAGCGGCGGTCACGCCGGTGTCCGGGTCGATCGGCAGGGTGACGATCTTCTCCGGGGTGTGCTCGGCAACGGCCTCGATGTCCATGCCGCCTTCGGTGGAGACGACGAAGGCCGGACGGCCGACCGAACGGTCCACGAGGATGGAGAGATACAGCTCGCGCTCGATGTCGGCGCCGTCCTCGATGTAGAGGCGGTTCACGACCTTGCCGGCGTCGCCGGTCTGGGCGGTCACCAGCGTGTTGCCAAGCATTTCCTTGGCATGCTTGATGACGTCTTCCAGCGAGAAGGCGAGGCGCACGCCGCCCTTGGCGTCGGCCGGCAGTTCCTTGAACTTGCCCTTGCCACGGCCACCGGCGTGGATCTGCGACTTCACGACCCAGAGCGGGCCCGGCAGCTGCTTGGCTGCGGCTTCGGCTTCGTCCGCCGAGAAGATGGCGACGCCTTCGGCAACCGGAGCGCCGTATTCCTTCAGGACCGCCTTGGCCTGATACTCATGAATGTTCATGGTGTCCCCCGTGGTTCGGAGAACCGCCGCCGGCAGACCGGCGGCGGCATGTATCCCTGGCTTTGACTTCCGCCGTGGCTCAGGCGAGCGACGGCTGGATCTTCTTGCAGGCCTCGATCAGGCCGTCGACCGAAGCCACCGACTTGTCGAACATGGCCTTCTCGTCGGCGTTCATGTCGATCTCGATGACGCGCTCGACGCCACCGGCACCGATGATGACCGGCACGCCGACATAGGTGTTCTTGAGGCCGTACTGGCCGTTCAGCGCCGCCGCGCAGGGCAGCACGCGCTTCTTGTCCTTGAGATAGCTCTCGGCCATCGCGATGGCCGAGGAGGCCGGGGCGTAGAAGGCCGAGCCGGTCTTCAGCAGGCCGACGATCTCGGCGCCGCCGTCACGGGTGCGCTGGACGATCTGCTCCAGGCGCTCGGCGGTGCACCAGCCCATCTTGACGAGGTCCGGCAGCGGAATGCCGGCGACGGTGGAGTAGCGGGTCAGCGGCACCATGGTGTCGCCGTGGCCACCGAGCACGAAGGCGGTGACGTCCTCGACCGAGACGTTGAACTCGTCGGCCAGGAAGTAGCGGAAGCGGGCGCTGTCCAGCACGCCGGCCATGCCGACGACCTTGTGCGACGGCAGGCCGGAGAACTTCTGCAGCGCCCAGACCATCGCATCGAGCGGGTTGGTGATGCAGATGACAAAGGCGTTCGGGGCGTGCTTGGCGATGCCGGCACCCACCTGCTCCATGACCTTCAGGTTGATCTCGAGCAGGTCGTCGCGGCTCATGCCCGGCTTGCGCGGCACGCCGGCGGTGACGATGACGACGTCGGCGCCCTCGATCGCTTCATAGGTGTTGGTGCCGGCGAGCTTGGCGTCGAAACCGTCGACCGGGGAGGACTCGGCAATGTCGAGCGCCTTGCCCTGCGGCATGCCCTCGGCGATGTCGAAGAGGACGATGTCCCCCAGCTCCTTGAGACCTGCCAGGTGGGCGAGCGTGCCGCCGATTTGACCCGAACCGATCAAAGCAATTTTGTTGCGCGCCATGTCCGAAAGCTTCCCTTTACGTAAGATGGAACCTTGCGCCATCCGCCGATGACTGGCGATGGCACTACTCCCTTTGATCCGCTCACGCAAGCCAATCAAAAGAATATAACTCTGGGACACCCCAGAATCTCATGATCCTTGCGCGCTCACGTGCATGACCTAATGGGAATGCATATCAGCGCGTGCAGAACTTCTGTTCTCGCCCGCCAGATAAGCTTCTGATCGCATCTCGATCAGACGGGAAATCGTGCGGTCAAATTCAAACATCTCGGTGCCCGACGCCGCCCGGTAGAGCCCGTCCGGTTCGGTCTCGGCCGAGATCACGGTCTTGACGCCATTGTCGTAGAACGCGTCGATCAGGTTGATGAACCGCTTGGCCTCGTTGCGGCGGGACAGGTCCATCGCCGGCACGTTCTCGATGAAAACCGTGCCATAGGCCTGGGCGATCCGCAGATAGTCGGCAGCCCCCAGCGGCCGCGCGCACAGATCGGCAAAGCTGAAACGGGCGACGCCGCTTGCCACGCGCGGCACCTCGATGCGGCGTCCCTTCATGTCCAGGTGTTCGGCGTGCTCCGGCATGCCGTGGGTGAGGCCCCGCCACAGGTCGTCGAAGGCGCGGCTCGTCTCGGGACCGAGCGGGCTCATGTAGACCTCCGCACCCCCCAGCTTCTCGAGCCGGTAGTCGGTGGGCGAGTCCAGCTTGAGCACCTCGACATGGCGGCCAAGCAGGGCGATGAAGGGCAGGAACAGCTGCCGGTTCAGCCCGTCCTTGTAGAGGTTCTCGGGTGCAACATTGGAAGTTGCAACCACGATGACACCGCGGGCGAAAAGCTGGGTGAACAGCCGTCCGAGGATCATCGCGTCAGCGATGTCGGTGACGGTGAACTCGTCGAAACACAGCAGGCGGGTCTCGAGCGCGATCTGGTCGGCGACCGGCGGGATCGGGTCATCGCCCTTCACCTCGCCATTCTTCAGCGCCTGTCGCCAGGCGTGGATGCGCTCGTGCGTCTCGGCCATGAATTCATGGAAATGCACCCGGCGCTTGCGGCGGATGACGGTGACCTCCATGAAGAGGTCCATCAGCATCGTCTTGCCGCGACCGACGCCGCCCCACAGATAGAGCCCGCGGACGGCGGCCCACATCTCGTTCTTCTTGCGGGCGAAGAGCCATCCGAGCGCGCTCTTCTTCGAGGCCAGGCGCACTTCCGCCAGATGTTCGTTGAGGGCGTCGAGCTTGCGGACGGCGGCGAGCTGCGCCGAATCCTCGGTGATCGCGCCGCTCTCGACCAGGGCGGCGTAACGAATGGCCAGCGCGCGGCTGACCGGCAGTTCCATCTTCGTCGTCGGCTTCAACGTCGGCTCTCCGCCTGCACCGGACGGTCCGGAAGAAGGCTTCCGGACGGGTCCGGCGCGCGCTTGCGCGCTGGCACCCCTTTGGTTTCCGGTGCTGCGATACGGAGATTGATCCCCTGACGCAAGTCCCTTGTCCAACCGGGCCCCGCGTTTTAGCACGCGGGTGCGACCGGAGCGTAAACAGGCAACGCTGCGTGGATCAGCCATTCGGACAGGTCATCGGAGCCTGAGGGGGATGGCTGTCGCCCCCCAGACCGTCTCCCGGCCGCCCCCCAAGTCCGTCCCCCAAGGCCGTTCCCCGAGGCCGTTCCCCGAGCCGCTGACCAGAGCCTCCCCCCGGGGCAACCCACAAGGCCAGCCACAAGGTCACCCACAAGGCCACCCACCAGGCAGCCACAAGGGCCGATCCCAGGTAAGGGCTACGGGGAGCGGACTACGGAGTGCGGACTACCAGCGCAGCAGGCGGCCGCCGCGCCCCGACTGGCGTTCCTGGATGGCCAGCAGGCGGGCCACAAGCTCTCGTTCCTGCGACTTGCCGAGTTCCGCTCCCCGGCCACGACCGTCGGTGAGGATCCAGGCGTTGCCCGGGCGGACGACATCGATCTCGCAGGCCACACCGGTCTCGATGCCCAGCCGGTCGACAAGCCGGGTGCCGCCGACCGCATCAGGGACATGGTCGCCCTGATCGAGCCCCTTGAGCGAGCGTCGCAGCGCCTGATGGAACCCGGCCAGATCCCGGGCGTCGATGACGGAGGTGAAGGGGCGACCGTCGCGCAGCCGCGTGAGACGGTAGACCCCTGGTTCCGGTGCCAGCAGGGTCGAGCCGCAGACCACGTCGGCCAGGGGGCCGACGGCGCTCCACTCCGCCCGCACGGTGACGGAGACGGATTCGCGCAGGCCGGTCATCATCTGCGACAGGCGGGCAGCCTCCGCACCTCCTGCCTCGGCAGCGCGCGGCATGTCCGTTTCGGGCCGGCGCGGGGCCTGGGCAAGTGCGGTGCCGCCGATGCGCAACCGGCGAAAGACGACCAGGTCGCGCTTCAGATCCGTATGGTCAACCCGCCAGCCGGCGTCGAGCCACGCGTTCTGGTGCACGAGACTTCCGCCGGAATTGGCCCACCAGGTCCGATGTTCCCGCGCGCTCATGGGAAGGCTCGATCCGAGGATCTTCTCCAGGTCTTCGAGCTTTGCGGCCCAGACAACTTCATCGAGCCGGGCCAGATGCTCGCGCAGCGGATCATACTTCGCCATAACTCCGTGAAACTCCCCCTGGTTGCTTCCAGAGAAACGAATGCCCGCTTCGCGTGAAATTTCCGCGAAACGGGCGTGAACGTTCTTGGGGGGTGTTTCCGGCAGGGGTGTCCGGCGGGGTGTCCGGGGCGCGGGATCAGCGCGACAGCGTGACTGCGCTGCCCGCGCTGGTCTGGCCGCTGAAGCTTTCACCGGCGCCGGCGTAAAGCCGGGCGACTTCGCCGCCGGAGTTGTCCTTCAGCACGACCTGCTTGCCGCTGAGATCCCAGGCCGAGACGCTGGACAGCGTGGCGTCATTGCAGCCGCGCGTGTTGGCACGGTAGCCGCCGGTCCAGGTGGTCAGGGTCATGAACAGCATGCAATTGCTTGATCCGGATGCGATTTTCCAGCCGCCAAGCATGTCGTTGCGTCCGATTTCGCGCGCCGTTGCCGGTGCCGGTGCCGCCGGAAGTGCCGCCACCTGCTGCCCGGGAGCCGGGGTTGCGGCGGGCAGGCCCGGCTGCGGTGCCATCGGTTCGGCGCTCACCGCGCCCGGAGCCGGGACCGTCAGCGGTGTGAGCTGGCCACCCGACACCGGCGTGGTCGGGGTCGCCGGCAGCGGGGGCGCGGAATATTGTCCGCCGCCGAAGCGCTGACAGCCGGCGACACCGGTCAGGCAAAGCACCACTGCGATCGTTGCTACACGTTTCATGTCGAATCAGTCCTTCCTGCCCCACAGGTTGGGTGCAGTCTATCGTCACAGCCGTAAAATTTCTTCCTCGCTGCACCGTGAATTCACGATGTTTGCGCAAGCCGGTTGATCCTGCCCGGCGTCCGCGTCATATTTGGGGCAAGTCTTAGGGAGACCCAAGGGCGGCGTGTCGCTTCGATCACGATGTTTGATCAAGAGGGCACGGTTCGATGCCGCACCTGCATAACAACGTTGTACCCACCGGCCGCATTCGCCTTCTGGGCAGCGCCGACAAGCACCTGTTCCGCTCGCATCTGCTGCGTCTCGACCCCGAGACGAAGCGGAGCCGTTTTGCCATGCTCGTCAGCGACAGCTTTCTCGAGGCCTATGTCGAGACCTCCTTTTCGCTCGACACGGTGATCTACGGCTATTTCGAGGATGATGTGCTCAGGGCCACTGCCGAGCTGCGGCGCGTGGCGGATGACGTGTCGGCCGAGGCGGCGTTCTGCGTCGAGGTCGACTGGCGCGGCCAGGGGCTCGGCAGCGCGCTGATGGAGCTCGTGCTCATCGCCGCGCGCGCCCAGGGCTACCGGCACATCTACATGAACTGCCTTGCGACCAACCGGTCGATGCAGGCGCTTGCCCGCAAGTTCTCCGCCGATCTCAGCTTCGAGCACGGCGACGTGGTCGCGCATCTTGCCCCGGCGCCGGTCGCCGCGGCGGATGTGGCCCACGCCCCCGGCATTGCGGCGTCCGGTGGCAGTTCCGGTGGTCTCATCGGGCGTCTGCGCGAGCTTCTGGCCAGAACGGGCCTGCCCGGGACGGCGCGGCCGGCGGGTGCGGCGGAGCACCCGGGCCAGGCGGCCGCCAACCGCTGACCCCTGCGGCGCCCGGCTCACGGCTCGCCGCGCCCCGTGCAGCCCCGACCCTGCGCCCCGGTCAGGCCGATGCAGCGAGGTCCGCCGTCAGGCACGCAAGCGCTGCATCCACCGCACCGGTTCCATGCGGAATGCCGAGATGGCGCAGGCCCAGATCCAGCGCCGACAGGGTGCCGAGCAGCATGGCCGCATTGACATGACCCATGTGGCCGATGCGGATGCCCCGGCCGGCGATCTCGCCGATGGTGCCCCCGACCGTGACGCCGCAGACATCCTTGACGAAGGCCCTGAGCGGTGCCGGATCGACCCCGTTGAACAGGATGACGGTGACGCTGTCCGAGCGGGCTTCCGGCACGGTGATGTTGAGGTCCATCGTGCCCGCCCGGCCCCAGACCTCGACGGCGGCGCGGGTGGCGCGCGCGAGCAGCCGGTGACGCCGCCACACGGCCTCCAGCCCCTCCTCCTCGATCAGCTCGACGGCCCGGTTGAAGGCGAAGAGCATGTGCTCCGGCGGGGTGCCGCAGTATTTCATGTAATGCTCCGGCCCGTCGCGGAAGGTCCAGTCCATGTAACTGTTGCGCAGGCCGGCGGTCTTGTGCGCCGCCAGCGCGCGCGGCCCGGCGGCAATGAAGGCAAGGCCGGGAGGCGCCATCAGCCCCTTCTGCGACCCCGTCAGCGCCAGATCGACGCCCCAGGCATCCATCTCGAAGGGAACGCAGCCGAGCGAGGCAATGCAGTCGACCATGAACAGCGCCGGGTGTCCGGCCGCATCGATCGCGGCGCGGATCGCCCTGATGTCGTTCAGCACGCCGGAGGCCGTGTCGATCTGGACCACCAGCACCGCCTTGATGGCATGGGACGTGTCGGCCGTCAGTCGCGCCGCGACGGCTGCCGGGTCGACGGGCCGGCGCCAGTTGCCCGGCAGCACCTCGACCTCGATGCCGCTCATGGCGGCCGCCTCGCCCCAGCCGAGCGCAAACCGGCCTGATTCCAGCACCAGCACCTTGTCACCGCGCGACAGCGTGTTGGACAGCGCCGCATCCCAGGCGCCATGGCCGTTGGAAATGTAGATGTAGGGCTTGCCCTCGGTGCGGAACAGGCGCTTCAGCCCGGCAAGGCAGGCATCGGTGGTGCGCAGCAGCGGTCCCTCGTAAATGTCGACGGCAGGACGGTGCATGGCGCGCAGCACCTCGTCGGGCACATTCGTCGGCCCGGGAATCATGAGGAATTCTTTGCCGTTGCGGAGGGTCATGTCGAAGGATCCTGAGGGCCGGGGCCAAGAGGCGGGTGGCTCGATATAGCCACGTCGGCCTTGCCACGGCAACGGGCCGCGCCGGCACGAAAGCGTCCTGATCCTGCCGTTTCCTGGGGATTGACGCAGCCGGCCGGTGGTGCGGGGCGGGCACGTGACCGCAATGTCGCCCGACGTGAAACGATTCGCGGGGAGATCCTGCAACGCTGCCTTGTGCGCGGAGCAGACCTCGCAGACACTGCCGTTTCGTAATCCTTTGGGTTCCTGCCGAAATGATTGTGGTTGAAGAGCGCACCGCGCCGCTGCTTGTCATGTTGCCCCACTCCGGCCAGCGCATTCCGCGCGAGCTCGAGCGACGCATGACGGCAACCGGCCGCCTTCAGACGGACATTTCCTGGCACCTCGAGCAGGTGATCGACTTTGCCGGCGATCTCGGCCTGAGCATCGTGCGCACCCCGTTCTCGCGACTGGTGATCGACGTCGACCGCGACCCCGTGCGCGAAGCGGACGGCCAGCCCGGCGATCCGGCCGTGGCCCTGTGTCCGCTGACCACCATGGACGGCAAGCGGCTCTACCAGGCGGAGGAAGATCCCGGTCCGGTGGAGATCGACGAGCGCCGCCGCCTGTTTCACGAACCCTTCCATGTGGCGCTTGCCGCGCAGGTCGAACGGCTCAAGGCCGCGAACCGGCGCGTCGTGATCCTCAACATCCAGTCGCTGCGCTCGCGCATCAAGGGGCGCTATCCGGGCGAGCTGCCGCTGGTCAACATCGGCACCTGCCACGGCCGCAGCTGCCACGAGGACGTCACCGCGATCCTGGCCAGCCTCGAGAAGGACTTCCCGGGCGGCGGCTTTTCCGAGAATGACATCACCACCGGTGGTTTCGTGGCGCAGATGCTGGGCCAGCCGCGCGACGGCATCCATGTCATCACCCTGGTGCTGGCGCAGCGCGCCTACATCCGGCACGAGACACCGCCCTTCGAGATGGACAAGGAACGCCTCAAGCAGACCCGTGCCGCACTCCGCCGCGTTGCCGTCGCGCTGATCGACTGGGCAAACGGCACCCAGAAGGCCCCGCCGCGCACCCTGCTCGATCCGCTGCCGGACTTCCTGTCGGCCTGATCAGGCCAGATCGCGCCAGATCGCGCCAGAACGGGCCAGATCGGGTCACCACGGGCAGCCCTGCGCGTCAGACCACGTTGCGCTCGATCAGCGGCTTGCCTTGTGCCAGGCGCTCGAGCCCCAGAGGCGCAAGGTCCAGCGTCTCGTAGCTGCCCGTGGCGATCAGCTCCGCCAGCCCCCGGCCGACGGCGGGCGACTGCTGCAACCCGTGCCCGGAGAAGCCCAGCGCGATATAGAGCCCCGGACGGCCCGGCACGCGGCCGACGAAGGCATTGTGATCGAACAGGTTCATGTCGTAGTGCCCGGCCCAGGCCGCGCCGGGGCGGATCGCCTCGAAGGCCGGCACCCGGTTGGCCAGGCTCGGCCACAGGCGCTCGTCGAAGAAGGCGTGATCAACCTCGAAGTCGTCCGCCGCCACGTCCGGATCGTCATCCGGGCCGGCGCCGCAGATGAAGCCCTCGCCCTCCGGCCGCACATAGGTGCCATCCGGGTCGATCAGCAGCGGCACGCCGGTGACTTTCTCCCGGCAGGTGAAGGGGAAGACGAACCGCTTGCGGCGGTGGATCGGCAGCTCCAGCCCGGCCAGCCGGCAGATCTCCGCGCCGCCCGACGCACCGGCCGCATTGAGCACCGCCCCCGCCTCGATCACGTCGCCCGTGTCGAGCCGCACCCGCCAGGCCGCCTCGCCCTGGTCCAGGCCGATCACCCGTGCGGCGACATACTCGACGCCAAGCGCCCGGGCGCGGGCCCGGAAGGCCTGCATCAGGCCGTAGCCGTCGAACCAGCCTTCCCCGGTCGTGCCGTGACAGCCGGCGGCAATGCCTTCGGTGTTGAGGAAGGGAAAGCGCCGCGCCAGCGCCTCGGGCTCGTAAAAGGCAATGTCGGCCCCGAGCTGGCGTTGCAGCGCGTGGTTCTCGTCCAGGATCGGGCGTGTTTCCGGCGTTGCCAGGAACAGATAGCCGCCCTCCTTCAGCCCGATGTCGGGCGCCTGCCCGCCCCCCGGGGCAGCAAGCCGCAGGCCGATGTCGCGCAGGAACGCGATGCCGAAGAGCGAGATCTCGATGTTGATCGCACTGGAAAACTGCTGCCGGATCGAGGCCGCCGAGCGGGCCGAGGCGCAGAAGGTGTAGGCCGGGTCGGCCTCGACCACGACGATCCGGCCGGAAAAATCGCTCCGGCCGGCAAGCTGGGCGGCCACCGACGAGCCGATCGCGGCGCCGCCGATGATGAGAAGGTCAACTGCAGGTGTCATGGGCGATGGTATCCCTCGGGCGGGGCAGGCGAACATGGACAGGTGGGCAAGGAATACGGCGACGGCGCCGCGGGGACAATGGGCCGCGCGGCTCGGGGCAGGCTGCAGGGGTGGCTGCAAGGGAGGGCTGCAAAGGGGGGTGGCTCAGCGCTGCGTCAGCCGCGTCGGAGCAATGCGCGGGAAACCGGCTTCACCGGTTCGCTGCGCAGGACCAGCGACGTGGTGACGGGACCGAACCGACCGATGTCGTCGACGAGCGTTTCCAGCGCGGACGGTGTCGGTACGAGCACCTTGAGCAGGAAGCAGTCCTCCCCGGTGAGCCGGAGCACCTCCAGCACCTGGGGCAGCTGCTGGAACCGGCTCAGGCATTCGGCGATCCGGTCGTGGGTCGTCCGCAGCCGCACCACCGCCATCATGTCGAGCCCGAGCGCAGCAGGATTGACCCTTGCAGCATAGCCGCTGATCACGCCGCGATCTTCCAGACGCTTCATGCGTTCGGATGTCGCCGGCTGCGACAGGCCGACCCGGCGGCCCAGTTCCGACACGGAAATGCGGGCATCGACCTGCAGGATGTCGAGAATGGCCAGATCGGTCGGATCGAGCGGCTGGCGATCATTTGCAGGCTGGCCCATCACTTGCCCCGGAAATCATCGGAAAACGGCTTGCTTTTCCGATGCTTGCGCATTCAGCCGGGGAAGGGAAGCTGAAAAACTGGTCAGCGTCGCAAACAGGAGACGCGCAGGAAATGCCCATGACCCGCTTCATCTCGCTTCCCGGAATCGGAGGATCCGGACCTGATCACTGGCAGACCCACTGGGAGCAGCAGGACAGCCGCATCACCCGCTTCGTGCCGACCCACTGGGACACGCCCGACCTGGACGACTGGTGCGCGGCCCTGGAGCGGGCCGTGATGGCGGACGCCGAACCGCCCGTCCTTGTGGCGCACAGCCTCGCCTGCCTTCTGGTCGCGCATTGGGCTGCCCGCTCGCGGCGGCCCGTGCGAGCGGCGCTGCTGGTGTCGGTGCCCGATCCCGCTGCCGCCTGCTTCCCGGTGGAAGCGCGGTCCTTTGCCGGCGCGCCGGACGCCCGGCTGCCCTTTCCGGCGGTGATGGTCGCCAGCAGCAATGACCCCTTCGCCACGCTGGACTATGCCCGCGCGCGGTCGGCGGCCTGGGGGGCCCGGCTCGTCGAGGCCGGGGCGCTCGGCCACATCAATGGCAAGAGCGGGCTCGGGGCCTGGCCGGAGGGCCATGCCCTGCTGATGCAGATCGCGGCAAGGGGCGTCGCCGCTCCTGCGTGATCGCACCTGCGCTCGTCGGGGCGGCGCCGTGTCCGGCGCAGCCCCGACGAGAAGTCATGATGCTCAGAAGAACGCCTGCAGGCCCGTCTGGGCGCGGCCCAGGATCAGGGCATGGACGTCATGCGTGCCTTCGTAGGTGTTCACGGTCTCCAGGTTCTGGGCGTGACGCATCACGTGGTATTCTTCCTGGATGCCGTTGCCGCCGTGCATGTCGCGCGCCTGGCGGGCGACGTCGAGGGCCTTGCCGCAGTTGTTGCGCTTGACCAGCGAGATCATCTCCGGCGCCACCTTGCCTTCGTCGAACAGACGGCCGACGCGCAGCGAGCCCTGCAGGCCCAGCGCGATTTCCGTCTGCATGTCGGCGAGCTTCTTCTGGAACAGCTGCGTCTGGGCCAGCGGGCGACCGAACTGCTTGCGGTCCAGGCCATACTGGCGGGCCCGGTGCCAGCAATCCTCGGCCGCACCCATGGCCCCCCAGGAAATGCCGTAGCGGGCACGGTTGAGGCAGCCGAACGGACCCTTCAGGCCCGAGACATGCGGCAGCAGCGCGTCTTCGGACACTTCCACGCCGTCCATGACGATCTCGCCGGTGATCGAGGCGCGCAGGGACAGCTTGCCGCCGATCTTCGGCGCGCTCAGGCCCTTCATGCCCTTCTCCAGCACGAAGCCGCGAATGGCATTGTCATGCGCCTCGGACTTGGCCCAGACGACGAAGACATCGGCGATCGGCGAGTTGGAGATCCACATCTTGGATCCCTTGAGGCGGTAGCCGCCGTCGATCTTCTCGGCGCGGGTGCGCATGCCGGCCGGGTCGGAGCCCGCGTCCGGCTCGGTCAGGCCGAAGCAGCCGACATATTCGCCGGAGGCGAGCTTCGGCAGGTACTTCTTGCGCTGTTCTTCCGTGCCATAGGCATAGATCGGATACATCACCAGCGAGGACTGCACCGAGTTCATCGAGCGGTAGCCGCTGTCGACGCGCTCGATCTCGCGCGCCACCAGACCGTAAGCGACGTAGGAGGCATTGGCGCAGCCATAGTCTTCCGGCAGGGTCACGCCGAGCAGGCCCAGTTCGCCCATCTCGTTGAAGATCTCGCGGTCGGTCTTCTCATGCGCATAGGCTTCGAGCACGCGCGGCAGCAGCTTGTCCTGCGCATAGGCCCGGGCGGTTTCCATGATCAGGATCTCGTCCTCGGTCAGCTGCTCGCGCAGCAGGAACGGATCGTCCCAGGCAAAGGTACCGCCACCGGTGGGATCAGACTTCAGGGCCGCCATGTCACTTCCTCCTCGTCGTCGGGCGGGATCACGCCCGCCGCGCTGCGTCTCGACCGGACCTGCGGCATGCCGCAAGGCGTCCGGGGTTGGCGAGGACCATGACAGAGAGGGGGACCACGCTAAAGGGACAGTTTCTCCCGTTATCATTCCAGACGGGAATGAACTTGATTACCCTTGAGGCGACAGGGCTGTCAGCTTGTCGGGATTGCGCTGGATGTAGATGCCGCAGAGCTGGCCGTCCGGTGTCAGATCGAGGAACACCAGGCTGTCCGGCGCGCCCGGCTCTGCAAACTGCAAGGCTGTGCCGCCGTTCGCCCGGCGCGACACGATGGCCGTCCCCGGCGCCAGTTGCCCGAGCACGCCGGCCAGAAAGCCGGACACCTCGGCCGGCCCGCTGAGCACGCGCCGGGCCGCGGCAACCTTGGCGCCGCCGTCCGACACCAGCTCCACATCATCCGCCAGAACTGCGGCAAGTGCGGCCGTGTCGCCACTGCGCACGCAGGTCTCGATCAGCGCGGTCAGCCGCGCGATGTCCTCGGGCCGGGCCGGAAAGCGCGGCCGGTCGGCCTGCAGCTGTCCCCTGGCCCGTGAGGCCAGCTTGCGGCAGGTGACGCTGCTGCGGCCCAGCGTCTGGCCGATCTCCTCGAACGACAGACCGAACAGGTCATGCAGCAGAAAGGCGGCCCGTTCCAGCGGGCTGAGCCGGTCCAGCACCCGCATCACCGCCATCGACAGGTCAACCTCCGCCTCGTCCGTCGCCGGGAGATCGGAGCCGTCGTCCAGCCAGGGCTCCGGCAACCAGCAGCCGGTGTAGGCCGCCCGCTGGCGCTTTTGCCGGCGCAAGAGGTCGATGGCCCGGGTCGTGACCACCCGGGCCAGCCAGGCTTCCGGCCGGTCGGGCGGATCGGACAGCGCCAGTCCGGCCAGCCAGGCGTCCTGCACCACGTCTTCGGCATCCGCCCGGCTGCCCAGCAGGCGATAGGCAAGACGCATGAGCCGCGGCCGCGCCTGCGTCACCTCCTGCCGCTCCAGCCAGACCGTCATGCGTTCCTGCTCCCGTACCGGTGCGGCCTAGGCCCCGGCCTTGCGTTTGTGCGCAAAAGGACCGGCGCCACACTGGAGCGCATGGCCGGTCCCGCGCTTGATCACCGTGTAAACCTGCTCCGAGGCAATCGCCGCCGCAAGCCCGATCCGGCCGCGCCGGCCAAACCGGTCCAGCACCCGGTCCCCCAGGTCCAGCTGATCCGGGCTGTCCTGCAGCACCGCTCGGGCAAAGGCCGCCGCCAGCCAGAGATCCGGCTCGACCACATCACCGGCTTGCCCGTCCAGCAGCGGCAATAGCCGGTGACGCGCGACGCCGGCCTCTTCGGCCAGTTTCAGTACCAGCCCGGCGCAGTCGCCACAGCCGCCCGCGTCGGCCGTGACGAGGCGCGCCGCAAAATAGGCGTACGCCGGCAGCCCGAAGCGGTGATCAAGAAACGGCATCGCCAGCCCAAGTTTCAAGCCACCGGTCAGATCCTGCGCGACGAGGTCTTCCAGAAAGGTCGTGTCATAGGCATAGCGGCGGCCAAAGCGGCGTGTCTGCGCCGTCAGCAAGGATGTCAGCATGGGGTCTCCGGCGAGAGCTTGAGGGAAGCAATGCGCAGGCAGAGATCGCCTGCACGTCCATGACGCTCGACCCCGCAAAACGTGACATGCCCGATCTGCCGGTAGGGTGATGCTGCCGTCGCCACACGGTCCACCTCTTGAGGCCTTCCCGACAGGGTTCAACTTTCATTCCAATTTCTCATCACCCTGCGCTAGTCTGATCGGAACCTGCAGGTCTTTCCTGCGCAAGCTCCGCCGATCCGGAATGATCTCATGCTCAAGCGCGCCTTTCTTCCTCCCGCCGATGCCCTCGTCGCCTTCGAGGCGGCAGCCCGGCACGAGAGCTTCACGCGGGCAGCGGAGGAGCTGCACCTGACGCAGGGCGCGGTCTCCAAGCAGATCCGCCATCTGGAGCAGCGACTTGGCGTTGCCCTGTTCTCCCGGGTGCGGCAGCGCGTGCTCCTGACCGATGCCGGCCGGCTCTACCTGCACGAGGTGCGCGGGGCGCTTGACCATCTGCACGACGCCACCCGGCAGGTGATGTCCTTTGCCGGCAGTCAGGACGTGCTCAATCTGGCGGTCCTGCCCACCTTCGGCACCCGCTGGCTGGCCCCGCGCCTTGCCGATTTCCTGCGCCAGACCCCGCAGGCCGCGCTCAACATCTCCATCCGCCTCAGGCCCTTCGACTTCGAGCTGGAGCCGTTCGACGGCGCGATCCACCATGGTGACCCGATCTGGGCCGGCGGCATCGTCGAGCCGCTGTTTCCCGAAGAGACCATCGTCGTCTGCTCGCGCCCGTTCCGCGACCGGCATCTTCTGGCAGGGCCTGCCGACCTGCTGCGGGTGCCGCGCCTGCAGCTCGCCACCCGGCCGATGGCCTGGCGCGACTGGTTCGAGGCCAAGGGGCTTGTGACCGACACCGCCTTCCAGGGCCCGCGTTTCGAGCAGTTCGGCATGATCGCCGAGGCCGCCGCGCATCATCTGGGCGTTGCCATCATGCCGGTGTTCTTCGTCGAGGACGAGCTGGCCTCCGGCCGGCTGGTGAAGCTCTTCGACGGCACGGTCGAGGAACGCTCCGCCTATCATTTCGTCTATCCGGAGAACCGTGCCTTGCGTCCCGTGGTCTCCGCCTTCCGCCGCTGGCTGACGGCCGAGGCGCGCTCGGCGCGGCTCAGCCGGGAAAGCCTGCTGCCGGGCTGATGCGTGCTTTTCACGGGCGACTGCAGCGCGTATTGAAGGCGGACGCAATTCAGGGGCGCATGCCGTGACCTATCCCTTCCGCGACCGGTTCCACGCAGCCCGCAAGGCTCTGATCCACCGTCTGGAACATCTCTGGCCGTCCTTGCCGCTGGACGCGGTGAGCGACGCGGTCACGCCCGGTCTTGTCCAGCGCGTGACGCCGAAGCCGGTGCCGACGACGCCGATGCCGGCCCAGGCGCTCGACTGGCTCGCCGTCCACGGCGGCCGCACCGAGCAGCAGGGCGTCCTGCGCCTGACCCGTCCCGTGACCGTCGATCCGAAGATGGGCCTGCTTTTCGCCGGGGGCCGCATCGTCTGGGGCAGCAGCGACACGCCGGAGCGCGAGCGGGGCCCGGATTTCATCGGGCATCTCCTGTCGCCGCAGCGCCGCCTGCCGGCCGCGATCCTGCTGCACCACGTGCATGGCGACAACTACTTCCATTTCTTCTTCTTCGTGCTGAGCAAGGTTGTTGTCGCCGAGGCGGCAGGGCTCGATCCCTCGATCCCGTTCCTTGTCGACGCCCGCACGGCCTCGACGCCCTGGTTCCAGCAGGCGCAAGCGCTCGGGGTCTTCGGCAGCCGTCCCCTGATCGTGCAGGAGCGCGGCGAGGTGATCGCCGTCGAGACCGCCCATGTGGTGCGCGACTTCTTCCTGACCCGGCCGCTGATGGAGGCGATTGCCGCAAGGTTCGGCGTCAGCGCCGATGCAACGGGAGAGCCGCTGTTTCTGGAGCGCCGGGCAAGCGCCGCCAATGGCCGCCGCTTCCGCAACCAGGACGAGGTCACCGCGCTCGCCCGGCGCAAGGGCTTTCGCGTCGTTGATCCGGGCACGCTGCCGCTGCACGCGCAGGCCGCCCTGTTTGCCGCAGCGCCGGCGGTGGCTGGCGCGCATGGGGCGGGGCTGACCAATCTTCTCTTCCGGCAGGGGCCGTGCCGCGTGCTGGAGCTGTTCAGCCCCGGCATGGGCTCGCCGCATTACTTCATGCTGGCGCGCGAAAAGGGCTTTGCCTACGAAAGCCAGCTCACCTTCAATCCGGAAGGCCGGGCCTTCACGGCGGACACGGATGTCAACATCGAGGCCCTGTCCGGGGGTCTTGACCGCCTGCTGGCCTGACGCGCCTCAGAGATAGTCCTTGAAGCTCGGCGGCGGCAGCTCGCGCAGGATGCGGTCGCGGTGGCGGTAGGCGAGCGGATGCAGCACGTCGGCGCAGATGAAGGACCAGGGCAGCGGATAGGCCGTGGTCACATCCGGCCCCTGGCTGTCATTGGCCTGGCGCGGTGTCGAGGCCGGGTTGCGGGCAAGATCCGCCGCCGCCAGGTCGAGCCGCGCAGTGACCGTATCCAGCCAGGCCTGCGTGAACGCCGTGCCCGGCTTGAAGATATAGGCACACATGCCGATCAGCCGCTTGTAGTTCAGCCGCAGATAACGGTAGCGCATCAGGTTGGCGAGCGAGCCGGCCCGCCGCGTGCCGATGTAGAGATCCCCGCCCAGCCGGTGCCGGTGGATATGCGCCACGCCCTTGGGCGAGCCCTCGCGGTAGCCGATGCCGAAAGCGTCGCTGGCCTCCAGCCGGTCAAACGCCGGCAGCCAGCTCTCGCGCGTGAACTTGATGTCGGCATAGCCGCCGCCATGGTGGTGCATGAAATAGGGGCGCAGGTAGTCGGAGCGATGCACGGCGCTGAGGCGATCGTAGGCCGGGTGCAGCGGCGCGCCCGGCACCAGCCAGTCGGACAGCGTGTCCGGGGTCACGAGGATCACCTGCGCGCCGGTCGCCGACAGGCTCGCCAGGCAGCGCGCCCGGTCCTCCGACATCGGGTTGCTGCCCGTCCAGAAGGCAAAGACCCGTCGCTCCAGTGTCCGCTCATCCGCCATGATCCGCTCCGGTGCTGCCGGGACCCATCGTTCATCGCCCGTCGATGGTGCCATAATAGTCCGGCCGGTGGCCGAAGACGCCCTGCAGGTTGCCCGAGGCCCGGGCCAGCCGCAGCCGCGCCTTGTAGTAGCGGTGCTCGGCGCGCCGGCTTCCGGCCAGCTGCTGCAGCCGCGCCAGGGTGAGGAGCACGGCCCCGCCCACCAGCCGCCGCAGGCCCTTGACCAGATACTTCACGGCGGCGCGGGCGTATCCGGTCTTCAGGATATCGGCCTGCACATGCGCCTCGGCGCTGGCGCGCACCAGCGCGATCAGCCGCTCCGGCGCCACCCGGCTCGCCGGCACATCCTCGGTCACCACGGCCCGCGGCGCCCAGACGATGCGGTGCCCCTTGGCATGGGCCCGCTCGAAGAAATCGAGGTCCTCATAGCCGTTGAGGAACACCGGGTTGTAGCTGAGGCCGCTGCCGTCCGGCCGGATCAGCCGCGCCGAGAAGGCGACATTGTTGGTCGACGCGCGCGGCAGGATGGTGCCCTCCGGGTCCGGGCGCATCACTTCCGGCGGCCACCAGTCCGGCGCGGGCCGCTCGAAGCGCTTCCTCACCCAGCCATAGGTCACCTCGGCCGCATGCGCCTGCGCCGTCGCCAGATGCATCGCCAGCCAGTCCGGCTCGGCCACCTCGTCATCGTCGATCAGCGCGATCCAGTCATAGCCATGCGCCAGGGCCTCGGTCAGCGAGCGGTTGCGGGCAAAGGGGATGCCGCGCCGCGTCTCAAGCGCGTAATGCACCGGCAGCAACGAGCTGCGCGCCACCTCGTCCACCACGCTGCGGCTCGCCGGTTCGCTGTCATTCTCGATGACGCAGATCTCGGCGCCGACATCCGCCGGCAGCACCTGCCGGGCGAGCGAGGCGAGGCAGGCGCGCAGCATGTCCGGCCGCCGCGCCGTGCAGACGAGCATGCCGACCCGCAGGCGGGGTGTCGCGCCGGTTGCTGTCATCTCGGCGCGCCCTTTGCGGCCATCCGTTGCAAGAGATCGTCATAGCGCCGGGCCACCACGGCCAGATCGAGCTGCCCGGCCGCATGGGCCCGCGCCGCCTCGCCCCTGGCGCGGCACAGGATGGCATCGCCGACAAGCGGGGCAAGCGCGGCGCGCACGCTGTCCGGCGTGATCGTGTCGAGAAGGGTTGCCGCGGCCCCGGCTGCTTCCGGCGTCCCGCCGCCGTTGCCGGCAATGACCGCGCAGCCGCAGGACATGGCCTCCACCACCGCCCGCGGGAAGCCCTCCCGCACGATGGACGGCAGCGCGGCAATGGCGGAGCGGGCCAGCTCGGCACGCACCGCGTCGATGGTCAGGCTGCGGTGCACCTCGATGTCGGTGCGCCCGCCCGCGCGCGCCTCGATCGAGCGGGCAAAGGCGGCCTCGTCTTCGGTCTGCACCGACATGACCAGCGACAGGGTCCAGCCCGGGGCGTCCAGGCCGAGGAAGGCGTCCAGCAGCTCGCCAATGCCCTTGTCGGCACGGGCGCGGCCCACATAGGTGATCCGCTGGTCCTTTGCGCCCGGCAGCCAGAGGCCCGTGTCGACACCGTTGGGGATCACCTCGCTGCGGTCCGCGACGCCCGGAAAGTCCTCCAGGAAGGTCCGCCGGATGAAGTCGCTGACGAAGATCACCCGCCGGACGCGGGTGAGCTGACGGCTGCGGCGCCAGCGGGACAGGAAGGTCTTCTGCCGCTTCAGCAGCCCGTGGCGATGCAGGACAACCGGCACATGCGGCAGGGCCCGGGCGATGGCCGCGGCGCTTTCGGGGTGCTGGTGCACCACGATCACGTCGGGCTCGGCCACCTTCAGCCGGTCGATGCACCCGGCCACCATGCTGCGCTGGGACGAGGCCACCACGGAGCGGAACGGCACGTCGGGAAAGGGATTGTCCACGGCCGCGCCGATGACGGTCGTCGTCTCGCGGTGGCGGCTGGCCAGGATGAGGTCACGCGCCACCAGATCGATGGACGTGGCCCCTTCCGGCGAGAAGCGCATGCCGCGCGGCAGGACAATGGAAACGCGCACCGCGTGGGCTCCGTGTGGTTCCGGGTTTCTCCCTGACTACCGCCCGGCAGGCCGGGCTGCAAGCACTACCCTCCGCCCTTGCAACCATCTGGCAACCATCTGGCAGCCATCTGGCCGCCACCCGGCCACCATCCGGGCCGCTGCTCAGGCCGATCCCTGCGGTCGCAGGTCGCCACCGTGCACAGGGCTTGCCGCCGCTGCGTCATCGGGGGTTGCGGCCGTTGCGGCGGCCGCCGCGTCGGCCTGGCGCGTGCGTTCGGCCGCCATGCCCGCCCATTGCCCGGCCAGCACGCTGACCAGCACGAGGCCCATGCCCACCAGCTGCCAGAAGCTCAGGCCCTGATCCAGCCACACCCAGCCCAGCACCACGGCCATCGCCGGCGACAGCAGCGCGATCGGCGCCACGGCCGTCGGGCCCATCAGCGCGATGCCGCGGAACCAGAGCAGATAGGTGAGCCCCGCGCCGATGAAGCTGAAATAGGCGAAGGCCACCCAGTTGGTCAGCGTCAGCGGCGGCAGCGCCGGCTCGCTCAGCAGGGCCAGCGGGACAAGCAGCAGGCCGCCGGCCGTCAGCTGCCAGGCCGTGAAGGTGACGGCCGAGACATCCGGCTTCCAGTAGCGGGTCAGCACGGTGCCGAAGGCCATCGACACGGCGCCGCCCAGCGCGGCGAGGATGCCGGGGCCGTCGAGGGCCGCTTCCGGCCGCAAGGTGAGCAGGCCGACGCCGAACAGCCCGGTCATCGCGGCCACGGCTGCCACGGCGGTCAGCGGCGTGCCGATCAGCAGGCGCGAGAGCGCGAGCACGATCAGGGGCTGCACGGCCCCGACCGTTGCCGCCACACCCCCGGGCAGGCGATAGGCGCCGATGTTCATCAGCGTCCAGAACAGCGTGAAATTGAGCGCGCCCAGCACCGTGACGCGCCAGATCCACTTGCCGCGCGGCAGCTGGCGCACGATCAGCAGCAGCAGCAGGGCCGCCGGCAGGGCCCGCCACATGGCAAGCGTCATCGGCCGGTCCGGCGGCAGGAATTCGGTGATCACGATGTAGCTGCTGCCCCAGATCAGCGGGGCAACAGCGGTGGCAAGCAGGGAAAGCCTCAACATGGGCGGGGTCCGTTCGGCAAGGATCAGAGGAGTGTTGCGACGGACGCTGGGGCGAGACGCGGCTTCTGTGGCCAGTTGCCCGCGGCGGTGCGGCCCACGGCGACGAGCATCACCGGGACTTCATCCTGCGCCAGGCCGAAGGCCTGCGCCACTGCGTCCGCATCAAACCCAACCATCGGGCAGGCGCCCAGTCCGTGCGCCTGTGCGGCGATCATCAGGAAAGCACCGGCGAGGCTCGCGGACCGGATGGCCTCGTCGCGGGACAGCCGAAGGTTGTCCCCGTAGAATGCGTCGGCGGCCGATGCCAGATCGGCGGCCAGCGCTGCCGGCATATATCCGGCCTCGACACTGGGTGCAAGCAAGGGTGGCAGGCTGCCCTGCCGCGGGTGCAGACCGCAGAGGATGAAGGTGACGGCAGCCTCGCTGACCTTGGCCTGTCCTGCCGCAAGGGCCTGCAGGCGCGCCTTCTCCTGCGGCGACCGCACTGCAAGGAAGCGCCAGTTCTGCAGGTTGAACGCCGTCGGTGCCCGCGTGGCAAGCTCGACCAGGCGCAGGATCGCGGCATCCTCCAGCGCACTGTCCGGCTGGAAGAAGTTTGTGGAGGAACGGGTCTCGATGGCGTCGACAAGGGCCGGGATCTGGATCTGCATGGCTGGCTCCGGGCGTCAGGAAGAAGGGGGCGGTGGGGCCCCCGCGTCGGCGGAGGTCCGAAAGGCCGGGCCCCTGCCGCGATCCCAGAGGTACCCCGGCGCCCGTTGGTCGATAATCCTGCAGAATTTTGGTTCACTCATGACCAGAAGTGAATAATGATGCCCGGATGGAAAGCCTCGCCACCCTTCGCCTTTTCCGCGCCATCGCGGATCTCGGCAGCTTTGCCGCTGCCGCACGCAGTGTCGGTCTGTCGCCTGCCGGGGCCAGCAAGGCCATCAGCGAGCTGGAGGCCGATCTCGGCACCCGGCTCATCAACCGGACCACACGCCGGCTGCATCTGACCGAGGCGGGAAGCCTCTATCTGGAGCAGGTCCGCCGGGCGCTCGGCGAGCTGGAGGAGGCGCGCGACCAGCTCGCCAGCCTCAATGCCGAGCCGTCGGGCCTGCTGCGCGTCAGCGCCCCGATGACCTCCAGTCTGGTCCTGCTGACCGAGCGGATCCCCGAGTTCCTCGACCGCCACCCGAGGATCAGCCTGGATCTGGATCTCAACGACCGCCGCGTTGACCTGGTGCGCGACGGCTACGACCTTGCCCTGCGCGGCGGCCTGAAGCTGGAGGACACCGGCCTGATCAGCCGGCGGATCGGTGCGCTGTGCCATGTGGTCTGTGCCGCGCCGGCCTACCTCGCCCGCCGGGGAACGCCGCAGGTGCCGGAGGAGCTGGCCGGACATGAGTGCGTGCGCTTTTCCCTCTCCGGCCATGCCGACGAGTGGGTGTTCGAGCGCGACAGCCGCGTGGTGCGACAAAGGGTCACCGGCCGCTATCAGGTGGCCTCAAGCCTCGCTGTGCGGGATGCCCTGCGCGCCGGTTTCGGTCTCAGCCTGATCCCTCGCGCCTACGTGGCCGATGATCTCGCCGCCGGGCGTCTGGTGCAGCTGCTCGAGGGGTGGAGCACGCCGGACGTCACCGTTCACGCCCTCTATCCCTCCCGCCGCCACGTCCCGCCGAAAGTCCGCGCCTTCATCGACTTCGCCGTCGCCGCCCTGCACGGACACCGGGGACGCCAGGGCTGACAGGCTGGCGCCGGAGCCGGCGTCGGGCGATTGCATCGGGTTGCGGGGGCATACGCGGCCGCGCGGTCCTGCCGCTGCGGATGTTTGTCATCTGGCCGTAACGAAAGGATGGTTAATCGCGGACCGGGGGCTGATGCGTATCACAGATGGCACGTACTGGAGATATGCTATGTCTTTGAAATCTCTCTTTTGCGCGACCGCTCTTCTGACGCTGGCGGCTCCGGCCCTGGCGCAGACCGCCACGACCGGCAACGTCATCTTCTTCCATCCAGACGGCACCAGCGTCAACGCCTGGGGTGCGGCCCGGATGCATCTGGTTGGTCCCGACGGCGAGCTCAACTGGGACCGCCTGCCCGCGATGGGTGTCTACACCGGCCACATGCAGGACCGCCTGACGGGCACGTCGCACGGCGGGGCCACCGTGCATGCCTATGGCGTGAAGGTTCAGGCTGACAGTTTCGGCCTCGATGGCAGCACGCCGATCACCGCCGCCTCGGGCAAGACCATGTCGATCGCGGAAGAGGCGCTGGCGGCCGGACGTGCCGTGGCCCTTGTCCAGAGCGGCCATATCGCCGAGCCGGGCACGGCCGCCTTTGTCGCGTCCTCGCCGTCGCGCAGCGACACCAGCTTCATCTCGCGGGAGGTCATCGAGTCGGGCGCCCAGGTCATCATGGCCGGCGGGGAACGCTTCCTGCTGCCGGAGGGTGTCCAGGGCCGGCATGGGGCGGGCGAGCGCAAGGACGGCCTCAATCTCATCGAGCGGGCCAAGGAACTGGGCTACACCGTCGTCTACACCCGCGAGGAGCTGATGGCCCTCGACACGGCCAGCGTCGACAAGGTGCTCGGCGTCTTCGCGCGCGGCCACACGTTCAACGACCAGGAGGCCGAGCGCAACCTGATCGACGGCAAGCCGTCCTACGTCGAAGGGGCGCCGACCATCGCCGAGATGACCGATGTCGCGCTGAAGATCGTCTCGCGGGATCCCGAGGGCTTCTTCGCGGTGATCGAGGAGGAAGGCACCGACAACCTCGCCAACAGCATGAATGCCGGCGGCACGCTGGAGGCGCTTGGCCGGGCCGACGAAGCGATTGGCGTCATGCGCCGCTTTGTCGACGCCAACCCGAACACGCTGCTGATCACGGCCGCCGACAGCGATGCTGGCGGGCTGCAGGTGATTGCCGCGCCGGACGCCAAGGAAGGCGATGCGGTCGAGGCCACGACGGAAGGCGGCGGGATCCTGCTCGGTCAGCAGGGCCGGTTCGGTGACGTCTTCCTGTCGGCGCCCGACGCGCGCGGCACGCGCCATGCCTACGGGCTGTCCTTCGTCGGCTACAACGATGTGGCCGGCGGCATCCTCGTGCGCGGCGCCGGGCTCAACAGCTCCCTGATCGAGCCGCTGACCGACAACACCGAAGTCTATGCGATCATGTATCGCACGCTCTTCGGCCAGGTTCCGAGCCAGTAAGCCGGCTCACAACCGGTTCCTCGGCGCCAGACCCACCCCGCGTCCGCCAGGGCGCGGGGTGTCTTCTTGCCGCGTCGCGCGCGCCCCCCTGCACCCTGCCGTCCAGGTCGCCGGTCAGATCCAGCGGCGGACACGGGCCTTGTAGGCCCGGTAATCGTCGCCGAACCGGGCCTCCAGCGCCGCCTCTTCGGGCAGGATCTGAACCCTTGTGAGGACCAGCATGAACAGGAACGGGCCGGCAGCGGCGATCGCGTGACCGAGCCAGACGGCCCAGCCGGCGAGAATGAGCGCCATGCCGAGATACATCGGGTTGCGCGAGACGCGGTAAAGGCCCGAAATCACGAGCCGGCTGGCCGCCTCCGGGCGGAGCGGATTGACGGTCGTTTTCTGGCGCCAGAAGCGCAGCACCGAGACGAGGTCGATCGCAAGGCCCAGTCCTGCAAGCCCGGCGGCGATCAGCGTCTGGCCGGGAACCGCGACGGCGGCAGGCGGGAGCCAGCGGGCGGCGGCGGCCATGCCCAGCGCGACGGCCAGAGCCTGCAGCGGCGGCGGGATGATCGGGCGGGGCATCAGCCCGGCCTCCCGTTGCAGCCTGCCGGTTCACTCCTGCCCATCTGCCTGCCTCCAGATCCCCGTCACAGCCCTCCGGTCGGTCCGCTTGCGGTTGACGGATCGGATGCCATGCCCAACATAGCGGACCGGACCGGACCCGTCAGCCCTGCCTCAGGCCCGCGCCGCCAGCCATGGCCGGCCCGGGGCTGGGGTTGGGGTTGAGTTTGAGTTTGGGGCTGGGGCCAGGGCCGGCGCTCCGGCCGGCCCAGGCCGGCCCCCGCAGCCGGGCGCAAGCCCGACGTCCGTCATCCATTGTCTCTGTCCTGCCGAAGGAACACCATCTTGTCCATCGCTCTCTGGTGCGTTCTCGCCGCCGCCTTCCTGCCCATGGTCGCCGTGCTGCCGGCCAAGATGATGAAGGGCTTCGACAATGCCCGACCGCGCGATCCGGCGTTCTTCGCCGAGGGCTTCCGCGCCCGGGCGCAGTGGGCGCAGGCCAACGGCTTCGAGGCGTTCCCGCTGTTTGCCGTCGCGGTCATCGTCGGGATCGGCAAGGGTGGCGACCAGGCGTGGATCGACCAGCTGGCCGTGCTCTTCATCCTGATGCGGCTCATCTACACGGTCTGCTACTGGACCGACCGGGCGACGCAGCGCTCGCTCGCCTGGACCGTGGCGACCGGGGCATCGGTCGCCATCTTCACCAGCCCGCTCTGGAGCTGAGGCGGTCGCGCCGCCGTCCTTGCGGCGGACGCACGCTTTTCTGCCGCTCCTGACCCGGTCATCCACAGGCGGTCATTGCCCGGCGCGCGCGAATAAGGGATTGTGCGCCGGACAGAGGACACCGCCGCAGATGCCGCAGCTTCGGGCCCGTACGGCCACCGGATATCCCGCCGAGCCCCTTCCCCCCTCCACCCGCCGCGATCCGGCCGAGGTGCTGGCGGACGTGTTCGGCTACCCGTCCTTCCGTGGCAGGCAGAAGGAAGTGGTCGACACGCTGGTGGCGGGCGAGGACGCCATCGTCCTGTTCCCGACCGGGGCCGGCAAGTCGCTGTGCTTCCAGATCCCTGCCTTGTGCCGTCCGGGCACCGGGATCGTCATCTCCCCGCTCATTGCCCTGATGAAGGACCAGGTCGGCGCGCTGACCGCAGCGGGGGTCCGTGCGGCCGCGCTCAATTCGGCGATGACCCCGGAGGATCAGGCCCGAATTGTCGCGGATTGTCGCGCCGGGACCCTGGATTTTCTCTATGTGACGCCGGAACGGGTGGCGACAGCCTCCTTCTCCCGGCTGCTCGAGGGCGTGGCCATCTCGCTCTTTGCCATCGACGAGGCCCATTGCGTCAGCCAGTGGGGGCATGACTTCCGGCCGGAGTACCTGCAGCTGGCGAGCCTTGCCGAGCGCTATCCCGGCGTGCCGCGCGTCGCGCTCACCGCCACGGCGGACCCGCACACCCGCGAGGATATCGCCGTCCGGCTGAAGCTCGAGGGGGCGCGGGTCTTCACCACCTCCTTCGACCGTCCCAACATCCGCTACGAGATCGTCGAGCGCGAGAACCAGCGCCAGCAGCTTCTCGATTTCCTCAAGCGCCACAAGGGCGAAAGCGGCATCGTCTACTGCCTGTCGCGGGCCAAGGTGGAGGAAATCGCCGACTGGCTGACCTCGAAGGGCATCCGCGCCCTGCCCTATCACGCCGGCCTCGAGCGCGAGATCCGGGAAGCCAACCAGGACGCCTTCCTGCTGGAGGAAAACCTCGTCCTCGTGGCCACGGTCGCCTTCGGCATGGGCATCGACAAGCCGGATGTGCGGTTCGTCGCCCATCTTGACCTGCCGTCCTCCGTCGAGGCCTATTATCAGGAAACCGGCCGCGCCGGCCGTGATGGCGCGCCAGCCGAGGCCTGGATGGCCTATGGCATGGCCGACATGGTGCAGCGCCGCCGCATGATCGCGGAGGGTGACGCGCCGGACGAGGTGAAGCGGGCGGAAACCGCCAAGCTCAACGCCCTGCTCGGCATCTGCGAGACCGCCGGCTGCCGCCGGCAGGCCCTGCTGGCGCATTTCGGCGAGGTCTATCCGAAGCCCTGCGGCAATTGCGACACCTGCCTGTCCCCGGTCGAGACCTGGGACGGAACGGAAGCGGCGTCGAAATTCATGTCGGCAGTCTATCGCACCGGCCAGCGTTTTGGCGCCGGGCATGTCATTGACGTGCTGCTCGGCAAGGACAACGAGAAGATCGCCCGCTTCGGCCACGACAAGCTGACCGTCTATGGCATCGGACAGAGCCTGCCGCCGAAGACCTGGCAGTCCGTCGCCCGCCAGCTCGTCGCCATGGGGCTCGTGGGCGTCGACCATGCCAATTATGGCGCGCTGGTGCTGACGGAAGAAGCGCGAGCCGTCTTTCGTAACGAACGCAAGGTGTTGCTGCGCCGGGACCGGGCGGCCGCGAGCCTGAAGTCCTCCCGTGGCGAACGCTCGTCGAGCCTTGCGGACGATCTGGACGCGGAAGAACGGCTGCTGTTCGAGCGGCTGCGCCGCCTCCGGACACAGATCGCCCGCGACAACGAGGTGCCACCCTATGTCGTGTTCCCGGATGCGACCCTGATCGGCATCGCGCGGGCCCGGCCGGTCACGCCGGACCAGCTCCTGGCGGTCTCGGGCGTCGGCCAGTCCAAGCTGGAACGCTATGGCACGGCGTTTCTGGATCTGGTCGAGGCATTCGAGGCCGGCGTCTGAGCCGCACCGTCGCGCCGCAGGAGCATCATGCCGGGCGCGATCAGGAGGCGGGCTTCTCCAGTCCCTTGAAGGCTTCCTCGCCCCACACCCGCCTGACCTGGACATCGCGGCCGCACGCGCCGCGGTATCCCTTGTAGGCCTCGCTCTGGCGGACATAGCCGAAGCGGGTCAGCGTCCGGTTCTCGCCGAGATAATAGTCCTGGTGATAGTCCTCGGCCGGCCAGAAGCGCGCCGCCCCCTCGACCGGGGTCACGATCGACCGGCCGAGCAGCCGTTCAGCCCTGGCGATTTCCGCCTTCGCCGCCTTTTCCTGGGCGGGCGTCAGAGCATGGATGGCGGTCGAATAGCCGAAGCCCCGGTCGCAGAACTGGCCTCCAGCGTCGGTCACGTCGACGGTGCGCAGGAAGATGGCGACCAGCCGGGCGTAGCTGACCTTCGCCGGGTCGAACGTGACCTGAACCACCTCGCGGTGGCCACCGTCCTCATAGGTCCGGTAGGTGGGCTGCTCGCTTTTTCCCCCGGCATAGCCGGAGATCGTCGCGGTCACACCCGGCACCTTGTCCATGTCGGCTTCGACGCACCAGAAACAGCCGCCGGCAAACAGCGCGGTCTCCGCGCTGGCCGAAGCCGGGGCTGCGGCAAGGAGGGCAAGGGCAAGAGCTGCGGCACGCGCCATGAGGGCTATCTCCGGATCAGGATTTTCCGAACCATAGGGCGCGCGCCGGTCACCGTCATCTCACAGTGGGTTGAGGACCCTGTGCTGTTCCGCTCAGCGGATCAGGACCGCGGTCCCGGTTGCCGTCACCATGAGCATGGAGCCGTTCTGACCGACCGTCTCATAGTCCAGATCAACGCCGATGACCGCATTCGCACCCAGACGGGCGGCGTTGTGCTGCATCTCTTCCAGCGCGATGGTGCGGGCCTTGGCCAACTCGGCCTCATAGGTACCCGAGCGACCGCCGACGATGTCGCGGATACCGGCAAACAGGTCCTTGAAGATGTTTGCACCCAGAATAGCCTCGCCGGTCACGAGCCCCTTGTAGTCGAGGATTTCGCGGTTCTGCAGCGAGCTGGTGGTCGTCACGATCATTCCGGTCTCCATCTGTTGGTCATCTGGAACTGGGAAGGCGCGCGACGCATTGCAAGCCCTTGACGTCAAGGGCCGGCGTCACGTCAGAGGTCGTCGGCGTCGTCGTGCCCGAGGGCCTCGCCGAGCAACGGGTCAGCCAGCTCGGCCTCGTCCTCGTCGGCCGTCACGCGGACATCGACGATCCGGGCACCGGGAAACTCGGCCAGCAGCGCGGACACGGTCGGATGCGAGCGGGCATCGGAGAGGAGCTGGGCCTGGGTCGCCTCCCGCTCCTCCTGGATGGTTGGCCGGCCCTGTTCGCGGCTGACGGCCACGATCCAGCGGGTGCCGGTCCAGTCGGTCAGCTTGCGGCCCAGCTCGCCGGCGACGTCGGCCCCGGCGTCGCGGGTCGGCTGGATCTCGATGTGGCCCTGCTCAAACTTCACGAGCCGCATCTGCCGCTCGATGGCAACCTTCATCGGAATATCGCGCTTCTCCGAGGCGAGCGCAGCGCAATCGGCGAGATTGCGCAGAATGATGGCCGGGCGGGCGGGCTGCGGGTCGCGCTGCGGCGGCGCGGGCTGAGGGGTCGCAACGGGCTGGGCCATGCCGCCCTGGATGGTGGCGAGGCGCGGTCGCCCGTCCGGCTGCACCTGCGCGGAAGGCAGCGCGGCCAAGGGAGCCCCCTGCGGCTGCGGGGCCTGTGCCATCTGGCCAGAGCCCATGCCGACGGCCATGGCTCCCCCGCCGGACGGACCCGCGCCCTGGCCGCCACCCGGAGCGACAGGCGCCTGCGGCAGGGCCCCAAGCGCGCCGGCGCGCAGCAGCTTCAGCGCTTCTTCCGGATCCGGCAGATCGGCGGCATAGGCGAGGCGCACGAGCACCATGTCGGCGGCGGCGAGCGGCTTCGGCGCGGCCTGAACCTCGGAAATGCCCTTGAGCAGGATCTGCCAGGCGCGTGACAGGGCCCGCATCGACAGTTTCTCGGCAAACTCGCGGCCGCGCAGACGTTCCGTCTCCGTCACGGAGACTTCCTCGCCCGCCTTCGGCACGATCTTCAGGCGCGTCACGAGATGGGTAAAGTCGGCAAGATCGGTCAGCACGACCGCGGGGTCGGCGCCGATGGAATACTGTTGCGCCAGTTCCTGCATCGCCTCGGCGATGCGGCCTGCCATGACATGGCCGAACAGGTCGATGACCCGGGCCCGGTCGGCAAGACCGAGCATCTCGCGCACCTGCGCGGCGTCGATGTGCCCGGCGCCATGGGCGATGGCCTGATCGAGCAACGACAGGCTGTCACGGGCGGAGCCCTCGCCGGCACGCGCGATCAGCGTCAACGCCTCGTCGGAGATGTCGATCGCTTCGGCGTTGGAAATCCGGCGCAGCAGGCCGACCAGCTTCGGCTGTTCGATGCGGCGCAGGTCGAAGCGCTGGCAGCGGGACAGGACCGTGACCGGGACCTTGCGGATTTCCGTCGTGGCGAAGATGAACTTCACATGCTCCGGCGGCTCTTCGAGCGTCTTCAGCAGCCCGTTGAAGGCCGCGTTGGACAGCATGTGCACTTCGTCGATGATGTAGACCTTGTAGCGCGCCGTGGCCGGACGGTAGCGCGCCGCATCGGTGATCTCGCGGATGTCGTTGATGCCGGTGTGCGAGGCGGCGTCCATCTCGATCACATCGACATGGCGGCCTTCCATGATCGAGCGGCAATGCACGCCCTCGCGCGTCAGCCTGACCGTGGGCCGGTCCGCCTCGCCGGGGATCTCGTAATTGAGGCCGCGCGCCAGAATGCGTGCCGTCGTCGTCTTGCCGACACCACGGACACCGGTCAGCATCCAGGCCTGGGCGATACGGCCGGTGGCAAACGCGTTTTCCAGCGTCTGCACCATCGGCTCCTGGCCGACGAGATCGTCAAAGGTCTGGGGGCGGTACTTGCGGGCGAGAACCCGGTAGGCACCAGACTTCTGTCCTGCCTCGGAGACCGCAGCCGGCCTTGCCTCAGGCGCGGAGGCTTCGGGCGCATCGCCGAACATCGACAGGGTCAGGTCGTCGCGGATCTCGTCCGCGCCGGGCTCCGTCGTGCCGTCCGGGCTGTCGCCATCGATACCGCTCATGGAAGCCCGTGTTTTCTGCGCGGGAAAGGGTGGGAGGCTGGCACGGCGACCCGTGCCGGATCTCGTTAGGGCTGCTTCCTTCCGGACCTGACCCGGTTGGCGAGTGGCTCGTCCACCACCAACCTCCCGAGCCCCTTATATCAGCAAGCCATGGGGCTTTGGCAAGGGCTTCGTCCGATAAAGCCGAAGATGGGTCGTTTTCGCTGCGATTCCAGAGGCTTGGGTTCTGAAAAACAAAGAGGGCCGCTGAGCGGCCCTCCCGTGAGATCGACATGACCTCGTGTCCGGATCAGATCCCGGCGAAAGTTCTCACGGCCAGAGGCTGCTCCGGCAGTTCACCCTTCCGCCCAGACATCAGGGCCACGCACAGGGTCTCACTCGACATGGGCTCACCTCCTTTCGATTGTTGCAGACATCAGGCAACGTAGCGCGAAACGGCGCGGCAGCAAGAGGGGAAAGCATGCGGCAGGATCGCCACCCGTGCAGCCGGGCCCGGTCCGGTGGGGCGCCCTCATCCGGGGCGGCCCGGGACGGCCGCGCGTGTGGCCGGGCTTCGGCCGGCGCGCGTCAGTGCACGCTGACCATCACCAGCTCGGTTTCCAGCGCGTTGGCAATCGCTGCCTCCCGGCTGTCGGACACGACGATCGGCGTGCCGTCAGCCCCCAGCAGCGCCCAGAGGCGCAGGCCGCGCGCCATTTCCGGGGTGCCGGGAAACAGGCGGCGCAGATCGTCGGAAGAAATCTGGCGCAGGTAGCCGACATGGCCCGTGCCCAGCTGGGCAAACACTTCAGGCGAGAGGGCACGCGGGTGCGTTGCGCGCGGATGACCATCACGCGTCATGGCAGTTCTCCTTGTTGTCGTCTTGAGCGAAAGCCGGACCGGGCCGGATCACGCCGTGCCGCCGGGATCAGTCCCGCGCGGTGATCTCGATCCGGCGGATCACCCGTTCGGGTTCCGGCCGTACCAGATCGATGGACAGCAGTCCGTCCTTGAGGTCGGCGCCGAGGATCTCGATCCCTTCCGCCAGCACGAAGGCGCGCTGGAACTGGCGCGCGGCGATGCCCCGATGCAGGTACTGCCGGGACTTGTCGTCGACCTGACGGCCCCGGATGACCAGTTGCCGCTCTTCCACGGAGACGTCGAGCTGGTCGCGGGTGAAGCCCGCCACGGCCAGCGTGATGCGGATCACGTCGCCATGGTCATCGGATTTCGGCAGGCGTTCGATGTTGTAGGGCGGATAGCCGTCGTTGGCGGCTTTCGATACCCGGTCAAGCACACGCTCGATATCATCGAACCCGAGCATGAACGGGCTGGAAAACGCTGACATACGCGTCATCGTCAAAGTCCTCTGCAAAGCGACCTTGAGACCCGGACCCTTCTGGAAGGCATCCGGACCGGGGTGCCATCACCCCGTACTGCTTGCGAATATGGCGAGTGTGCGACAGAGTTTCAAGCAACCCCTCCCGCCGCTCGCGGAGACGGACAGCACCGGGAGCAGACCATGACGCGCGCCGACTTCGACACCTTCTGCGCCGGTCTCCCGGCAACCTCGCATGTGGTGCAATGGGGCGGGTGCTCGGTCTGGAAGGTCGGCGGCAAGATCTTCGCCATCTGGAGTGGTGCGGATGCGGACGGCCAGGTCAGCTTCAAGGCCTCCGATCTGTCGGGCGCGATGCTGCGGGACACCCCGCACTACCGGCCGGCCCCCTATCTGGCCCGGGCCGGGTGGCTGCAGCTGGTGTCGACGGCGCAAACCGACCCCGAGGAGATCCGGGCCTATGTCGCCGCGGCCCATGGTCTCGTGACCGCCGGCCTGCCGAAGCGGCTGCGTCTGGCACTCGGTCTCGCCTGAGCCGCCGTGCCGCTTCGCCGAACGTCCAGCCGGGGGACTGGACGTTCGCCGGAGCACCCTGCCTGCGGGGGCGGCAGGGCATCGCTCTGCCCGGCAGGCTTGCCGACCTGCCAGGACGTCGGTCAGCGGCCCGTCGCATCCGCGAGGGACCGGTGCGGCCGATTGCCCGATTGCCAGTTGGCCAGATCAGCGGGCGACGGGGGCCGGCTGAACGACGACCGGGGCTGCGGTCTTCACGTCGCTGGTGGCGATGGAGAAGCCGGTCGCCTGGGTCTGACCGGTGGCCGGCAGCTGCGCCACCGTCATGTTCGGGGTGGCCTTGACCGACTTCATGTGGCTGCAGGCCATGGCAACGCCCGAGGCGGCAACGCTGCCGGTCAGGCAAAGGGCGAGGACAGCTGCGGACTTCTTCAGACTGCGCATGTAGGGTCCCTCCGGTGGTGAACCGTGCCGGGGCAGGATAGCCCCGTTTCCGTAAGGTAACGGCACGACCGGCCGCAGCAAGACCTGCGGCGATCACATTTTGCGGAACCCGGTCCGGGAGGGCGGCCGCGGCTCAGCGGCGTGCCCGCTTGAGGATGTGGCTCGTCAGCTCTTCCTGCTGCAGCGGATCATGGGGCACCACCAGCACGTCGGCCTCGATGTTGTCACCGAACGCCCGCATCTTGATGTCGCGGGTGCCGAAGAACCCTTCCAGCCGGACACGCACGCCGCCACCCGGCCGGAGTTCCGCTTCGGTCCAGCCCCATTTGCAGTCGCGCGGACTGCAGCGCATGAAGGCACGGGCGCGGACCTGCACGCGGTCATCCACGCAGGTCGCCTCCACCTCGAGACGGGTGAGTTCCTGCCACTTGGCGGCCTTGTCGACCCAGATGCCCTCCTCCGGCAGCGGGCAATAGACGCGCGTGGCCGTCTGCGCCGCGGCTGCGGGCGGGCGGAGATCCGGCCCGGACAGCAGCAGCAGCGGGACGATCAGCAGCAGAACCAGGGCTTGCGCAGGCATGGGCACCTCCTGCCGATACGGTAGCGGCAGGCCATTAACCCCTCGTTAACGCTCGAGGGGGAGGCGCATCGGCATGGTCGGTGCGGCTGCGACGGGGCGCAAGGCCCCCCCGGGTCCGGCGCGGCACGGGCACCGGGCCACCGGCCGCAGCTCCGCGTCTCCGGGCTGGCCGGTCGGGGACCAAGGTCGGGCGCAAATGCAAAAACCCCCGGAGCCGGCAGGCCCGAGGGTATTGCAGGAGCAAGACGCCAGACGGTCTCAGCGCGCCTTGCGCTTCGGACCGGCGATCAGGCCTTCGCGCTGTGCGAGCTTGCGCGCAGCCTTGCGGGCGCGGCGCACGGCTTCCGCCTTTTCGCGGACGCGCTTCTCGGACGGCTTCTCGAAGGAGCGACGCGCCTTCATCTCGCGCAGAACGCCTTCGCGCTGGAGCTTCTTCTTCAGGACGCGGAGCGCCTGCTCGATGTTGTTGTCACGAACGAGAACCTGCAAGGTAAATCCTGACGTTGGCCCGGCCTGGCCACCATGGCGGAGGACCGGGTGGTTGAGTTCAAGCGCCACCATGGCATGAAAGGTGGCGCAACCTAGCAGGTTTCGCGGAAATTGCACCCCCTTCGGCAAAATTTTTTCGGCCCTGTCGCGGCCCCTCGCGCGCGGCTTCAGCTGCGCGGATGGGCGCGGTCATAGGCCTCCAGCAGCCGGGCCGCATCGACCTCGGTGTAGATCTGGGTCGTCGACAGGCTGGCGTGGCCCAGAAGCTCCTGGATCGAGCGGAGATCACCGCCGCCGGCCAGAAGATGCGTGGCAAAGGAATGGCGCAGGGCATGCGGCGTGGCGCTGTCCGGAAGCCCGAGCGCCCCGCGCAGCCGCGCCACGGCGAGCTGGATGAGACGCGGACTGAGCGGTCCACCGCGGGCCCCCAGAAACAGGGGCCCTTCCGGCTGCGGCTGATAGGGACAGAGGCGCAGATAGGCGGCGATCGCCTCCCCCACCACCGGCAGCAAGGGCACGATCCGCTCCTTGCCCCCCTTGCCGACGACGCGCAGGCTGCGGGTCGTCGGCAGCGGCGCGGCCCGCGCGGTCAGCGCAAGCGCCTCGGAAATGCGCAGGCCGCAGCCATAAAGCAAGGTGAGCACGGCCGCATTGCGGGCCTCGATCCAAGGCTCGGCCTCCAGACCGGTCTCGCCCGAGGCAACCGCGCGGGCATCGGCCACGCTCAGGGGCTTGGGCAGCGAGCGCGGCTGACGCGGCGGCCGCACCGCGCCGGCGGCAGCGGCATTCACCTCGCCGCGCCGTTCGAGATAGCCAAGGAAGGAGCGGATACCGGCCAGCCCGCGGGCGAGCGAGCGACTGCCCACGCCGGCGGTGCGGCGACGGGCCAGAAAGGCACGGAAATCGGCCGGCGACAGGTTGCGGATCTCGTCGAGACCGGGCGCCCCGCCCAGGTGGCCGGCGAGAAACCGGAGAAACTGCGCCACGTCGCGCTCATAGGCGACGAGCGTCTTGTCAGACAGTCGCCGCTCGTCGCCGAGATGGTCGAGCCAGGCGCCGACGCGGCGCATCAGCTCCGGCGAGGCGTGCACAAGAAGGGAATCGGTCGGTTCGGACATGGCCGCAGCATACAGCAGCCGCACGCGGTCGGGCAGGCTCCGGGTGGTGTCCCTCCACCGCCCGCGCCTGCCGCGTGAAGGGCCACGGCAGGCGACGGGAGGCAGAGGGAAAGGCAATGGCCGCGCTGCGCCCCTTGGGGCGTTTTGGTTGAGTGAGGGGTGAGGGGGTGTCACGGGCGTGCCGGGATGCGCTTTCCGGTGGTTGCGTCGAAGGGGTGGAGGCGGTCGGCTGGGGCGATGAAGGAGAGGGTTTCGCCGCTGGCGTGGCGGGCGGC